>JBFJTG010000097.1:0-11954 GCA_041625575.1 Litorivivens sp.
TAAAACCAGGCACCAGTTTTGACTACGAATTTACCTGCCCCGACGCCGGTACCTTTTGGTACCACCCTCATATGCACAGCATTGAGCAGCTGGGCAAAGGCTTGGTCGGGGCCTTGATTGTCGAGGAATCTGCGCCGCAGAATTTTGATGCAGAAGTGATTCTCGGCTTCAAGGATTGGCGCCTAAACAACGACGGTAGTTTTATGCCATTGTCGGAACCGCGCCATGCCGCACGCGCGGGCACGCTGGGCAATATTGCCACCGTTAACGGACAGCAAGTGCCTGTTATAGATGTGCCCGGCAATGCTCGCGTTCGACTGCGATTACTCAATATGGATAACAGTCGGCAATTTGCCATCAGTCTGCACGGTAATGATGCGAACATTATTGCGATAGACGCGATGCCGGTGTCACCTCATGCCCTGGGGACTCACGATTTGGCGGTGGGTATGCGGCTGGATATCGGCTTGATTACCCCCGCCACGGCGGGGACAGAAATTCCGGTTTATGACGTGAAGGGCCGTTTTTTGCAGAAAGTCTGTAGCCTCCGCGTTGGCAAGCCCTTGCGCGAAAACTTCCCGTCTGCCATTAGCGCGCTGCCTCCGAACCCCGTTTCAGAACCGGATATGGAAAACGCGGAAAAGCGGAGTTTTGTTTTTGAGTGGGCTGGCGCCATGACGCCCGCCAGCGAAACCGGTCACGCCATGCATGAGTTCTGGACGATAAACCGACGCGCCTGGTCCGACATGAATCACGAAAATTTGCCCGAGCCTTTGGCAGAACTGCAATTGGGTAAAAGTTATATTTTCGACCTCTACAACGCGACGCCGCACGGCCACCCAATCCACTTGCACGGCCTGATTTTCAAAGTCCTCAAGTCGGATAAAAAAGACATTGAGCCCTTTTTTACCGACACCATCTTATTGGAAAAAAATGAGCGCGCTCAAATTGCACTGGTGGCGGATAATCCCGGGCTGTGGATGTACCACTGCCACGTGATTGAACATATGAAAACCGGATTGATGGGCTATGTGCGAGTCGGCTGACTCGCACTGCTCATAGAGTTTACTGTCTCGCCTTAGCGAGCCTAGTGCGCAAGCGTCTTTTGCCCGTTTTCGCTACCCGCATCAGCAAAAACCGATTTAACCGCTTCGCTGCTCTTGCCGTTGGAAAGCTTGGCTTTTTGCACCGGCGCTTTCGGCGCCGGTTTGGTTGCCGTCTTCACCGCCGGCTTGCTCGCTGCTTTGGGCTTTGTTGCTTTAGCTGCCACCTTGGCAACCTCCGCCTCATAGGAAGCATTCTTCCTGGTTTTAGCGGTTTTTACTGTCTTCACAGCTTTTGCCTTGCGCGGCGGTGCTTTGGGCTTGGCCACTACCGCACCCGGGCGCTTGGCGCTGCCGCCTCCGGCAATAGGCCTCAGGGTCGATGAGGCTGCTTTTTTAACCTTAACCTTTGCCTTGTCGCCGGCCTGATAGCGCAGGGCTGCTTCACGCAGCTCTTCAAAGGCCTCGTACATAAAGTCACGGTACACCGCTGGATTAGACATCGTGTCCCGATCGGCCAGAATCGACAGGGTCAGAACACCGTCTGCCGAAAAGGCCAAATTGAACATCCCCATACCCGGCGTGAGCAAACCCATACCGTAATAGCGCAGCATTTTTGCGCCCGCGGAATACAAGGGGAAAGGAGGCCCGGCAACATTGGACACTACACCGCTTATATTCGCTGGCACGTGCTTGCTAAGCTGATTGTTGATGTAAAGATTCACAAAAGGTTTGGTCAGCGCTGGCGAAAACATGCCGGTCACTTTCAGGACGTCAACCAGAGGCGAGGCTTCACCGTAGCGTTTGGCTTCATCTGCGCTCGCCATAATGGCTTTAACACGCTCAATCGGATCTTTGATGTTGGTATGAATATCAAGGAACACCGAACCGATTTGGTTGTTATCTTGGGTCACTTCACGACGGGTGCGCATATTCAGCGGAATCGATACCGCGAGGCTTTCTTCGGGCAGCTCGTTCAAGCTTTCCAGATAGCGCCGCATTGCACCGGACACGATCGCCAGCACCACGTCATTAATTTTTCCGTTCACGGCGTTCTTGATTAGCTTTATGTCGTCGAGCGCAAATTCTGCGGCATCAAAGGCGCGGTATGGCCCCACCGGGTTGTTAAACCGGGTTTTGGGCGCACTGATGGACGGCATGGGAATTTCCTTGCGCGCCACACCCAGAGCCAACTTGCCAAGGTCGCGAGCCAAACCCACGGCGCCCCTGGCCATTTTGAAGGAGTTTTTCACCTGATTGACCGCCGCCGTGGTAGCCAGATAAGCCGGACTTGGCTGAGTATCAACGGTGATTGTCGTGCGCTCGGTTGATGGTTTCGGATCCGCTTCCAGATCGTGGATGGCCGACATGAACGACGCGCCGCCCGCTCCGTCTACCAGCGAATGGTGCATTTTGGTGTAGATGGCGAAACCGCCCTTCGGTACGCCAACAATATTATCCAGGCCTTCAATTATGTAGGCTTCCCACAGCGGGCGCGCCATGTCGAGCGGACGGGCGTGCAGACGCGAAACCAGAATACATAATTGCCGCCAGTCACCGGGCTGCGGCAACGCAATATGCCGAATATGAAATTCAACGTCGAAATTAGCGTCCTGCACCCAATAGGGTCTATCAAAATTACCGGGAGTGGTAACCAGGCGAGCGCGGAATATCGGTTGCCGCAAAAGACGCTGCTCAAAACTTGCAATAACACCTTTAAAGCGCACTGAGCCGCCGGGCGCTGTAGAGGGATCGTAAATTCCCAAACCGCCAATATGTTGCGGTGTATTGGGGTGCTCCAAATTGACGAAAGCGCTATCGATAATGCCGAGTTGTTTCATGGTGTACCACCCTATCCTGATTGTGGCAGCGGTTAAGCCTGCTGCTCGATGAAGCTCTGCGAATGGCTCGCATCTTAGGCTTCTTGTATGACCAATTCTTTACAAACCAACAATTATACAGACTTTCCATGAATGCATCTTTGGCACTTTGCAACAACGGCATTATTGACAGTGAATGCTGCAATCTCCGACCAAAGTCCCTGCCGCTTGACATCACGCCTTCCTAAACCATCGTTAATCCGGGCCAGTAGATGCTTGTCTTAAGGTACTAACTCTTATGCGGTTTTCCACAAACATACGGAAAGGTCCTGGCGATATCGCTGCAAAGGGCGTGCCGCACAACGATTTTGAATCCGAAAAAAATACAATCCGACATCCGGGCGCGATAAATAGGGAGCATTGTGATGAGTCCAACATGGCCAGAAAAATACGGGAAGTGGGCCTTGGTCACCGGCGCAGCCCAAGGCATCGGGCTGGAATTCAGCCGTCAGTGTGCCCTGCGCGGACTTAGCCTGGTCATGGTTGATCGCGACAATGAAGCCTTGGCCAAAGCAGCAAGCACACTAAACCAGGACTTTCCGGCGCTGGAAATCCGCCCTGTATGCACCGATGTAGGGCGCGAGGAATTTCTTAGTGCACTTAAGAACGAATGTCGGGGCCTTGAAATCGGCGTGCTGGTAAACAACGCTGCCTGCGGGACCGTCGGCCAGTTTCTGGACACGCCGGAATCCGCCCTGCGCCTGCAATTGCAGGTCAATATGCTGGCGCCCATGCGGCTGATTCAGGCCTTTGTTCCGGCGATGGTAGAGCGCGGCCGCGGCGCGGTATTCAATGTGTCCTCGCGTACCGGCGAAATTGGCAGCCCCTATTTCAGCACCTACGCCGCCAGCAAAGCCTGGATGACGAATTTCAGCGAGGGTCTGTGGTACGAGCTCCGCGATGCCGGCGTGGATTTGTTTGTCTTGAAACCCGACCAGACAGCCACCCCCGGCTATCTTAAATACAGCCCCGGCGAATTTGGTGAGGGCATTCAGCCCGTCGCCGATTGCGTGGCGGAAGCCTTTGAATACATAGGCAAATGCATTGGTCGCATTCCGATTGAAAGCGGCCGACAGGCCGATGCAGCTCTAAAAGCCATGCCTATCGAAGAAGCGGTGAGTGCTAATGGCGAGGGTATGAAGCAAGTGTTTGCAGGGCTTTTGAAGAAGTAGCGCTGCGAATTGTTCGCCTGCAGGGCAGGCTCCCACAGAATTGCCCCCGTTGTTGTAGGAGCCTGCCCTGCAGGCGAAATGTTTAGGTCGCGCTTGCTGTAGGAGCCTGCCCTGCAGGCGATCAGGCCTTATGCGGACTGCGCGTTTCAAAAGGAATAGCAAAGCGCTCACGGTAGTAGCTCAACTTCTCCTCTACCTCGTCTTTCGACAAACCGAAATCTGACAACTTATAAGCATGCGCGCCGTGTTTATGCTGCGAGTTCCTATCTAGCCAGGCTTGCATCGCACTCAGGGCTTCTTCCGTTAATGGCATCCCCAGGAACTGGTAGATTCGCTCCATTTCGCTGCGCCAGTCGCTACTGATGTTGTGGTACAAAACATCAATTTGCTGCTGCGCCGGCACCATGGTTTCACGCACCTGCAAGGTTTTACGCAGCATGGCATCGGTTTTAGCGAGCCACTCGCGACCTATCCAGTGCGGGTCGATCGTATCGGTGTCACGTACGATGGCATTCCAGGTCATGGAACAGGCCGAGCCCACGGCCTTGATCGGGTCGCGGTGGGTGCAGATCAAGCGCGCATCCGGGAATACCCCCATCAGGGCATCCAGATCCTGCATATGCTGCGGCGTCTTCAAAACCCAGGGTTTGGCCTCATCGTCCTTGCGCCACCAGCTAATCAACTTCATTAGCCTGACCATATACTCATAGGCATAGCTTTGGTCGTGGCTCATCAGGTATTGCGCAAAACTCGGCAGGTGAGCCTGCACTTCAAACAACTGACTGGAAAAGGCATGCTGAATCAGCCCTACCTCCTCCTCCACTTCATGCGCGCCCAGAGGGTGAACCGAGGCCATTTGCGGGCTCATATAGAGCACCGCTTTTAGGCCATCTTCGATAGACTTGATCCGCGGCTCGCGGGCCGCGCCAAAGGATTCCGGCAGGGGCACCGGATTAACCGTTTCCCAGGCCTTGAGATGAAGAAAGCGTTCGTCCGCTGCCAGCAGACGGTGCAATCGTGTCGTGCCCGAACGAGCCAGTCCAACAACCACAACCGGTGCCCTGATTTCCCGCTCCAGAATCTCCGGATGCTTCGCAAACAAATTCTCCGCCAGCAAACGATGACGCAGTAGCCGCATTATCGACATGCGGGTGAGTAATTTACCGGTGGGGTTCAGTCTGGACTCTGTGTTCAAGCCCTCACAGAGCAGGCGAAAGGGCTCCAGAAAGCGCTCGTCGCCGAAGTCGGAAAGGCCGGTATCCTTGCTCGCCTTCGCCATCAATTGATCTGCCGAAAACTCGATACGCGCCACACCCAGAATATTGGCGAAGCGCAGGCAGGCGTTAAGAATCCGCAGAGGAATGCGGTGGTAGGCCGTGGCTGGAGGTAATCCGCCGCTCAGATCAAAAGTCATGGTAAATTAGCGCCTTGATTCAACTTATTATTGATAAGGGGCTGATTAAACAGCGCTTGGCGGAGCCGGATTCGGCCCCGCCCCGAGCAAAGTACTAGCCCACTTAAATATACCGTAATATATACGCTAAATACGATTAGTAAAGGGAAACATGCCAAAAGCCAGCCCTGTACGCAGCCGCGGACGCCCTGCGAAATTATCGCGAGACCAAATATTGAGCTGCGCTCTCAAGATGATTCAGCGCTCCCCCAGCCAGAAAATCACGATGACCGGTGTTGCCAAGGCTCTGAATACTGCCCCCATGAGTCTGTACACCCACGTTCAGCACCGCGATGATTTGATGGACGGCATCGCAGAGCGCGTGATGGGGCAACTGAAACTCGACATTGACCTGTCCGCCAACTGGGAAAGTCAGGTCCGGCAGTGGCTGCATCGCTGCTATACGCACTTGTCCGCCTACCCGCAAATTGTTGCCCTATTGCCGCAGGCGGAGCGCATTCCACCCAGCTGGTTGCGACTGCATGCGCCACTGATCGCCACGCTAAAGCGCGCCGGATTGAACGGACAGGCACTGGCCAACGCCTCGCAGTGGGTCGCCCATCAATTAATTGGCGCTCTGGTGCTAGGTTTTGCTCGCAGCGGCAGCGCTTCTTCGGGCGAACAGGTAACATCGATGCTGGACTACCTCGATCAGGATGAAAGCGATATGTTTGCGGAAATAGCGCCCTATGTATTGCCGGATTACGAACTCTTTCCCTATACAGTAGATCAGGTGATCAATGCTTTGCACAAGACCCTGGACGCGAACACATGAGCCAATCCCTAACGGCAGACCAGCTGGTGGCCCATAGGGGCTGGCGTAACCGCTACCCCGAGAACACCCTGCTGGCCGTCGCCGGCGCCATCAGCGCCGGCGCCCGTCACATTGAAATAGACATTCAATTCACCGCAGATTGTGAAGCGGTTGTTTTTCACGATCGAAATTTAAAGCGGATGTGCGGTGTCGATATCGACATGTATACGCTGACGCTGGCTTCTCTGAGCCAGTACACCGTGTCATCTGCGCAACGTTTGGGCAGCAACGAGCACGACACCCATATCAGTAGCTTACCAGAGCTCGCCGACCTCATTGAGCAACATCCCGAAGTCACACTCTATGTCGAAATCAAGCAAGATATTCTCGATCATTTTAGCCACGCACAAACCTTAAGCGTACTCGCCAAAGCGCTTGCTGCCATTCGCCTGCAGACGGTTCTCATCAGTTTTGATTACGCTATACTCCTCGCCGCAGCGGCCCTGGATTGGCGCGTAGGCCCCGTTCTGTGTAAATGGAACGATCTGCGTGAAAACTCGGATTTTCCCATCAATGCAGAGTGCCTTTTTGTCGACGGTGCGCAGGTGCCACCTGACGAAAAATTGGACTCACTGCCCTTGCCCTGTATCGTCTATGAAATTGGAACGCGCGACGCCGCAATCGAGTGGTTGGCGCGCGGAGCAAAAAAAATAGAGACCTACTGCATCGGCGAAATGCTTGAGCACCCAAGTTATTAAAACAAAAATAATATAGATGAAATAGAAATGCTCGAAACCGAAGTTGCTGTCATTGGTGGTGGAATACAAGGCGCTGGCGTGGCCCAAGCGGCAGCAGCGGCTGGCTATCAGGTTATGCTATTTGAAAAAAAGGCTTGGGGTTCGGGCACCTCGGGCAGCTCCAGCAAGCTGATTCATGGCGGCCTGCGCCAGCTTGAATCCGGTCAGCTGGCGTTGTTGCGCCAAAACCTGGACGAGCGTGAGCTACTGCTGCGCAACGCACCCGAATTGGTAAAACCTATCCCTTTTTATTTTCCCTTGTATAAAGGAGCCAAGCGCAAACCCTGGCAAATGCATCTGGGGCTCCTGGTCTACCGCTTGCTGGCGCGAATGAACCGCAACTCGGAATTCCACCGTCTGGACAGGCGCGCATGGCGCTATCTGGACGGCCTGAAAATAGAAAATCTCAAAGCCGTATTTCAATATTGGGATGCGCAAACTGACGACCGCATGCTCACGCGCGCCATTGTAAAGTCGGCGATGGATCTGGGAGCAAGGGCCTTCTGCCCTGCAGAGCTGATCAAGGGCGAGCGCACTGCCGAGGGCTACAAGCTATTACTGACCGTTAAAGGTAAACCGGTCTATTGCATGGCCAAGGCGGTCGTTAACGCAGCGGGGCCGTGGGTCAATGAAGTCCAGAAACGTTTAGACGACAGCCTGCCGCAAGCACCTATATCGCTGATGCGCGGTGCACACATCATCGTTCCCGGCACCTTGACGAAGGGGCTCTACTATCTGGAATCGCCCATCGACCAACGCCCTATTTTCGCCACGCCCTGGCACGACAATATTATGATCGGCACCACCGAAGTGGAGCATCAAGGCGAGCTGAACGAGGTTGAGGCCAGCGCGGAAGAAATTGACTATCTGCAACGCAGCTTCGCCCACCATTTTCCGAAATACGATACGAGGGTTTTGGAGAGTTTTGCCGGCCTGCGAGTCTTACCCCTCAATGAAGAGCCCGCCGGCAAAAGAAGTCCGACCGCGGTACTTAGCGTGGATAGCGAGGAATTCCCCCACACCGTCGCCATCTATGGCGGCCAGCTAAGCGCTTACCGCCAAACCGCCAGGGAAGCACTTACCATGCTGCTGCCCACGCTGGGGGAGCGCGAGCCGCTTACCGACACGCGCGCCTTGCGCATCAAACCAGCGTAAAGGTCTCGCCCACAATTTTCTCGGACAGCGCCCAAAGCTGCTCGGCGGCGGCCTCATCCAGACCATAGGCGAAGTAACCCATCGTCGGCGTCTCGTCTTCCGCAGGCTTGCCAATCTGGCAATCTTCGAGATAAAGCCCACCCTTACCCGCCAGGGTCGGCGAGGTTGCCGCCCACACGCTGGTTGCCGCGCCCTGCTCTACCGACTTGAACTCGAAGCCCTTCTCGTGATCCTTGGTGCCAAATTGCGCGTAGTCATCCTGGGTCATATGACGCCCGAGGTTCGTCATAATCGCCCCCGGATGAACCGCGTTAGATGCAATTCCGCGCTTATTGAGACCCACCGAAAACAACATATTTGCCGTTTTCGCCTGTCCGTAGGATACCCACTTGTCATAGGGCCGCCTGTCGAAATGCGGATCGTCAAAATCAACAGCCGAATATTTATGCCCGGCCGAACTCAAATTAACCACGCGTGCTGCCGGCGCTTTTTTCAAGGCGGGCACGAGCAAGCAGGTCCAGAGGAAGTGGCCAATATGATTGGTGCCAAACTGAAGTTCGCAACCTTCTGCTGTGCGCTCAAGTGGGCAGGCCATAATACCGGCATTGTTGATAAGCATGTCGATGCGGCCATGCAGGGAAAGCAATTCAGCAGCGGCCTCTCGAACCTGCTTTAGTTCGCTCAGCTCCAGCAACACCGAATCGAACCCGGCTCCGGGAACGCTGGCACGCAGGCTGGCAAGAGCCTCATCGGCCTTGGCCTGGCTGCGCGCGGTAATGGTGACACCTGCGCCAGCTTGAGCCAGACTCCGCGCGGCCTCCATACCAATACCCGAGGTTGCACCGGTGACGACAGCCCGCATTCCTTTCAAATCTATGCCCGCCAGCACATCATGGGTTGTTGATGCTGCTGAAAATTCCGTCTTATTGACTGTCATAGTTCCTCACTGCTCCCACTAATTAACTCGCTAACCTCACCCTGAGGGTGAAATCGAGGCATCATTACAACGATTTAACCCGCCAGCCATCATTACCAAACGATTAACCGTAGCTAACAAGCCCTACATACATTAAGTATCTAGCTGTTTATAAAAGATTTTAAACTTATTATTCGTATTAATATTCTGTTAAAAATGCTTGCTTCAGGCAGTTTAGGCAGCCCCCGTTGTAAGCGAAAAAAAGTGGTAGAACCGTAGAATTGTCCTCGTTGAAACACTATTTAACCAGGAGCAAAACCATGAACAACGCACAAGCCAACATCAGCGCTTCCAACATTGCAGAAGGCACTGCACAGTTCAGCGTAATCTCCATTCTGGTCTCAGGCCTGATCTACTGCATCGCACTGCTTGTTTAAAGCGCGCCTCAGTATCAGCCACACCCAAAGCAAGATTTCTCCCCCGCCTCATGCGGGGGATTTTTTTTTAGCTCCATGCTAACCTCTGCGCTTCAATTCCAGCGATACCCATTTCATCATGAGCAAGCTCGACAAACACCGCTATCTCCTGCTTGGCACGCTGAAGAAGAACGGTGACTTCGTAGACACCCCGGTCTGGTTCGCCAAAGACGGAAATACGCTTTACATGTTCTCTACCGGCGATGCCGGCAAAGTTAAGCGCTTGCGCAATTTCAGCGATGCGCGCGTTGCCCCCTGCACCGTCAGTGGTAAACGCCTGGGAGATTATGTCGAAGCAACAGCAGTACTGGTTGAAGATGAAGCCGGTAAAGCCGAGGCCCATCGCCAATTGGTAAAAAAATATGGCTGGCAAATGAGGTTGCTGGACGCGGGCGCACGCCTGGCCGGTAGAATCCGGAGCCGCGCATTTATCAAAGCAGAACTCTAGATAGACCAACAAGCCCTCACTTAAGCGCGACGATTGAATTTCCCCGATTCTCGGTTCACAATTTTATTCGCCCGCATGAATGGAATATGTCTCTATGAGTTTTTCAACCGCAGATAGACTGGAGATTCACGAACTGATTGCGCGTTATACCCATGCGCTGGACTACCACAATATTCCGCTGATGCGCGACATTTGGACTGACGACTGTCGTTTTCAGGCCGACGAGCCCGACGTTAATATCAGTGGCATAGAAGCCTTAAGTGATTTTTTTCGACAGACGGTCGCAGCGGTACCGAACGTGCGCCATGTTGTTAGCAACCTTTATGTAGACAGCACAAGTGGCAGCGAGGCCATTTGCAATGCCTACATACAAATCATTGATTTCGATAGCAAGGAATTAATCGCCGCCGGGCGCTACCGCGATGAAATGGTGCGCTCCGCGTCCGGCTGGCGCATACGGAACCGGGTATACACCGCCGGATAGTCTGAACTTATTAGGCAAAGGGGGCGCGACACACAAAGTGCACATAGCGCCCCAACTGCCAATAGGGCTCGCGCGCACCATACTGCCATTCCAGAGCCATCACATCGTCGACCGAGCGCTGCTCACGCAGCGCTCGCGCCATCAGGTCGTAGGCAAAGCGCACACTTCGTTTGCTGACGATTTCCATGCCTTGCGACTGAAGAAAGGCCAACAGCTCATCGGGTTTTTGTGGCGAGGGCGGCGTAAAGCCACCCTCCATACCGGAAAAATCTTCCCGGCTGACTTTGTACAAATTGCCTTTCACCATATTCGCCAAGGCAATCGCGTTAACGTTATAGAACAAAAGCGAAAGATAAGCACCGGGGCGAAGGCTGGACAGGATATGCTGCAGCGCTTCACGCGGATCAGCCAGCCACTCCAATACAGCGTGACAAACAATCAAATCATAGCCCTTTGCGGCGGCGCCGGTTTGGGTATGGGCTTGCAGGGTTTCCTGCCGACAATCGACCGAGGCCGGTAACGACTGTCGCGCCAGCATCAGCATGTCCGACGAAGGCTCGGAGAGAATGACGCGATGGCCCTGCTCCGCCAGACGCTGACTCATCTGCCCAAGACCACCGCCTGCATCCCATACATCCATGACGCCAGCCTGCAGAGGCAGTTGTTCACACATATCGCGCCAAACCAGCTCCAGCCGCAGCTTCCCTTTCGCGGTGCCGTATATTCGCTCTTTAAATCGCTCGGCCCGTCCCTCAAAAATTTGATCAACCCTCATTGCGCAATCCGAACCGAAGCTCATTGGCCGCGCACTTTTGCTGCACAGCCTGCGACAAATCTATGCCCAGCCGGTCAGCTAATGCGTTGATGTACAAAGTCAGGTCAGCCAGCTCGGCCGCCACAAGCTCGGGTGCCGGCTGTTCAGCTCCGCTATGAACTGGCGCCGCATCTTGCCACTGGAACAGCTGCAGCAGTTCCGCAGCTTCAACCGAAATAGCACAGGCCAGATTCTTGGGGCTGTGCAAGGCAGACCAGTTTTTGTGGCGAGCTATCGCCGAAAACGAGTGCGTCAGAGCGTCGAGATCTAGCTGTCGGGGCACGGTTAAGCTTCCTCGCGAGTTTAGATGCGGAGCATAACCGATGACATGGGGTTTAAAAATGCGGGCATAAAAAAACCGGGGAAACCCCCGGCTTAAAAATCGTCGACTTCGAATCCATTCAGTCTGAATCCGTTCAGACCGATTCCTTTCGCTACGAGTCCGTTCAGACCGAGTCCGTTCAATTGAATCCGTTCTCTGCGAGTCAATTCGCCAAGTCAACAGGGCCATCCTTGGCCTGAGCGTAGTATCAGAGCTGCAGGAAGCCGAAACCAGAGGAGA
>JBFJTG010000098.1:0-11931 GCA_041625575.1 Litorivivens sp.
ATGCCAAAAGAATACTCAATTGAGACGCTACCCGAGCCCAGTGATCCCAATGTTATTCTGCGTGAGGTACCGGCTCGCTACATGGCTTCCATACAGTACTCTGGTTTGTGGAGCGAGAGAGGCTACGCCAAGAACAAGCGAAAACTCGACGACTGGATAGATAACAAAGGGTTTGTACGCAAGGGTGAGGCAATTTGGGCCCGATATGACCCACCTTTCCTGCCATGGTTTTTGCGGCGCAATGAGATATTAGTGCCGGTTGAGACTCCAGCCCCCTTGAACTGAAAGACACAACATAGATGGCAGCAAGGGCTGCGCAAAATGCCAAAGCAAATACTATTTTCAAGAGCCGGAGTTACAAGGTGGAAATGATTCAATCAAACACTGTAACAAGAACAGTCGTGACACTACTCGTCTTAGCATTTTCAACCGCCGCACTCGGTGCGGATAGTGAGTACGCCTCCGGCCACGGCGCACTTCAAATATTCAACGACGATGCCATGCAGTTAACGCCTACCTGGGTGAAGGTATGGTTGGCTTTTATGATGGGCACCTTCGCCGCCGGGCTCTACTTCTCATGGAAGCACCCTTTGGCCAGATGGGCCGTCGGTGGATTTCTCGTATCGCTAACGACTGGCCGCCTTGTCTTTACAACACTGGGCCTGCCATTTCTCAGCGGAAGCATCTCGATTATGCACGTAGTCTGCTGGACTCCGGCTTTAGCGCTTTTATTGATAAAGCGCCCCTTTTTAAACCCCAAGGAGCCAAAAGCGTTTCGACTTTGGTCAGGGATCATGACAGGGGTGATTTTATTTTCATTCATATTCGATATAAAAGACGCCGTGATATACCTGAATCATATCGCCAGCCTAGGCTAGTCTATCTCCCACCCAAGCGATGCTCAGACGGTATTTGCCGAAGCGCAAATACTGTACAAAGGGATGAACGAAAAACACTCACTGGCCCCGCAGCGGCTCGTCCGGATATCGATCAAAGTCAATATGAGGTAGGATGCCTGCCTGCTTTAACTGACCTCCTACAGGACCACTCGCATCACACGCTCACCGAAAGCCGAAGTTACCTGCTCCAACTGCCAAGCTTCCTGCTGCCGCCTGGAAGTCATGATCATCAGTGATACCGGTGTTCCTGACGCGTATATCACTCGCGACAAGTGGGGCGCCGAAAGCATGCTGCGCCTGGACGATGGCTGGTGTGCAGCGCTGGATCGCACTTCTCTGATGTGTTCAATCTATGAGAATAGACCTTTGATTTGTCGGGAGTTCGAGATGGCCTCACCAGAATGCAAGGATGAGAGAATCGTCAACCTGGTCGATCCAGCCTAATCACATAGCACACTTAACGCGAGGAGAATTGACCGACAAAGCGCTATACTTAAGGACAAGCCAAACAGACATCGCCGTCAAAACGATAAGTGCGCGATGACATACTCAACAAAGAGTCCTCAATCGGAGTAAATATGAAATTACTCATTCGTAATTTAGACCGGGCAACCACCGAAGAAGAATTGAAAAATTTATTTTTGGAGTTTGGCGCCGTTCAATCCTGCGATCTCGTGATCGACCGCGACAGTGGCCTGTCCAAAGGTTTCGGTTTTGTTTCCATGCCAAAACCCGGTGAGGCAAAAGCCGCCATCAAAACCCTGAATAATAGAACTGTCGGCAGCAATCAGATACGAGTGAAGAAGGCCGACGACAAGAACACCCAGCCGGATGTTTAAGGCTCACCTTGATTGCGCCCCAAAGTTCACCAACCCGCATGACATCGCAAGGACTTCTTAACTGGCAGTAATTTTAAGTGTTTTTTCGCCAACCACACTGGAGTAACGAAATGAGCATAATGTCGGAGTTTAAGCAGTTTGCTGTAAAAGGTAATGCCGTTGATATGGCAGTAGGTATCATCATCGGAGCCGCTTTCGGTAAAGTCGTCTCCACTCTGGTATCCGGCGTCATCATGCCGCCCATAGGCGTACTGATAGGAGGCGTTAATTTTTCTGACTTGGCGGTTACAATTAAAGAAGCTTCAGAGCAAGGGCCGGCAGTGGTAATAGGCTACGGCGCGTTTATTCAAACCGTCATAGATTTCACCATTATTGCCCTGGTGGTTTTTATGCTGGTCAGGGGCATTAATTCTTTAAAAAACAAAGAAGAGGCGGCACCCAAGGCTCCGCCAAAGCCATCCGAAGAAACGGTGCTTTTATCGGAAATACGAGACCTGCTAAAGGAAAAAGTTTAGACAGTTTCTTAGCGGCATACCTTCAGTTCGCCGTGCCGCGCACCGAGGTATGCCGGGAAATTCAGCTACCGGTCCTGTCCACACCACCTGCTATAGATGAAGGCTCAATAACCGTGTAACGTTCTTTTTTTCTGGTATTGCAACCCGACTGAACACTGGGTGTTTTACAGATATCAAGTTTCAATCCATAGACTACGCTAAATGCCAGTACATTTTTTATGTATTCGCGGGTTTCGCCGTAAGGCAAATTCTCTATCCAGATATCGGCCGGCAATGCAATTTTCTGATTCGCGAGCACTCGCTTTACGCGCTCCGGACCTGCGTTATAGGCAGCGGTAGCCAGTATATGATTACCTCCAAAGCTCTCGAGCAACTGTCCAAGATAGAAGCTTCCCATCTCGATATTGACCTGAGGGGTGTGCAAGTCTTTAAGGCTGGGCGGCGAGCGCCCCATTGTTCGAGCGATGCCTTGCGCGGTAGCAGGCATTAGTTGCATCACACCGCGCGCACCAACCCGGGATTGCGCATGTTGTGCAAAGGCACTTTCCTGACGGGCAATGGCGTAGGCCCAATTCAAATCAATATTTCTGGCTTTAGCGTTGTCAACAAACGCATCATGAAAAGCGAGCGGAAAGCGAAGTTCAAGATCATCCCACTCGCCCGCCTTGATCGCCGTCATCACCGCAGCGTTAGACCATCCCCAGTTCAGCGCCAGCTGCGCCGCGGCAACCTGCTCTTCCTTACTAAAATTCCGAATGGCTTCACGCCATTCCCTATCCGCATTTTGAACGAGGTCATGCCAGTAGAGCTCTCCTGCTCGCTGCACATTTTTGTTTTGCGCAATGCTGTCGAGCAATTCGAGCCTGACCGTGCGTTTGCCGCCGAGCTGGTAGTCCTGATTCAGTATGTCGGCAGCCAGAAAGCTGTAATAGCCACGACTGCCCGCCAATTGCTGCAACACGGCTTTAGCTTGCGGCGTCATTTTTTGTCGGGCCTCTATATCGGCGCGCGCCCACCAATATTGCCAGTCCGACTTGTTCCTTAGCTCCGGCGATAAGGCTTGAATAAAACGCTTGGCCGATTTCCAGTCCTGCGCTTTTAGCGCAAGACGCACTCGCCATTCGGTTAGGTAGGGATCCTCAAACTCAGGGTCATTGGCATTCAGCCAGTTGCGCGCACTGTCATCACCTCCGGCAATCACTTGGCGTGCGAGGCTGTCACGCAGATCAAAACGCTGCTTAGCCGTAAACTGGAATCGCGGGCTGAGTTGATGCCACAAGGTGTTGCTCGACTGAAAGTCTGCCACTGCCAGCCGTTTCAGGGTGTGCAGCACCAGCTCACGGGTGAAATCGTTAACTTCAAGCTGGAAACCCTCCCGATACAGCTTTTCAGGATGAGCAAGCAACTGCTGATAGCGATCCGATTCGGGCACGCTTTGCAGCAGGTATTTGGCCAGATTGCTCTGGCCGGCATTAATTGCCAGACGAGCGCGACGCCAATGCATGTCCTGGGTGTCAGCGGGTGATAATCGTGCCATCCAGTTTGCCAAGACATTATCGCAATGATCTGGCAAAGAGTAGCCTGTCAGCCACAAGGCCTGGGTTTCACGATCCGCCTCAGCGTGACGGCCCGTCTTGCGAAGGGCAGTGACATATTTGCAGTACATGCCGTAGGGCGCTTTGCCTCTGGCGAAAGTGAGAAAAGCCTCCCATTCCTGATTATTCATGAGCTTGCTTAACCAGGCGCGCTCCATAAACGAGCCAACTACACTACCCTTGTGCCGCGCCAAATAAGCTTCAACTTCGGGGCGACTCAGCTCGTAAATTCTGTTTTTAAACAGTTCCAGCTCGAGGTAGGGCGCAAGTACATAGTCACTCAATGCAGGCAGGGCCTGAGTGGCGACTTCCGGTCGGCCATCGCGCACGCTCGCCACAGCTTCGCGAAATAATTCTCGCTGTAGGTCCAGGGTAGACTGAATTTGGTTTTCGCCAGCCGGTAATGCATATACCCAGCCAGACGCGAGAAGCAACAGACACAAAGCTTTTGTACTGCTCAGGAAGCCGCGATTGCGCCGACCTTGAAATATCATTCCCTCCACCCCTCTTTTTCACCAAAACCGCGCTACAAACTGCGCAAGCAAGCATTGTGTACTGACTATAGGCTCTTGCGACTACCGACTCAACAGCCAGACATTCACGGTGAAAAATAAAGATTCCGGTTTGTGCGCCGAAACTGATCGCTATGGTTCTTATCACTGCCTGACAGTAAAATTTCGAATGGCGCATCAGTTCAGCACAAATTTGGCTAAGCGCTTGAATTAAATGACCAAATTAAACTGACAGCCAGAAGACATAAATTGTGAGCCAACAGTCACCCTGCTCTGCGGCGCTGAAATGAAGATTCGTGATATGCGCGCGCAGGACCTTGTCGCCTTGCGGGAGGTGTATCTACACACTCGCCTGCAAACCTTTTATTGGCTGGAGGGAAAGACACTTTCACCTCGGGATTTTGATCGCGACACCGAAGGCGAGCGCGTCCGGGTTGCCGAGCAGGCCGGAGAAATTATCGGTTTTATTGCCGCCTGGTTGCCGGAAAACTTTATTCACCATTTGTTTGTACGCCCTGAACATGCTGGCAAGGGGCACGGCAGTCGGCTTCTAGAAGCGTGCCTTGGTACTCTGGGAAGACCCGCCGGACTAAAATGTCTAGCAGCGAACAAGGATGCGCTAACCTTTTACCGCGCACATGGCTGGCGCGCCGCAACTAAGGGCGTGAGCGAAGATGGCGAGTATCATTTTCTAACTTTTGACTAGAAAACCGGAAACACCCATTTAGACTTTCATCATCTTTTTAACCGGCAGATCGCGCACCCGAATTCCCGATGCGTGAAAAATTGCATTGGTAATGCTGGGCATAATTGGCGGCAAACCCGGCTCACCGACGCCGCCGGGCGCAGCGTTCGATTTAACCAAGTGCACATATAGCGCAGGGATTTGCGGCATACGCGAAACCGGATAGTCGTAAAAATTGCTCTGAACAATTGCGCCATTCTTTACAGTAATTTCGCTTTCCAGCGCCATCGACACGCCCATGATCATTGCGCCTTCCATTTGTGACCGAACGCGATCTGGCGTAATAATCAAACCGCAGTCAATGGCCGTATGCATCTCCAGCAGGGTAACTTTCCCGTCTACGACTTTTACCTTGGTCGCGGCGGCGGCATAAGAGTTAAAACTCGCCGCGACACTGATACCCCAGCCCTGGCCTTCAGGTAATTGTTTGTCGGCCCCACTTTTTTCAACGACTTCGTTTAGCACACCTTTAAAGCGCGCTATCTCTAGCAGATACTCCTCGATCACCTTGCCATCATCGACCTGACCGTAGTGGGTATATCCTTCAAATCCTTCTTTTCGCGGGTTAAAACTGCGGTCTTTGCCCAATAAGTTGAGCCACATCTGCTGTGTGCTTATACCGGCTTTGACGGCCAATTCATCGACAAAGGAACCCAGAGCAAAGGCGTTATTAATATTACCAACCGCGCGCAGCCAGCCGGTTCGAACGTGGGTCGTCACCTCCGGCGTCTCGCAACTCAAGTTTTTAATATCAAAGGGAATATCGGCAAAACCCAAAGACAGATCGCCATCTTGCAGATGGGTGGTTTTGTCATTGAATATCCAGGCGATTGGAGGCGCTACAACGCGCTGAATCCAGTTGTCGCTGCGTTTATCCGGTGTCAGTTCGGCCTTTAAATAATTCGCCGCGATGGAGTGGTAAAAGCCATGCTTAACATCATCTTCGCGACTCCACACGACCTTAACGGGTTTACCTGTGGCCTTTGCCAATTCAACGGCTTCGATGGTGAAATCATTTTTCCCTTTACGCCCAAACGCGCCACCCATAAAGGTCGTGTTGAATTCAACCTTGTCATAGTCGCTTGTTGCGTCCCAGCCCAGCTCTTCCAGCACCAGGGTTTTTCCCCACTGGGGCGTTTGTGTGCCACTCCACACGCGGCACCGACCGTTTTCGATATGCGCAGTCGCCGCCGGCGTTTCCATCGACATATGGTGGTGGTAGGGAACCGTGTAGGTGGCTTCGACCGTTCTGCTAGCATTGAACTTATGCGCATACACATTGCCCTCAACGCGAGCGGCCTTGCCTTTACTGGCAACCTTTTCGATCAGTGTTTTTTTGTAGAGCTCCGAATCATGAGTCACGTTAGCACCGTGATCCCATTCAATTTTAAGTTTTTTGCGGCCTTCCAGTGCAGCCCAGGTATTCGTAGCCAGGACAGCAACACCCGACACGGGCTTGACGTCTACCGGGAAGCTTCTGTCTTTTAATTGAATGACATCAATCACACCGCTGATTTTTTTTGCCTCACTCGCATCAAAGGACTTCACCCGACCGCCAACCACCGGCGGGCGCTCGATGCTGGCAATTAACATGCCCGGCAGTCGCACGTCCTGAGCGTATATTGTTTTACCTCTGACGATATCTTCCATACCCTGCAGTGCGATATCGTCTTTACCGATCAAGGAGTAGTTGGCGCTGTCTTTCAGCGACACGGATTCCACATTGGGAACCGGCAGCTTGCTCGCCGCCTCGGCCAGCTCTGCAAAGGATAATCGCTTGCCACTCGTTTTATGAACTACACCGTGCTTATGCGCAGACACTTGGCTTTTTTCAACAGACCAACGGTCTGCGGCGGCTTGTTCAAGCATATCGCGTGCAACCGCACCCATTTGTCGAACATGCTCAAAAAACCGCCGTATTGACGCAGAACCGCCAGTGCTCTGGTTGCCATATTTCGGGTCGGCCTTGCCCAACACTGCGCTTACCTGATTCCAATCTGCCTCTAATTCTTCGGCAATAATTTGGGGAACACTGGTCAGAATGCCCTGACCCATTTCGGCGCGATGACAAATGATTTCCACCCGACCGTCATTATTGATGGTCACAAAAACCCCGAGCGCATTACCTGCGCCTCCGGTCGGGGTGGCAACATTTTTAGCCGAGGCGACAGAACCCATAACACCGAGCGCACTGCCTAACATGAGCGCGCCACCGGTGCGGCCTGTTAAGGCGATAAATTCGCGCCGATTTAAACTCCTGATTCCGTTCATGCTTTCACCTTCCGAATGTTTCCAGCGGCTTCTTTTATGGCCTTTTTAATTCTTGGGTAGGTTCCGCAGCGGCAGATGTTGCCCTGCATTGCTGTTTCAATATCGGAATCCGATGGCGAGGCGTTGCTTGCCAGCAATGCGGCAGCACTCATCATTTGCCCACTTTGGCAGTAACCGCATTGAGGCACTTTATTTGCTAGCCAAGCCGCTTGCACGGGGTGCAGCGTCTCGTCGTTACCCAATCCTTCGATCGTCGTCACAACAGCATTCTGTGCGGACGAGAGGGGCGTAACACAGGAGCGTGTTGCTACCCCATTTAAATGAACGGTGCAGGCGCCGCACAATCCCAGGCCGCAGCCAAACTTGGTTCCCGTAAGTTCCGCTACCTCTCGAATGGCATACAGCAAAGGCATCTCGGGGGCGGCGTCCAATGACATCGCTTTGCCGTTGAGCGTGAGTTTTATCATTATGCTCTCCAAAGGTTGAATGCTGGGACTGAGTGTAGGCGTACGAGCGCTATAAATTCAATGTCATGCGATTACCGTAATCGCAAAGCTTAGTGATTTTATTTATAGCGCAACGATTTCAAGGTCTTCGGTGGGGCTGTTTATTCCACAAAAACAAAGCAGGAAGCAAACCACTGAATTTATTAGCAATAGTGATCCTGGAAAGGAATAGATTACACACGGGGGCAAAGAAACAAAGGCCTAGGAGCCCGATCGCGCACGCCGCCTCGCACAGCACTGACCCTCGATCAGTCCAAAAAACACGAGGCAGACGACCCTCGAAAACCTTAGCGCGAGGTGTCGATAACGACTTCTCTACCCGATGACAACTGCAAGTTATAGAGGTCGGTGCGCCGATCTTTCAGATTGGTGACCGTACCTTCATTGTGCAGAATTTTCAGCTTGTCGAGATCGAGGTCTGAAAACAATAGCATTTCGGTATTGGGCGTAGCTTCATTGAGCACGGCGTCGTGAGGAAAGGCAAAGTCGGATGGCGACAGCACGGCCGATTGGGCGTACTGCACATCCAGACTATCGACTTGCGGCAAATTGCCGACACTGCCGGCGATAACAACGTAACACTCGTTTTCAATGGCTCGCGCCTGAGCGCAATGCCTAACACGCAGGTAGCCGTTTTTGGTATCGGTCCAAAAGGGCACGAAGAGTATTTCTACACCATTTTCCGCCAACAAGCGCGACAGCTCAGGAAATTCGCAGTCGTAGCAAATCAGAATGGCCACCCTGCCCGCGTCGGTTTCGAAAACATTAAGCGTGTCACCGCCAACCATCACCCAGTCGTATTTTTCGTGCGGGGTAATGTGGAGCTTGCGCTGCTCGCCAATACTGCCATCGCGCCGACAAATATAAGAAACGTTGTAGATCTTGTCGTCTTCAAGCAAGGGCATTGAACCGGTAATAATATTGGTATTGTAGGACAGCGCCATATGCGACATTTTGTCGCGAAATAATTCTGTGTATTTCGCCAGAAAGCGAATGGCGTCTACCTGCCGGTCGTCGTCGGCCAGCCCCATAAGCGGTGCGTTAAAAAATTCGGGAAAAAGAACGAAATCGCTTTGGTAATCCGAAACGGTATCGACGAAATATTCCACTTGCGAAAGCAATTCTTCAGCCGACTTGACCGGACGCATCTGCCATTGCACAGCGCCAACCCTGACGGTTGAGCGTCGCGTATTCAGTCCCGGCTCTTCGGGCTCGAATAAGATATTGCTCCATTCCAGCAGGGTTGCATAACCCATGGAGCGCTCGTCTTCAGGCAGGTACTTTTTCAGTAAGCGCGTTACCTGAAAATCGTTCGATAGCTGGAAGGTCAGGATGGGGTCGTAAATCTGCTTCTGATCAACTTTCTCAATGTACTCCATCGGCGTCATGTCGTCGGAGTGATTGTGATAGTTGGGTATGCGTCCGCCGGCCAATATGGCCCGGAGATTATTTTGTCGGCACAGTTCTTTGCGCGCATCATAGAGGCGGCGACCCAGCCGGTAGCCGCGGTAATCCGGATGGATCAATACATCCAGACCATAGAGCGCATCACCGTCGGATTTATTCAGTATAAAATTGCGCTGGCTAATTAGATCGTCGTAGGTATGCGGGTTGCTGAACTTTTCATAATCCACCTGAACGGTGAGCGCCATCCCCGCCAGTTGACCGTTATCAATGATGCCAATCTGGCCCTCGGGAAAATCCTTGATCAGCTTGGCAATGGTAGCCTTCTCCCACGAGCCGCCTATGTCGTGGTAGATCATATCCATGAGCTTTTTGATCTCCGGAAAATGATCCATCGACAGGTTACAGATTTCGAGCTGGGGTGATTCGTTTGTCATTCCACACTGGCCTAAAACGGGTGTATTCGAGTGCGCACAATACGCTATTCAGAGACATAGGGCGCGATAATTTTCCGGATATCCGCCGGAATATCTGCCTTGCTCTGCTTTCCATAATCGAAGTAGACCATCAACACTTCACCACGCGCAACACATTGCCCGTTCTGGTGTGCTTCGTGCTTTACCAAAAAGGAACTATTACCAACCCGCCCTACCCAGGTTGTGATGTTCACCGGCGAGTTGACAAAAATTTGCGCCAGATAATCCACCTCTATTTTCTTCAGTATTAGATTCCAGCTGGCCAGCGATAGCTCCGGATTAAACAGTTTGAACAGGGGCATACGAGCCTGCTCGAACCAGACCGGCACTACGGCGTGGTTGATGTGACCCAGCGCGTCGGTTTCGCCAAAGCGCGGGTCGATCTGGTAGTTAAAGGTTTGCATAGCGTCCTATGGTCAGCGGCTTGATTACAGGTTTTCTTCGGCAAAGGCGGCGAGACGTGAACGCTCTATGCCATTGACGTGCATGATGCCAGCATGCGGGAAGTATTTGCTCTTTTCTACCAGATAGGTCAAACCCGATGTGAGCGGGGTGATGTACTTGTTATCAATCTGGGCGAGGTTGCCCAGTACGACAATTTTCGAATTGCCACCTACCCGGGTGATAATCGACTTTAATTGGAACTGGGTTAGCCCCTGGGCCTCGTCGATAACGATATAAGCGTTATTAAAAGAGCGGCCGCGCATAAAATTCAGCGATTTAAACTGGATATTGGCCTTGTCTTTAACATATTCAATACTACTGAAAGGCGATTCGTCATTGCCGTGCAACACTTCAAGGTTGTCGTCAAAGGCGGCCAGCCAGGGCGCCATTTTTTCCTCTTCCGTGCCTGGCAGGAAGCCGATATCTTCGGCCATGGGTGGCGTGTTTCTGGCAACGATGATTTTGTCGTAACGGCGCTCTTCCAAAACCGCATGCAGCCCGTAGGCGAGCGCGATAAGGGTCTTACCCGAACCCGCTGGCCCGGTGAGTACCGTCATATCAATGTGCTCTTGCTGCACCAAAAAGAAGGCCATCGCCTGCTCCATGTTGCGCGGCTTAAGCCCCCATATCCGCTGATGCATTAACTTCTCGCGGCCAAGGTCAACAATTTCCAGCTTGTCCTGGCTGACTTTGCGTATGTAGCCGACGAAGTCTTTTTCATCGAGCAAAAACTGGTTGATATGGGCGTTGGGGTGCCGCGCCCTGTCAATGCTGTGAACCGTAAGCGCGCCTTCGCGATGGGTATCAACCTCCTCCATGCCCTGCCAAAAATCTCCGCTGACCTGTTCATAGCCCGTGGCCATGAAATCAATATCTTCCAAAACCCTGTCGCGGCGGTAGTCTTCAACATTAACCAGGCCAGAGCCCTTGGCCTTCAAACGCATATTGATATCTTTGGTGACCAAACAGATTCGCGCATCCGGGCGAGTCTCCTGCAGATGCATGGCGACATTGATAATGCGGTTATCGTTGGTTTGATGCACCGATCCGTCAAGATAGGGTGCGTCACTGTCGTGACTGATGATCTGGTCCGGAAAGATTACCAGGGTGCCACGCTTGCCCTCTTCCGCAACGGAAGGAATTTCCACCCCCTCCTGAATCTGGGCGGGCGTTGCGTTAAACATGATTTTGTCTATGGCTTGTATGGCGATGCGCGCCTCACGGCTTACATCCTTGTCGCGACGGTCTTTAATGGTGTCCAGTTCTTCCAGGACTGTCATGGGAATGACGACCCGATGCTCCTGAAAGGCGTTCAGGGCCATGGGATCGTGAAGCAGTACGTTGGTGTCTAGTACAAACAGTTTTTCCATAAGACGCTCTCATAGAGGCACCGTTGGGCTCGGCATCGTGCCGCACTTTACTCGGTGCAAACGGGTGGTATACAGGACTGTGCTGAAGAGGAGGGGCCAAAGTGCCCGGCGCTGTTGTGGTGGATGGAACGTAAACTGCCAGCAAATGATTAATCCATTACAACCATAAGCTGATTATTAAAAGGTGGAGGCCGCCGTGTCAAATGTTCTTGTCAGTGCATCGCCATGACACTTACACTTTAAGGCAGCCTTATTAAAGAAATGTGGCGAAATAACCATAAAAATCAAAGCTGAGGAAACTTCAATGGCGTTTGAGGGCAAGGTAGTACTGATCACAGGTGGTGGCAGCGGTATG
>JBFJTG010000099.1:0-11826 GCA_041625575.1 Litorivivens sp.
ACACGAATCATGGTGCCGGTGGTGTAACTCGATGCATCACTGGCAAGATATAGCGCGGTGCTAATAATTTCTTCGGGCTCGCCGTAGCGACCCATCGCAGCAGGCACCTTTTCTTCGAGCTCCGGTGGCCAGGCCTTTGAAATATCGGTGCGAAAGGTGCCGGGCGAAATTGTGTTTACTCTCACCTTGGGCGCGAACTCCTGGGCAAAAGCTTCAGTGAGTGTATTCAAGGCCGCTTTGGATGCTGCGTAGGTGGCAAAGAGGGGGCGCGGGCGCAGCGCACCGCTACTGCTGATATTGATGATCGAACCGCCACCGGCCGCCACCATGCGCGAACCAACCAGAGCCATTAAACGAAAGGGGCCTTTGAAGTTGAGTCCCACTACTTTATCGAACAAAGCTTCGCTCGTTTCCAAGGACGTAGGTACGACTGGTGACATGCCGGCGTTGTTGATTAGCACATCGACACGGCCAAAGCGTGCGTAGGCCGCGTTTACCAGTTTATCTAATTCTTCCCAATGGCCAACGTGACAGGCATGTGCCAAGGCCTGCCGACCAAGTGCTTCAACTTCGGCGGCCACCGCTTGGCAATTTTCCAGCTTGCGGCTGGCGACGACTATATCGGCGCCGTGCTCGGCAAAGGCCAATGCCATGGCGCGACCCAGGCCGCGGCTGCCGCCGGTTATTAGAACTACCTTGCCTGTCATATCGAGCAGATTCATTGTCAGGATCGCCTGATTACTGTTTGGCTATTCTTTTTGTTCGCCTGCAGGGCAATCTCCTACATGGGTACGGTGGATCTTTTTCGCCTGCGAGGCAGGCTCCTACGAGCATGGACTTTGTAGGAGCGAGCCCTGCTCGCGAATCAGGTTCTGATCAACACGTAATCGCCCGCATCGTCCAGCACGGCTTTCCAACCCGGATACACGACAATGGTGGTGAACACTTCTTCAATGATCGCCGGACCGGTGACCAAATCACCGGGCTGCAGATCCGGTCCACGAAATACCGGTGTTTCCGCGAAGCCTTCGCCCAGATTGGCGCGGCGGCTTTTCTTCGCTTTCTGTTCACGTTCGGTGCTTATTTCACCTTTGCCCAAAGGCGGCTTGGGACTGAGCGCGCGGGTAATTAATCGCACACCGGTAATTTCCGGCTGCTCTTCGCTGCGCGCGTAGGAGTATTCCGCTTCGTGCTGGGCGTGAAAGCTTTTCACAACTTCGGTAATCGTTTCCGGACTGACAAAGCTCGTATCAGCGTTGCCTTTTTGTTCCGTAACCGCTACCGACAGACTCCAGTTTTGTCCCGGATACCTCAGGTTCAAAAAGTAGCTGTACTGTATTTTTGCTTTGTCGACTTCTGCACCGACAAAATAGCCCGTGGCGGAATCCGCCAAACTTTGCCACAGGTTTGCAAGTTCGTCGGCATCGGCACTGCCCGCGGAGCGCAGATAGGATTTTTCTTCGTCGATTAGCAGGTCCGCGGACAATACACCGGAGGCAGAAAAGGTTGGCGAGGTGCGCGGCACCAAGATGCGGTTGATACCCAACTCTTTGGCCTGCACACCGGCAAAGACCGGTCCGTTGCCACCATAGGCGAGCATGGTGAGTTCCGTTGTGCGCGTGCCTTTTTCTGCGGTGACCCGGCGCACGGCTTGAGTCATATTCGCGTTTACTACACGCCACACATCGAATGCCGCTTCTTCCACACTGCAAGCCATCGGGCCCGCAACGTGCTCCTGAAAGGCTTCGTCGACGCCTTTGCGCGACAGGGAAAAACTGCCGCCCGCAAATTCTGATTCATCGGACAGTAAACCGAGCACCAGGTTGGCGTCGGTTACGGTAGGCCGCGTGCCGCCATTGCCGTAACAGACCGGGCCGGGGTCGGAGCCTGCGCTTTCCGGGCCTACCTGCAACATACCGGATTTCACGCTGGCAATGGAGCCGCCACCGGCGCCGACCGTTACAACGCTCACCATGGGCAGGCCGACTAAATAACGGTGATGCCAGTTCCAGCCCGGCTCGGCGGGAGCGATGCCGTTTTTAACCACGGATACGTCGTAGGAGGTGCCGCCCATGTCGACACAAAGTAGATTTTCAGCGCCTTTGCTCTTGCCTAATTCCGCGCCCCCCATGACTCCGCCGGCAGGCCCCGAGGCCAGAACGACAATGGGTTTTTGGCGGATAAATTCGCGCGACATCACGCCGCCGCTGCACTGCATGGCCAGGAGTTCGTGCTTGTAGCCCGCAGCGCGCAGTCTGTCGACCAGCTTGTCGAGATAGCTCGTGACCCGCGGGTTTACAAAGGCATTCACAATGGTGGTACTGGCGCGTTCAAATTCCGGTGCTTTGGGCATAATTAAATGCGAGAGCGAGAGAGCAACATGGGGCATTTCTTCGAGCACCAGTTCTGCCAGCCGCTGTTCGTGCACGGGATTCACAAAGGAAAACAAGGTGACAATAGCCACAGAGTCTACGCCTTGCTTTGCCAGGCGCTTGATAGCCTCGCGCGCTGCGCTTTCATCCAGGGGCGCAACAACTTCACCACCGGCAGACATGCGTTCTTTAACCGTTAATCGACGACGTCTGGGCACGATGGCTTTAGGCGGCTCCAGACGCACATCCCAAATGTCTTCCTTGTAGCCACGGCGCAACTCAATTTCGTCTCGAAAACCATCGGTTGTCAGCAAACCCACCGTTGCGCCCTTGCCTTCAATAAGCGCATTGTCAGCAACCGTCGTGCCGTGAATGACGGCCTCGGTTTCACTGAGGAAATCCTCAAGACTCTGACCAGCTTTGTTAGCCAACTGCTCTAGGCCGTTCATCACGCCGATTGAATTATCGTCGGGCGTTGAAAGTTCTTTGTGAATGCTAACGGCTGTCAGGGGATCAGCTTTGTTATCGTAAAGTACAAAGTCGGTGAAGGTGCCGCCGATGTCTATGCCTATGCGGTAAGTCATTGGGCAAGCTCCTTGCTAGCGGCCATGTCTTTGCGCAAAGCCTGCGTGGATTTTTCATCGACGCCAAGATCGTAGTCTTCGGGTTTTCCCCTCAATACCACACCATAAATTTCGCGCGCGGCTTCCATACTCACCAGCTCGTCCAGAACATCTTCTTTTACTGCCTCGGGATCGCGCTCAAGCGGATTTCCAAAACCACCGCCACCACCGTACTGATAGGCCATGACGGCGCCTGACGGCATGGGCACATTGAAGGCGGAATTTTCGATGGCATATTCCTGATCGGTGCCGACCATAAAACTGTTGGCATAGGGTCCGGCATCGTTACCGCCTTGCATCCCGCGCAAGGGGTGCTTCATGGACACCATCCAGCAGGAGGCATTACCGGGCTCCAATAATTGTTTAATGTTTTTGGTACCCGCCTGACCGCGCCATTTTCCGGCGCCGCCGGTGTCCGTTGTCAGCTCACGGCCAAGATGCCTTACCGGAAAAGTGCTTTCGCCTTCTTCAGCGGTTTGCAGTATGAGATTGCCAAGTGCGCTGCACATGGAGCCCCAGCCATCGACACCCTGCACGGCCGATGCATCAGAGCCACGCACATCCACGCCTGAATCCATCCACATACTGCCGTCGCCACGAAAGCCAAAGACGACGTTAGGCATGCCAATTTTATAAACCTGTGGCGAAGCGCGCTCCGGCACGATGGATGACAGGGCAATGCAAATGGCTTCGCCCACTTCAACCGCCGGGTGAAAGGCTCCGAGCACTACCGGCTTGTTGTCCGGCGGATTAAGAATTGAGCCTTCGGGAACGATCAAATTGATCGCATCGAACAGTCCTTCGTTTTTGGGAATGGAAGGATCGATCATCGCTGCCAGCTGCGCCGCAGCATAGCCACGCGTGTTCGCGAAGGTGTTCCACACCGCAGCCAGCTCCGGGCGTGCATCGGTTCCGGTAAAATCTACGGTTAGGCTATCGCCCTCGATCTTACAGTTCACATGCACGTGAACGTCTTTGTTGCCGGCGGGGTCGTGATCGATATAGACATCGGATTCGTATTCACCATCCGGCCATTGTTGAATCTGCTCGCGAAATCGTTTCTCGGTGATGTCGATATTGGTATTGATGGCCGCCTTCACAACTTCCGCGCCGTATTGATCAACCAGCTCCTGCAGTTTACGCGCGCCCAATTGTGCCGCGCCAATCATGGCCCAAATGTCGCCGGAAAATTCGCGCAGGCGATTGTTGCGTATTAAGAGCGCCATAACGTCGCGCCGGGGCTTGCCACGATGCAGCAATTTCAAACCGGGAATAATTAATCCCTCGGCCCAGAGATCAATCGCGTCTGGCGAAAAACCGCCGGGGTCTTTACCGCCCGTGTCACCCTGATGGCACTGAATGGCTTGTAGCATCAGCAATTCGCCCTTGTCGTCAAAGACCGGCGCAAACACATTGTAGTCCGGTAAATGGCCACCACCGGCGTAGGGGTCGTTGCCAACAAAAACATCACCGGGCCCCCAGTCATCCTGATCTTTGTATTCCAGCGCATAACGCACCGACAAAGGCGAGATGAACATGAGCTGGGGTATGCCCACCGACAATCCTGCAAGGCGCCCATGTGCGTCGATGATGCTGGCGTTGCGTTCATTGGACTGGTTGATCATGGCGGAGGTTGCAGTGCGCGCCACGTGAGTGGCTACCTCGAAGCAGATCGTTTCGAATGAGCCGCGTACTATTCCCGCGGTTACCGTATCGACTTCGGCGTTAGTGGGTAGCGGATCGCGGCGTGCGGCTAATCGTCGATTTAATTCATAAGGCATGATTATAGCTCCAGCGCTTTGGAAGGCTCAAAAGCGCTCAGTGGTCTAACTTAAAAACTTTCAGGGCGTTATCGCGTAAAAACTTTGGCCATACTTCGTCTTTGAACGGGACGTTCGGCATATCCTTAAAAATTCGATCAAGAGACAAGCCCATGGGGAAGTAGCCCGCGTACATGATCTTGTCCGCCCCGCGACTGTTTGCAAATTTTATGATTTCTTCCGGGTAATGTTTGGGGGCGAATGCGCTGGTCATGTAATAGAGATTCGGATACTTCAACATAAGCTTCCACGCGAGCTTTTCCCAAGGTTCGGCGCCGTGGCGCATAACCACTTTCAACTCGGGGAAAAACCAGCACACTTCATCAAGCAATTCGACTTTCTGTGGTGCCATGGGAAAACGCGGACCGGGCACACCGACGCACGGGCAGAAGGGAATATCCAACTCCACCAGCTTGGCATAGATCGGATACCACTTGTTTTCGTTGTAGGGCACTTGGGGGCACAGACCGGAGGCGAAACCGGTGACAGCCTTAATATCGTAATCGCGGTGCAGCCGTTCGATCTTGCGCACTTCGTCCATGCCGCGATTGGGATTGCATTCGTAAGAGGCAAAAAAACGATCGGGGAAACGCTTCAGCGCCTCGATGGTGCTG
Organism: Litorivivens sp.; assembly: GCA_041625575.1. Lineage (GTDB taxonomy): Bacteria > Pseudomonadota > Gammaproteobacteria > Pseudomonadales > Spongiibacteraceae > Litorivivens. The sequence goes on from JBFJTG010000099.1 coordinate 5,430, forward strand.
TCTCTCTCGTCGTCGACATTGAGCATGGCGCGCTCAATGCCGTGTTTGTCCATTTGCGCAATAGTGTAGGCAATGTAGTCATCTGACTTGGCATTGTCAGGCACGTCCTTGAACATGTACTGAACCGGCATTTTGAACATCTGCCGGCTTTCTTCGTCCATCAGCATCGGCTTCATAAATTCGTACCAGGCGCTTTGGTCTTCGCCGGGTATATTCATCATTAAATCGATAACGCCGATTTTGGCGGGCATTGGCATTGCTACTTCTCCAAAGTTTGTTCGCCTGCAGGGCAGGCTCCTACATCTACTCTTTGTGGGAGCTAGCCTTGCTGGCGATTTGCGTTCTTTTCTGTTCGCCTGCAGGGCAGGCTCCTACATGCGCTGAATCAATCTTCAGCGCGCAATTCATCTTTCAGCACTTTGCCCGTTGCATTGCGCGGCAACGCTTGATCCGTTAGTCGCCAATGCGCAGGTACTTTATGTTTGGCCAAGGCTTCCCCTACCCAAGCGGCCAGTTCCGCTTCGCTGGCGCCGCCAGGCACGTTTAGTACCACCACCGCCTTTACCGCCTGCCCGTGCACTGCATCCTCTACGCCATAAACAGCGGACTCTTTGACGGCGGGATGTGCATCAAGGCGGTTTTCAATTTCTGCAGGGTAGATGTTTTCAGCCGAGCGCAAAATCATGTCTCTGGCGCGGGAGTTGATATACAGCAGCCCCTGCTCGATGCGGCCGATGTCACCGGTGCACAGCCAGCGGTTCTCATCGATGATTTCTGCGCTTGCCTCGGGGTTATTCCAGTAGCCGAGCATGTTGAAGGCGCTGCGCACCCAGACCAATCCTTCACGTCCATCGGGTAGCGGCTTGCCGGATTCGTCGCGAATTTCCAGCTCGTGTAAGGCGTTCATGTCGCCGGTAGCCGTGGGGTGATCAATAAAACTTTGTCCGGAAAAGCCGACCGGTACGGAGCCGGTTTCCGTAGTGCCATAACCAATGGCAGGCGTCGCTTGCGCATTGGGAAAGACTTTGCGTAAACCGGCCTGCACGCTTTGCGGTACCGGCGATCCACCAAAAATAAGGGTAGTCAGACTGCTCAGATCATAGTCGCCAACGGTGGGGCAGGACATGATGCGCGGCCCCATGCCGCCCAAGGCCGTAAAGGTGCTGACCTTCTCGCGCTCGATCATGGCCAGTAGTTTTTCCGGCTCAAAGCGCCCTTGATAAAGCACCACGGTATCGCCCATAACGCGGGTTTGCAGCATGAGTCCGCCGAGGCCCGACATATGAAAAAATGGCGCTACGCCGAGGGTGACGCCCGGTGGTCGATCGGACAACTTCAGGCCCCACTGCGCCATACCGAGGGCGGTAGCGAAGCGGTTGCAGTGGGTAAATCCGATTTCAGTTCGATGGGAAATTAAGGCGCCTTTTGCCCGACCGGTTGTACCGCTGGTGAACATAATCAGCGCTGGGTCGTCTTCGTTAATGTCGGTGTCCGGCAACTCGGCCCGGTCGAGATACACTCGAGCAAACTCGGTGCTCATATCTACCTTGGGCGCGGCGATATCATGAGACTCCAAACGCGCCAAGCGCTTAGTGTCGCCCAGCAACAAGGTGGGTTCTGTTAATTCCCAGGCATGCTGAAATTCCGCTTTGGTCCACCAGCCGTTCATGGCAACGACTATCGCACCCAGACTTTGTGCGGCCCAAAATGCAGCGTCCCACTCGACACTGTTGTCGGCAAAAATTGCTATCCGCGAGCCTTTTGAAATGCCGTAGGTATCAGACAAATAGCGTGCAACACTTTTCACCTGCTCAAAATGTTGGCGATAAGTGATTCGTCGCTCACCATCAACCATAAAAATTCGCTCGCCGTGCTTTTGACTGTCGAGTAGCAAGGCGATTAGAGATTTATGGCGTTGTTTAAAAACCGGTAGCGTTTGGCCGAGCACATTTTCCTGAACAATTTCAAACTCACCGCCGGGACCTGTTAGTTGCTGGTAGGCGGGATCTGCACTTAATTGATCATGGCCGCTAATGGACATCGTTTTTTCTCTGCAAGGTTTCGGTATGAGTGTCGACGAATGATGCATCCGCATAGAACTGTGCGTACCAGCGCCTGAATTTATTGATCGGGCCGTCTTTGGCGCACACGATAGGTTGTGGCCAATAACACTTTTCCTCCCAGATGGGCTGATCTTCTTCAAACTGCTTGATGATGTCCGCAATGATGGCGTCTGCTACGCCGCCTTTCGGAACCTCTCCATTCACTTTCTTCTTGTAGAACACAAAGCGCATGTGGGTCGTGTCTTCATCGATGGGCGTGGTGAAAGACATCAGGAAGGTATCGCAAATACCCGAGAACAAGGTCCAGCCACCGACCGGCCCTGTGCCCTGTATTTCAATGCTGCCGGGCACGACGCCCTTGGGCGTTTTCATATCAGCATTCTGGCGGCTGTAATAATTTCGCCCTTCGTAGCTTATCGTCGCTTCGGGCATGGTTTTGGTGCCGTGAACGTATAAAAAGTGCACCGGGTCAGCAACGTTTTCCATCAGTTCTTGCGGGATGGTTTTAACCACCCATTCCTTGCGTTGGGCCTGCGCCCATTCGCCCTCACCGGCTTGAGGAAGCGATTCCACCTTCCACATCGGCGGCTCGCCCTGAGGGTGGTACCACACGTAAATCATTTGGTTAAGTTCAACCGTCGGATAGGATTTGAGGGGCGCTTCCTTCTCTGCTCGACCGGGCATTTTTTCGCAGTAGGGGATTTTTGCCAGATAACCCTCACCGGTGAATTCCCAGGCATGAAAGGGACAGACAATATGATCGCCAATAACCCGACCGCGCCCAAGATGCGCACCCAGATGGGGGCAGTAACTATCGACCGTGGCCGCAGCGCCGGATTCACCGCGGAACAGGAGTAGCTCGCGCCCGAAATAATTCAGGCGTTTAAGCCCGCCAGTGAGTAGCTCATCGCTGTGGGCAACAGCGAACCAGCCAAAGGGTATGGGAAAGGGAAAGCGCTTACTCATTCAATACCCTCGTTATGTTAGCGCCAACAATTGCGCCATTCGGGCAGGCCACCAGGGCACTGTTATTGTTATTAGCTCTATGTGAAAGCCGGGGCGAGGGGTTCAGACCACTCGCCGATCAATATAGTACACTATTTAAAAACGCCATCGCAATGCGTGCATCGCTAGCGGCTTATCGCTAGGCTAGAGTGCATCCACCCCTGCAATTATCCGGCTAAGAACTCGATGATCGAACTCTACTATTGCCCCACGCCGAACTGCCAGAAAGTGTCGATTACGCTGGAGGAGCTAGGCCTGCCCTACCAGGTTCACCCGATAGACATTGTTGGCGGCGATCAAAACCAGACGGCCTATACCGAAATTTGCCCGAACCGCAAAGTGCCAGCCATCATCGATAACGACGCCCCCGGCGGACAAAGGCTGGTGCTGTGGGAGTCAGCGGCTATTTTGATGTATTTGGCGGAAAAAGCCGGTCGCCTGTGGCCTACCGACCCGGTACAGCAGGCGCTTGGGCGACAGTGGTTGTTCTGGCAAATGAGCTATGTGGGGCCGATGATGGGCCAGCTCCACCACTTTGTGCAGTATGCCCCCGAGAAGCTCGACTACCCCATAGCGCGCTATACCCAAGAAACCGAACGCTTGCGCCGCCTACTGAACGGTCACCTTGAGGGCCGGGATTACATACTCGATGAGTATTCCATCGCCGATATTGCCTGCTGGCCCTGGTTCCAGATGTTCAGCTTTCGCTATCCGAATCAGGCGCCTTACCCACATCTGGATGCGTGGATGGCCAGACTCTTTGAGCGCGAGGCCGTGCAACGGGGTTTTATGCTGGATATCGATAAGGTGAAGCCGGTGGTGACCGGCGCAGAGCCGGTTACCGATGAGGTACGGCGGCATTTGTTTGCCTCTTACCAGAATGGCGATGAGGCCACGGCCTGAGCCGCAAGGTTTTTACCGCTTTAAAGTCGCGCCATCGCTAATGCGAAAAACCCGATGGCACTACGACTATTCCCAAGGCCTGTAATTGTTGTTCCAGACGGGGGTCACCGTTGCTACGCCAGCGCTCATAGAGCGCCATGATGTCCGTGTAATCAAACTGCACTTGCTTGGCACACACCCTGGCGACCAGTTCGAGCATGTGGACAAAGCTGGTGGCGAGCTCCGAAAATATATGACGGTTGTGGCGGTCGTTTTCCGAGAGGTAGCTATAGGCACCGCCGCCCATGCCGACAAAGTAGTCTTTTAAAATTCCGCGACGCTCATAACTTTCGGGAAAAAGCGCGCCGACAAACAAAGCCACATCGCCGAGCTGGCGCAATATCAGACAACGCTCGCGGGCGTTGTTAGCTTCGTGTGCATCTTTATAGAGTAGCGCCAGAGGCCTGATGCCCACCTCACCTTCGTCGTAGCTGAAAAGCTGGTCGCTGTGCCCCAGACGAGCCAGCATATCTCCCATGTACCAAAGCGTATCTTCATGTGGCGGTTGGTCTAGGCTTTCGCCCATTTCGTGCAGGCGTTCGCGAAAGTAATCGGCCATGGTGACTTCGTAGCTTGGTTGGGACAGCAAGGACATAGGCAAAACTCCTGTGGCGATTTGTCTCAATTAAAATATAGGACCAATTCATCACAATTTCCATTTATATGGAATATCGGTTTTTATTATTAAAAAGTATAAAAATTTTTAATTTCTGCTCCTTGAAAACCCGAAATTCGCTCCTATTTTGGCACTAGGAAGGCTCAGAGGCGCCTGCCTCAACGCCCTTTCCAAAAAAGCCCACTTGGGACTAAGTACGTAATGATAATTGGAGGAAATCCCAATGAGTATCAAGCCGCTCTATGATCGGGTGGTTGTGAAACGGCTTGCCGCTGAAACGACTACCAAAGGTGGCATCGTCATTCCTGACAAAGCTGCAGAGAAATCGACTCAAGGCGAAGTGATCGCCGTGGGTGACGGTGTCTTATTGGACAATGGCGAGTTGCGCGCGCTGTCTATAAAGGTCGGTGATCGCGTGTTGTTTGGGCAGTACGGCGGATCGGAGGTGAAGATCGACGGAGAAACCTATCTCATCATCAAGGAGTCCGACATTTTTGCCGTGGTTGAACAATCTGAAATACAGGAGAAAGCAGCATGAGTGCGAAAGTCGTTAAGTTTTCCGACGATGCCCGCGAGCGCATGTTGAAAGGGGTCAATATTCTGGCCGACGCTGTGAAAGTAACCCTGGGCCCGAAAGGCCGCAATGTTGTGCTCGACAAAAGCTTTGGTGCACCGCGCATAACCAAAGACGGCGTTACGGTTGCGAAGGAAATTGAACTGAAAGACAAGTTTGAAAATATGGGCGCGCAAATGGTGAAAGAGGTTGCCTCAAAAACCGCCGACATCGCAGGCGACGGCACCACCACCGCCACTGTGTTGGCCCAGGCAATTGTGCGCGAGGGCAATAAGGCTATTGCTGCCGGTATGAACCCGATGGACCTCAAGCGCGGTATCGATGCAGCGGTTAACGCTGCCACCGAGCAACTGGGCAAGATGTCCAAACCCTGTGACGACAACAAGGCCATTGGTCAGGTTGCCACCGTCTCTGCCAACTGGAACACCGACATCGGCAAGATCCTTGCCGAAGCGATGGAAAAAGTCGGGCGCGACGGCGTGGTCACCGTCGAGGAAGGCAAGTCGCTGCAAAACGAACTGGAAGTGGTTGAAGGGATGCAGTTCGATCGCGGCTACCTCTCGCCCTACTTCGTCAACAATCAGGAGAAAATGCAGGCGGAACTCGACAACCCCTACATTCTCCTGTTTGACAAGAAGATCAGCAACATCCGCGACCTGCTACCCACGCTGGAAGCCGTTGCCAAGGCCAGTCGGCCGCTGGTACTGATTGCCGAAGACATTGAGGGCGAAGCGCTGGCAACACTGGTCGTCAACAACCTGCGCGGCATTTTGAAAGCGGCCGCGGTTAAAGCCCCCGGCTTTGGCGATCGCCGCAAAGCGATGCTGCAGGATATCGCTATCCTGACTGGTGGCACTGTAATTGCGGAAGAAGTCGGCCTTGATCTCGAGAACGTCACTCTGGCTCAACTGGGCAGTGCCAAACGCGTGGTTATCGACAAGGAAAACACCACCATTGTTGATGGTGCCGGCAAGAAAGCCGACATCGAAGCGCGCGTAGCTCAAATTCGCAATGAGATAGAGAAATCGACATCAGACTACGACAAGGAAAAACTGCAAGAGCGGGTTGCCAAACTGGCCGGCGGTGTTGCCGTAATCAAAGTCGGTGCGGCAACCGAAGTCGAGATGAAGGAGAAGAAGGATCTCGTTGACGACGCCTTCCACGCCACCCGTGCGGCGGTAGAAGAAGGTATTGTGC
>JBFJTG010000100.1:0-11754 GCA_041625575.1 Litorivivens sp.
AGGGTTGGTTGGCAATCGGTCTTCAAGAATATCGCGCATGCGTTTTTCCACACCGACGCGCGCGCCCTTGTGCGGCAGAATATAAAAACGATTTTCTTTTACCGAATCGATCGTAAAACGCGCAATATCTTCCGCGCTCAAACGTCCGGCAGCGATCGCCGCGCGTACAAAGTCAGCATAGGCCTGCCCGTCGGGATTACTGGCACTAAGTTCTGCCGGGCGATTGCGTTCGGAATCGGCAATGCCGGTGGCAAAAAATGCAGGGCACAGTACGGACACACCGATATTAGCGTTCTCAGCCTGCAGATCGTGGTACAAGCACTCGGAAAGCGTTACGACACCGTGCTTGGATACACAATAAACACCTGAGCCCGGTACGGAAGTCAATCCGGCCAGTGAGCCGGTATTAACAATGTGTGCCGGGCTGCCTTGTTTCAACATGCGCGGCACAAAAGCCTGTACGCCATGAACCACGCCCATCAGATTGACCCCCATCACCCAGTCCCACTCAGCACTGGTGCTGCTCCATAATGGACCACAGGCCGCCACACCGGCATTATTAAACATGAGATTGGCTTGGCCGTATGCCTCATAGGTAGCATTGGCTAAAGCATCTAGCTCCGCGCGCTTGGAAACGTCGCAGCGCTGGCTAATGACTGGGGTATCGCCGAGAAGCGCTTTCGTCTCATTGAGACCGCGCTCATCCACATCGGCCAGTACAAGTTTCATACCCTCTGCGGCACACAACTTGGCGAGTTCCCGGCCAAGACCACTGCCCGCACCGGTAACAACGGCAACGCCGCCTTGAAGTTCCTGCATAGTCATACCTTTTCATTATTGTTTGTTGGCTTAAGCCGTCAGAAAACCGCCGTCAACGTTCAGGCAGGCGCCGGTTGTGTAGCTAGCCATGTCTGATACGAGATAGAGAACAGCTCCCGCCATTTCAGTGGGCTCAGCGACCCGGCGCATGGGCACGTGCCCCATAGCATGATTAAGGATCTCATCGTTCTTAACCAGAGCGGCAGCAAACTTTGTATCAGTCGCACCGGGAAGCAGTGCATTCACCCGCACCTGCTGAGCCGCACACTCTTTCGCGAACGCTTTGGTCATGGATATAACCGCCGCCTTTGTGATCGAGTATATGCCCTGCATTTCACCGGGAATGACACCGTTAATGGAAGCAACGTTAACAATACTGCCTCCACCGTTCTCGGCCATCAGTTTTACGCCCTGCTGGGACATAAAGAAATAGCCGCGAATATTCACATCGACAGTTTTCTGAAACATGGATTCGGGGGTCTCTGTTATAGGACCGAAATGCGGATTGGTAGCGGCGTTGTTTACCAGAATGTCGAGTCGGCCATGATCCTCACGAATACCCGCAAACAGGCTTTCAATTTGTGCCATCTCGCCAATATGGCATACCCTGGCCTCAGCCTTACCACCGGCACCACGAATATCACTGGCGACCTTTTCGCAGCCCTCGATTTTGCGGCTGGAGACAATCACGGTCGCGCCGTGGGCGGCCAAGAGATGCGCAATTGACTCTCCTATGCCGCGACTCGCTCCTGTGACCAAGGCCAACTTACCTGAAAGATCAAAACCATTGCTTGCAGCCTGCATGAAAACCCCTCTTATGTCGCAATTGTGTTCGGCTAAAAACAGACCAGCTTAGGCCCCTTAGACCCATTATTCAAATCGATAGAAGTTATCACTCTATATTCATTTAGTGCATAATATGACCAATGCAAATCAATCGAATAGATCTCAACCTGCTGGTCGCCTTTGACGCCATCTTCAGCGAAGGCGGAATAAGCAAGGCTGCCGATAAGCTGCACTTGAGCCAACCCGCGATGAGCCACGCGCTGGCGCGCTTGCGTGTCTTGTTTGATGATCCCTTATTCGAACGCGACGGTCGCAAGATGGTGCCCACGCCCAAGGCGCGCGGCCTAATTGGCACAGTGCAACGCTCGCTGCGTGATTTGCAAATCATGTTTAATGACATTGAGCGCTTCGACCCGGCCAGTAGTGAAAAAACCTTTACACTGGGCATGCGCGATCTTCTGGAAGCCAGCATATTACCGGTGCTGGCCGACCAATTGGTACATAAGGCACCCCAACTCACCGTCTCCTCTGTGAGGCTGACGCGGCCAGAATTGGAGGCCGAACTTGCCGCCGGAGAGCTGGATGTTGCGATTGATGTACTGCAGCCTGTGTCAGACCATATTCACGTACGACGCATCGCGCAGGATCGTATGGTTGTAGTCGCCCGGCAAGATCACCCACACATCAAAAAAGCGTGTACGTTGGATCAGTATTTAAATGAGGGGCACATTCAGCTGAGCTCACGCCGCAGCGGTCAGAGTTTTGAAGATGTAGAACTGAGTCGCCTCGGCATCAATCGCCGGATTCGCTTACGCTGCCAGAATGCCTACGCAGCCTTCCGCATCGTCAGCGAGAGTAACTTCTTGCTGACAATCGCCGAGAACTATGCCAGAAACCTGGCACCGCAGTTCAATGTGAAGATTGTACCGCTACCGCTGGAAACCTCGCCCTTTGACGCCTATCTGTACTGGCACAGTAATGTGGACAACGACCCCGGCAACGTATGGTTGCGCGACTGCATTCTGGGGGCCTATGAAAACTGAGAGAGTACGGCCGATATCAGAGTATCTGGCAGGCCCAAAGTCTTGGGCCCCCTCAAGGACTCGTTAGCGCTACCTGACTGTATCAGGGCGGCTGGACATTCCCCTCCCCTTTATCAGTCGCGAAAATTATTGAATTGCAGCGGTTGCTCCAGCGTCTCGGCACGCAGAAGCGCCATCACTTGCTGCAAATCGTCACGCTTCTTGCCTGTTACCCGAACTTGGTCTCCCTGAATCTGGGTCTGTACTTTGAGTTTGCTGCCCTTGATCAGCTTCACAATTTTTCTGGCCAAATCCGCATCCAGGCCATTTTTCATGGTCACAGCAACCTTGACCTGCTTGCCGGCTGTTTGCACCTCGCCCACCTCCATCGCCATCGGGTCAATTTCGCATTTGATAAGGGCCGCGCGCAGCATGTCTTCCATTTGGCTGATCTGGAAGTCCGCTTCGGCAAACATTGTTACGCCAAGGCCATCGCGATCAAAAGAGGCATCTACCCCCTTAAAGTCAAAGCGGTTATCGATAACGCGCCTGGCCTGATCCACAGCATTGGTAAATTCGTGCAAATCAACTTCAGACACAATATCAAAAGACGGCATAGCAAATTTCTCCTACAGTTTTACTGCCGCGAATAGTAGCATCCGCGGTGAGCGCAGCAAATCGGATACATCGTCTTGGCTGATTTTCCACAATGGCACATTCTTGGCGCGGGCAGCATCGGCGGACTTTGGGCTGCGCGTTTGCATCAGGCCGGGCGCGAACCTGTCATTCTCTTGCACGAGGAGGCCTACGCTAGCTACCAGCAAGCAGGCGGCCTGTCTATTGAGGGTGAAGGGCTTATACCCGTCGCTGCAACTACCCCGGAACGCCTTAAGCGTGCTATTGAATATTTGCTGGTGTGCTGCAAAGCGCATCAAACGGTAGAAGCCCTCTCCCCTCTTGTAAACAGCCTCCCCAAAGCCTGCGTCATAGTGCTTGTCCAAAACGGTCTGGGAACCTATGAGCATGTACGCCGACTGTTTCCACACCATTCCATACTCTGCGGCACGACCACCACAGGTGCCTACAGAAGCGAGCGATTCCATATTGTGCCGGCTGGCGTTGGAGAAACGCATATCGGCTCGTTTGACAACACTTACGCGCCCTCACCGTCGCTGATTGCAAGCCTGTCCTGCACCGGGTTCGAAGTTCAGCACGCCAAATCGATGCTGCCACTACTGTGGCGAAAATTTGCGATTAACTGCGTCATCAATCCACTGACTGTGCGCTATCAATGCCGCAACGGCGGTCTTCTGGAAATCGAGCAAGCACGCGCCGACCTCGGCGCCCTGTGTAAAGAAGTGCTGGCCCTTAGTCGTGCACTGGGCCGGGAAGGCGGCATCGAGCACCTCGAAGACATTGTGCTCTCTGTCGCACAGCAGACGGCCAATAATCACTCTTCCATGCTGCAGGACACCCGCGCAGGACGAAGGACAGAGATCGAATCAATCAATGGCTACCTATGCCAATTGGCCGCTGAAAACAGCGTCGAGGTGCCCTTAAACCGGGCTCTCTATCGCGAAATTTCGTCCCTGAACTAAGCCTTGTGTGCAGCGCGCCTTTTCCGGCCTAATTGACAGCAACAGCCTCAATCAGTAGAGTGCGCGCACCTGCATAGGGTGCCCGTGGGCCTGACAAGACGTCAGCGCTGGCACGGGTTAAACGGGAAGTCTGGTGAAGATTCAATGCGAATCCATCCCAACGCTGCCCCCGCAACGGTAATTGGACTTTTTATTCACTAGAAAGACCAAGAGCCCGGAACCGGCCCTAGCAGAAACATCGATGTAGCGGAGGGCTTCATCGGGTCGTATACCTGCATATCACCTGTATATCACCCCACCCCTCCCTCATTGCGTTACTTAAATGCACTGGGGAAGTCCAATGAAAAACCTGACCACCACCGTAGGCCTACTGAGCAGTACAGTCCTTATTGGCGCAAGCCAGTTGAGTTATAGCGCACCAATGGAAACCACACTGGTTACGGCCACTCGCACGCAGCAAACCATCGACAGCACGCTTGCGCCAGTGACCGTCATCGATCGTGAAGACATCGAACGCGCGCAAGCTCGCGATGTGCTCGAACTCCTGTCGCAAACAACCGGCATTTCCATCACCCGCAACGGCGGCACAGGCTCAAACAGCAGCGTATTCATTCGCGGCAACGCTTCTACCCATACTCTGGTTCTGATCGACGGCCAACGTGTTGGCAGCGCCACACTCGGCAGTGCCAGCCTGTCAACGCTTGAGCCCGAGCAGATCGAACGCATAGAAATCGTGCGCGGCCCACGTTCCAGCCTTTACGGCAGCGACGCCATCGGTGGGGTCATTCAAATATTCACACGAAAAGGCTCAATCAACGGCGAGATAAGCCCACTGGTCAAAGCAGCTTATGGCAATCACAACACGAGCAAAGCCGTACTCGGCCTATCCGGCGGTGACGATGCATTCTTCTTCAATCTGCAGGGCACCCATTTCGACACTCAGGGAATAGACAACCTGAAGAATGATAGCGGCAACAACGGCGACCTGGATGCCTACCGCACTAGCGGAAACAGCCTGCGCAGCGGCGGTCGGATCGGACAGGCGGAAATCGATGTCAGCTACCAACGCACAGAGTCGCAAGTTGAATTCGACAACAACTTTTCACCGACGTCACAGCCCTATATTGAATCCGTCGTCGAAAGTGGCAACGCAGCCATCAGTATGCCCATCATTTCCAACTGGATGAGTTCACTCCGCGTCGGTAAGTCAAAGGACGACAGCCTTACGCTGGACGACCGGAATTCTTCTCGCTCAAAGTTCACCACGCAAAGAGACTCAGCAACGTGGCAGAATGACATATCGACCAATCATCACGTCGTTTCCGTCGGCGCCGAGTACTACACGGACAAAGTGGACAGCACCACCAAGTATGACGTCGATGAGCGCTACAACAAGGCAGGCTTTGCGCAAGTGCAAAGCGACTATGGCCGCCACGACGTTTTAATCGGTGCTCGCCACGAAGACAACGAACAATTCGGCTCCTATAAAACCTGGAATACCAGCTACGGTTTAGATGTGGACGATAGTAAGCGCCTCATTCTGTCGCGCGGCACTGCATTTAAAGCGCCAAGCTTTAACCAGCTCTATTTCCCCGGCTTCGGCAACCCCAACTTTGTACCCGAAGAATCGGACAACACTGAAATAGAATTTCGCTACAGCACAGATCAGGGCGGCTGGTCTCTCGCCGCTTTTGAAAATGATGTTGAAAACCTGATTCAATATAATCCGGCAACATTTAATACCGACCAGATTAGTGAAGTTGAAATTCGCGGCGGTGAACTCACAGCTAATTGGCTTCACAATAACTGGATATTTAACGCCAACCTGACCGTACTACGCCCCATCGACAAGGCCACTAACAATGATGTGCGTCGGCGCCCACGCCGCACCGCGACCCTATCAGCCGACCGCAGTTTTGAGCAATTTAGCCTGGGCTTTGTTGTATACGGACAAGGACAAAGCTATGAAGACGCTGCAAACAATCGCAAGCTATCAAGCTTCACCCTGTTAGACGCACGCGCGGCCTATGCCTTCAACGCAGACCTGAAGTTACAACTAAGCTTAAAGAATCTGCTAAACAAGGAGTATGAAACCACACGCGGCTATGATAACCCGGGCCTAACCTCTATGCTGACTGTCATTTACGAACCAAAGTAAAGGGAGCTATGCTGGCGGCTTTCTTATTAGCAAGTCGCCACGAGAATACCGCTGAGAGACACTATGAGCACAGACGACCGCAACGAACGTCATAAAAAAGCCATGGAACGCCGCAAGGCGATTGTGGATGAAAAAATTGCACAGGCGACAGAAGAGCGCGGCGTGCTAATAGTAATGACCGGCAACGGCAAGGGTAAATCCAGCTCGGGCTTTGGCACGGTAGTGCGCTGCCTGGGTCACGGCTACAAAGCCGGCATTGTTCAATTTATCAAAGGCACATGGGATTGCGGCGAGCGCGATTTTATCCAGCAGCGCTGCCCCGAGGTGCCATTTCACATTATGGGCAGCGGCTTCACTTGGGAAACCCAAGATCGTGATCGAGATATTGAAGCTGCCGAACAGGCCTGGACCCATGCCGAGCAATTGCTGCAAGACGAAAGCTTGCATCTGGTACTGCTAGACGAACTCACCTACGTATTGAAATATGGCTGGGTATCGCAAGAGCAAATTTTCAAAGCATTGCAAAACCGCCCAAAAGAACAATCCGTTATTGTCACCGGCCGAGCAGCGTCCACAGCACTGAAAGACATTGCCGACACAGTCTCCGAAGTCAGCGATGAAAAACATGCTTTTCGCGCTGGCATTAAAGCGCGCAAGGGCGTGGAGTGGTAGGCCGACTCGCCCTTGTATGCGCCGGCTTTTTACTGGCGACAACACTCGCCGCTGATACCGGCGAAACCCGCTGTGTGGTCGACGATATCGATCAAGGCCTGTGTCTGGCAAAACCGGCGCAACGTATTATTGCGCTCTCGCCTGGTGCAACCGAATTGCTCTACGCCGCCGGTGCCGGCGAAAAAATCGTAGCGGCGGTCAGCTTCAGCGACTACCCGGAAGCCGCCAAAGCACTGCCGCGCATTGGCAGTTACGACCGCTTTGACATGGAAGCCATACTCTCCTTTAAACCTGATCTGATAATCGCCTGGAAAGAGGGTAATCCGCGCGAGCAGGTCGCTCGCTTGCGCGAACTTGGATTTCCGATCTATCACGGCGATCAGCGCAATTTTAAAGATATCGCCGCTACCATTAAGCGTCTGGGCGTGCTCGCCGGAACAGAAAGCGTTGCTACTGATAAGGCAGACAACTTTCTCGCCAGTATTGATGCCCTGCGCCGGCAGTATGCCAATGCAGTTCCGGTGAAAACTTTCTACCAGCTCTGGGTTAACCCCTTAATGACGGCTAACGCCGAACACTTTATCGGGCACGCGATTGCTCTTTGCGGCGGAGACAATATCTTCGGAGAATTAGAGCGCCTGACGCCGAGAATTAGCAAGGAAGCGGTGCTGGCGGCCAACCCGGAAGTTATCGTTGCCGGCGGCATGGCTGAGGACGATCCCGGCTGGCTGGATGACTGGCGCAAGTACAGTAACCTCGTTGCCGTAAGTTATAACAATCTGTATTTTGTTCCGCCCTCTACCCTGCAGCGCCCCAGCCCGCGCCTGCTAGAGGGAATCACGCTACTTTGCTCACATTTGGATGCGGCCCGTGAGCAGCACTGAGCACAACTTAAGTCCGCGGCGGCGCCGCGCACTACCTTTACTATGCTTGGCAATTTCAGCGCTCGCCTGCCTTGCCCTGAGTGTTTCTGTTGGAAGTGTTGGCATTGCCGCTGATGATCTCTGGGCCGTCATCAGCGGCGAGGGCGAGCCCTTGCACCGCACCCTCGTATTCGAACTTCGCCTGCCCCGTGCCTTAGCCGCTTTTGCTACGGGTGGTCTACTGGCCGTTGCAGGCGCTCTTATGCAGGTTCTACTACGCAATCCGCTGGCGGATCCTTATGTGCTGGGCCTATCGGGCGGAGCAGCCGTGGCTGCGCTTCTGAGCATGCTCGCAGGCCTGCCACCCCTTCTCGTATCACTCGCCGCTTTTGCAGGTGCCCTTGCTTCCGCCATTCTAGTATTTGGTTTATCTCACGGTACCGGTAGCTGGACGACAACTCGACTCTTGCTAACCGGCGTTGTTGTATCCTCCGGCTGGGGCGCGATTATCACCTTCATGCTAGCCGTTGGGCCCACCGAACAGTTACCCGGCATGCTCTACTGGCTGATGGGCGACCTCGCCTATGCCCGCAGCCCCTGGCCAGCGCTAATTGTGTTGGCACTCGCCAGCCTTATCCTACTGCCTTTGGGGCGCAGCCTGAATGTGCTTGCGCGCGGTCCCCTTCAAGCTGCAGCGCTGGGCATTGCCGTGCGCCCCCTGGAATGGAGTATTTATGCCAGTGCCAGCTTGCTCACGGCCAGCGCTGTAACAACGGCGGGCAGTATCGGTTTTATCGGCCTGGTTGTGCCGCACATGCTGCGATTGGTGCTCGGCAATGATCAGCGTCTGATATTGCCCGCAGCCGCGCTCGCCGGAGGCGCATTATTAGTTTTAGCTGATACGCTAGCGCGCTCTATTATTGCGCCGGAGCAATTGCCTGCCGGAGTGATTACCGCCCTCATCGGTGTGCCAAGCTTTCTCTACTTGCTGTACCGGAGTCGCTGATGACAAGTCTTCAGCTCGACGAATTAGTTATCGACATTCCCGGCCGCGCCGATGGCAGAGCGCTTTCCTTTCGAATTGAAAGGGGGCAGAGCTGGGCCATTCTGGGCCCCAACGGGGCCGGTAAAACCACCCTGTTACACACTCTGGCTGGCTTGCGTCCGGCACGCTCGGGCCGCGTGTTGTTGAACGACATCCCCATGACCGAAATGCGCCGTAAGCAGGTCGCCCAAAAAATTGCCGTGGTATTTCAGGAGCGTCACGACGGCTTTCCCGCAACGGTTTTGGAAACCGCACTTATCGGGCGCCACCCCTATATGGCGCCCTGGGATGTGGACACGGATATTGATCTGAATATTGCGCGTCAGGCTCTGGCGAGCATGTCGCTGGCTGCCTATGAAGACCGACTCGTCAACACCCTGTCCGGTGGTGAGCGCCAGCGTCTTGCCATTGCCACCGCTAAAACCCAACAGCCCTCGCTGTGGCTCGCCGACGAACCGACCAATCATCTCGATCTGAAGCATCAGGTCAAAATTATGCAATTGCTCGCTAACGAGGCCCAAGATGGCGGCGGCGTTTGTATGTGTTTGCATGACGTCAATCTAGCAGCGCGCTGGTGCAGTCACGCTTTACTGCTCTACCCGGACGGCGAAGCTTGTTGGGGACTAGCTGACGAAATGCTGCAGCTACCCGCCCTGCAAAGCCTCTACGACCAGAAGCTGACAATTGCCGAGACCGGTGAGCGCCGTTATTTTGTACCCGCAGAGATTAATGAGCTGTGAGTAACCCTCTACTAGTTAATGCCTTCTCGGACGACGAAAGGAACGCAGTCTACCGCGCCATCTTTGAGCGCCGCGATATGCGCCACTTTAGTAGTGGCAATATAGACCCGGAGGTTTTAGAGCGACTCCTACAAGCAGCACACGCCGCTCCCAGTGTCGGCCTTATGCAGCCCTGGCGATTCATCCGCATCAGCGACCAACAGCAGCGCGAAACATTGTATAGGCATGTGCAATGTGAGCGCGTTGCGACAGCGGAAGCTTTAGACGAACGCAGCGACGAATTTATGAAGCTGAAGGTCGAGGGCATTCGAGACTGCGCCGAATGCTTGGTGGTGTGCCTAATGGATAAACGGGAAGCACATATCTTTGGCCGGCGAACCATGCCGCATATGGATATTGCCTCAACGGCCTGCGCCATTCAAAACCTTTGGCTGGCAGCACGCGCCGAAGGATTAGGCATGGGCTGGGTTTCATTGTTCGAGCCTAAAGCCTTGCAATCCCTACTTGGCATACCTGAAGGCGCCGAAGCCCTCGCCATCTTGTGCCTTGGCCCCGTCGATGCTTTTTACCCAAGCCCGATGTTGGAACAGGAAGATTGGGCCCGGCGCCATGCACTCAGCGAAGTCTTAATGGAAAACGGTTGGACCGACTGTGCTGAATAAAACGCTGATGATTCAGGGCACAACATCCGATGCCGGCAAAAGCATTATGGTTGCCGGACTATGCCGCCTATTAAAACGTCGCGGCGTCAACGTAGCACCTTTTAAACCACAGAATATGGCCTTAAACAGTGCCGTAACAATTGACGGTGGCGAGATAGGTCGCGCTCAAGCGGTACAGGCACGAGCCTGCGGACTTGAGCCCCACACCGACATGAACCCCATACTGCTCAAGCCAAATACCGATATTGGCGCGCAGGTCATCATTCACGGCAAAGCGCTGAGCAATATGGACGCCGTGGACTATCATGACTACAAACCCCGCGCTATGCGCGCTGTGCTCGAGTCCCACGAACGCTTGTCCGCACAATACGACGCCATTATTGTTGAGGGCGCGGGCAGCCCTGCTGAAATCAACCTGCGCGAAGGCGACGTCGCCAATATGGGTTTCGCTGAAGCAGTCGATTGTCCCGTCATCCTGATCGCCGATATCGATCGCGGCGGCGTCTTCGCCCATATCGTCGGCACCTTGGCTTTGCTCAGTGACAGTGAACAAGCCCGCATAAAAGGCTTTATCATCAACCGCTTTCGCGGTGATATAGCCCTGCTGCAAAGCGGCTTAGACTGGTTAGAACAGAAAACCGGAAAACCGGTATTAGGCGTTATCCCCTACCTTCCGGATTTCTATCTGGAGGCAGAAGACGCAGTTGATCGCAGCCAGATTTTACGAGAACCCTTGCTCCGGGTATGCGTACCCGTTTTATCTCGCATCGGCAATCACACCGATTTCGATCCCCTGCGATTACACCCCCAGGTAGACTTCAGCTACATCCGCCCCGGTAGCGCCATTCCGGGTTGCGACCTTATTATCCTGCCCGGCACAAAAAATACTCGCAACGATCTCGATTTTTTGCGCGCACAAGGCTGGGACGAAGCAATTCAAAAGCACCTTGCTGCCGGCAAAAAAGTTATGGGCATTTGCGGCGGTTTCCAAATGTTAGGCCGATCCGTGAACGACCCACTTGGAATTGAGGGTATGCCCGGCAGCAGCACAGGCCTGCAGATAGCTGATTTCGAAACCACCATGAGCGAGCAGAAGACACTGCTACGAGTAAAGGGGCACTTAACAAGCAATGACAGCACGGTCAGCGGCTACGAAATACATTGCGGCATCAGCCAAGGACCGGATCTGGACAAGTACCCGGCAACAAGCTTGGACGAGCGCCGTGAGGGCTATCGCTCTCCTGACGGCCAAGTTCTCGGCACCTACTTACACGGTATTTTTGATACCCAGTCCGCGCGCGATTCACTGCTAATGTGGGCGGGCTGTCGCAAGGAAGAACTGAAAGACTTTGATTTCGAAGCGCTATTGGAAAGCAACATCGAGCGACT
>JBFJTG010000101.1:0-11663 GCA_041625575.1 Litorivivens sp.
CCCTGGAAAGCGCCAGCAGAGCTTATGCTGGGAAGCACACCCTTAAGCCCATTGCGCGGCGGAGAACATATCCAGTGGTCGGTAATACATGATTGATGATCAGGATGATAAGCCCTACCCCATCGCCACGCGCTTTCGCGGCTTTCTGCCCGTCGTCATCGATGTTGAAACCGGCGGCTTTCAATCCAAGACAGACGCCATATTGGAAATTGCCGCGAGCTTTGTCGACTTCAACGATGAAGGCGAACTAACTCTCACCGACACCCTTGATTATTTGGTGGAGCCTTTTCCCGGCGCCAATCTGGAACAGTCCGCACTGGAATTCACCGGCATTGACCCGGACCACCCCGATCGCGACGCCAAAAAAGAAGTGGTCGTATTTGGCGAGCTGCTCAAGGCCGTCAGGCAAAGAGTCAAAGCAGCTGACTGTAATCGCGCCATTCTTGTTGGTCACAACGCGCATTTTGATCTGGGCTTTGTCATGGCAGGCGCCGAGCGCAGCAGTATCCGCCGCAATCCATTCCACCACTTTTCCGTTATTGATACTGCCAGTCTTTCCGGTCTGGCCTATGGCCAGACCGTACTCGCCAAAGCTTGCGAAGCCGCCGGTCTGAACTTTAATAATCGGGAAGCCCACAGCGCCGCCTACGATACGCAAATGACGGCCCGATTGTTCTGCACCATTGTCAATCGCTGGCAAGCATTAGGTGGTTGGCAATGGCCAAGCGAGCCCGAAGACAACTAGTCCACAGATTCCATCAGCATTATTCACACAATCACTTTTCGTTCGTCAAAATTACCTGATTTTTCCGCTAACAGTCGCAGCTGAATCACCTATTCTAGGGGCTGAGATTTATTGCAAAACTATCAGGAGCCCGAAAGTGGTAACGGTCGATTTATTCAGACTATCCCGACACGATCACATGATGGGTCACGTTAGAATATTGCGTGAAAAAAGCAGCGGCCAATTCCACGCAATTATCTCCTACCGCGACGCCGAATCCCCCTTTGAAGACGGCACCACCTCACACCGCTTGCGGGCAAACAGCCAAAAACAAGCGATCGAAGCTGCCCTGGAGTGGGCAGACGCCAAATTCGGGGGCGCTTGTTTGTTACTTCCCCTACGCCACAATTTCAGGCACGGAACAAGCGCACAAGCAGCCGCTTTTTAATAAGCTAAAAACAGGAACCAGCTTGTTCCACCCATAAAAAAAGGCCGCATTGCGGCCTTTTTTACTTACGCGACAATTACAGCTTGTCGGCATTCTGTGACAAGTATGCAGCAACACCATCCGGAGAGGCGTTCATTCCCTTGTCACCCTTGTTCCAACCTGCAGGGCACACTTCGCCATGCTCTTCATGGAACTGCAGTGCTTCAACCAAGCGTACCAGCTCATCAATGTTACGGCCCAGCGGCAGGTCGTTGACGAGTTGCGAGCGCACAACGCCTTTGTCGTCAATCAGGAAAGCTCCGCGAAAGGCAACACCGTCGGCCGTTTCAACATCATAGGCGCGGCAGATATCATGACGCACGTCGGCGGCCATCGTGTAGCCCACCTGGCCAATACCACCCTTATCGATGGGGGTATTGCGCCATGCGTTATGCGTGAATTGCGAGTCAATGGACACAGCAATCACTTCAACACCCAGTTCCTTGAACTTGGCGACCCGGTGATCCAGGGCAATCAGCTCCGAGGGGCAAACGAAGGTGAAGTCCAGCGGGTAGAAAAATATCAGTGCGTACTTGCCTTTGATAGTTTCGCTCAGCGTAAATTCGTCAACGATTTCTCCGTTACCAAGAACCGCTGCGCATGTAAAATCGGGAGCAGGTTTACCTACGAGTACACCCATAATTATCTAACCTCCAACGTTCATTAAATTGAATAATGACTAGCGCCAGCGAGCTGCTGACGTAAAGCGTGCAGGCATGATACACGCCCCCTACAATCAGTCACAGGTGAATTTTGATCATTTTCGATAGATAAATACTATCGATCAAAATAGCAGCGATCTTCCGCAAGGGCTTGCAACTGACAATCATTCTCATTATCATTCATCATAACTTAACAAGCCTTTTTCGGTGCTGAACGATGTACGTCTGTATATGCAACGGTGTAACTGATCGCGACATCCACCGCTCGCTGGAAAGCGGCGATCGCAATTTCCGGCAGGTGAGCAAATCTCTCGGTGTGGCCAGCCAGTGCGGCAGCTGTGAAGAACTCGCACGCGAAATTATTGAAGAGTACAAACTTCAGGCCTCCCCCCAAACGCCCTTTTACGCCGCAGTGTAAATACAAATACAACGCATTCTCACAATCATTCAAAAACCCTTTCCAATCAATAGCTTACATTGACTTTTCCGCCAAAATCAGGCACTATTGCCACTATACGTTACAGATAGAGGTAGCTATGAAAGGCGACAAGAAAGTCATTTCTTTGCTCAACAAGGCACTTGGCAACGAACTTGTGGCCATCAACCAGTATTTTTTGCATTCACGCATGTACAAGGACTGGGGCCTGAAGGAACTCGCCGAGCACGAGTACGAAGAATCCATCGATGAAATGAAGCACGCTGACAAGCTGATTGAGCGTATTTTGTTTCTCGAAGGCCTGCCCAACCTGCAAGACCTGGGCAAGTTATTGATCGGCGAAAATACCGAAGAAATGCTCAAGTGCGACCTTAAGCTCGAGATGAAAGCCATTCCCGACCTCAAGGAAGGCATTACCTACTGCGAAGAAGTGGGCGACTACGTCAGCCGTGACCTTTTTAAGGACATTCTCGAATCCGAAGAAGAGCACGTTGACTGGCTGGAAACCCAGCTCGGACTGATCGAGAAAGTGGGCCTGCAGAATTACCTGCAATCTCAGATGAGCTAAGCTTTACCTTTACGGTGCGCGGGTCGGCAGCTTACGAGCAATCGATTCGCCACCCCTGTTACTAGTCCCGCGCGAAATAGTAAATGCCTGTTGCCGCAATCAAACAAATCAGGGCAAGGATATCAGCCACAAATACCTTGTGAATTGCGGCGTTGTAATCCCCTACCGACCATGCCAGCACCAAAAACGATACAACGCTCACAAAGCCGGCAGTAAAAGCCAGCGGCTGTAGCGCGGGCGTGAACGCTGCATAAAGAAAGAACAGGCCCAGCATTCCAAATAGCACGGCGCGATGCCGCATCAGGATAGCCAGATTTGTATCGCTGAAATCCAGACCGTACAAAGCCTGCAGGCGCTCAGCACCGAACACGCCGCTAAGTGGCAGCAGATGTATAAGCGCCACCACCAGCAACAAGCCTGAAACAAGTTTCGGCACGATGAACTCCCTTAGCCTACAAAAGCCGCATCCCAGACCGGCATAAGCCCAACTTTGCCGGTAAAGAGACCCGCCCTTTACATATTGCGCTGCAACTGCTCAATCAATTTGGTTTTCATGGGAATAACCCAATTCTCCTTCAAGGCAGGAGACAATAAACCGGCCTCTTCAAGCTCATCACACAAAAGCATCTGGTGAGCCAGATCAAACATATCGAACTGCGTGCAAATCTGGCAGTTATCATCCAAAGTCAAAAATGAAATACCGCGCGTTTCACGGTGGCTGCCGTCCTCGCGCAAACCGGGACCGCGATTCATCCAATGGGTGATGATCTCGTTACCCTCGCCCACATAGAAGTTCTTATAGGGAAAGGTCCAATCTTCCCAACCGTGCTGCATGTCACGGCCATAGTGAGTCGCTTTTATCTGCTCGGTACCCCGTGCCTCCACCAACATAACGCCGGCATACTCACAGGTGTAGACACAGTCGGGGGCATAAATTTCGTCAACGAAAAAGGTCCATTCATTACGACGATCCGCCTCGGCGTGATAGCTAATGTATTTTTGAATAAAAGCTTTTTTCTGTTCGGTACTGAGCGCAGCCATCGATGGCCTCCTTCTTACTTAATCACACCAGTCTAAAGCTACACTCATCAACTAACCATCACCCCGCGGTCTGACCATTTGGTGCAAGGGAGAATATACTCGCTAGCCCGGAGCCGAATTCGCCACAAGCTAGCTGGATGAGTTGGTTATGCCGATCTTTGGAGCTAGTCTTTGACTATATCTTCATAGGGCTTATGCGCTTGGGATATCACATACTGTCTAAGCGCCTCGGCGTCGTCTTTGCTGAACTTACTCTTGAAAGATGGCATCCCCTGCCCTGCAAGCGCACCGCCTAATAGCACTGAATTCCACGCATCCGACGTTGCGAGTAGCGGCGTCCAGCGCAAATCGGGTAGCAAACCACTGGAAACGGCATTGTCTCCGTGACAAACAAGACAATTTCCGGCGTACAGGACCGAGCCGGTAGCAAGCGTCGTGCTGTCAGCGTTCAGGGCTGGCGGTGTCGGCGGCCTGGATAGATGCCGTTCGGCGATGGCTGGCAGCTCGGCCTTACCCCCAAGCTTGAATACCAATAAGCGACCTACACCGGGCGCGCTTTCCGCAGGAAAAATCCCGCCATAAATCAGCGTAAATGCCCCCCCCCAACCTGATGCCACGGCAATATATTGCTCACCATCAAGCGAGTAGCTAATAGGAGCAGCGACAATACCCGTTTGGGCAAAATGATCCCAAAGGCGCTCACCTGTTTTTGCGTTATAAGCTACAAATTTAGCGTTTGCGTTACCTTGAAACACCAGTCCGCCAGCCGTCGACAACACGCCACCATTCCAGGGGCTGTCATGATCAACCGACCAAGCCGCCTTTTGCTCAATGGGATCCCAGGCAAGCAATTGACCTTTCACCGCAGCGCGCACCGCCTTGAATTGTGCAATATCGGTAGGCAAGGGATTAAGACTGACGTCGGTCCCTACATTCCAGCCCACATCATTTTGTTTAAACGCCACTTCATCGCCAAAGACGAAGGGGGCTTCAAGCGCAGGAATATAGACGAGACCCGTCTGTTGACTGAAAGACATGGGGTGCCAATTGTGGCCACCCAGCGGCCCCGGCATCTGAAAATGAGGCTCGCCACTACTATAGCGCGCCTCGGGAATTTCTACTGGCCGGCCGGTGTTAGGATCGATATGAGTCGCCCAATTCACCGGCACATAATTGTTGCCTGAAATAAACTCGCCGTTCGTTCGGTCAATCACATAGAAAAAGCCGTTTTTCGGCGCCTGCATAATAACCTTGCGCTTTTTGCCCTTGATCTCAAGGTCGGCAAGAATCATGTGCTGGGTTGCGGTGTAATCCCAGGTTTCACCGGGTGTGGTTTGGTAATGCCACACGTATTCGCCGCTATCGGGCCGCAGGGCAACAATGGAGGATAGGAAGAGGTTATCGCCGCCACCGGGGCTGCGAATACTTTGATTCCAGGGCGAGCCGTTCCCCACACCGATATACAGTAAATCCAGCTCCGGGTCGTAGGCCATGGAATCCCACACCGTGCCGCCGCCACCGTATTGCCACCACGAACCCTTCCAGGTGTCGGCAGCCATTTTCATCGCAGCAGATTCAAAGCCGTCGGCGGGGTTACCGGGCACGGTATGAAAGCGCCACAGCATCTTGCCGTTATTGACATCATAGGCCGACAGGTAACCGCGCACACCAAACTCGGCGCCGCCATTGCCAATCAATACCTTGCCTTTCACCACACGCGGCGCACCGGTTATCGTATAGGGTTTGGCTTGATCAACCGTGACCACGTCCCAAAGCTTGCGACCTGTTGCTGCATCAAGTGCTATCAAGCGGCCGTCAATGGTGCCGGTAATGATCTTGCCATCCCACAAGGCAACACCGCGATTGACGGCGTCGCAACACAAATCAGCAGACTTGCTGCGATCAACCTGCGGGTCAAAGCGCCATAATTGCTCGCCGGTTTTCGCGTCCAGCGCATACACAATATTCCAGGTAGCCGTCACATAAATTCGGCCATCGGCGACGATAGGTGTGGCTTCAATGCCTCGACTCACGCCCAGGTCAAAACCCCAAGCCAGTCCGAGCTGATCAATATTGTCCGTAGTAATTTGCTTGAGGGGAGAGAAGCGTTGCTCCGAGTAGGTGCGGCCATGGCTCAGCCACACATCGCTGGCAGTCTCTGCCTTTAACAACCTTGTGGCGAAATCTTCTTTTTGGATCGCCGCTTCGCCTGCCTCTTTGCTGCAAGCAGAAAGCAAGGACGTCGCAATCAATACACTGGTGATCAAGGCCTTTTTCATTATTGTTGTCCACGCAGATCAATATTCGATCAAAGAGCATACTGATTCTCAGGATTAGAGTACAGACGCAAAAAACCCGCTGATGCTTGCGCACAGCGGGCTACAATTGAAGACCCAAATGGTTACAAATGCTTAGTACATGTAGTAGCGAACGCCTAAACCGTAGCTATGACCGCGGTAATCCATATCAATTGCGCGGTTACTGTCTTCCAGTGTGATATCCGGTTCACCGCTAAATACGCGGTAGCCCAAATCCAAAGTCAGCTGCCGGGTAACGGCGTATGTGACGCCAACACCGGCCTGCGCTACAACAAACTCATCATCTGCAGGACCCTGCTTTAGCTGGCCAACACCCAATCCAAAGCCTGCGTAGGTGCCCAAGGGGGAATTTCCATATTTAAAGTCGCGCCAAAAGCTAGCCATCGCCCGACGTGACTCGATGGATTTCTCCTTGGATTGCGGTGATCGAATACCAAAATCAGCTTCTGTGTATTCAAACTCCGAACGCCAGCCATCGCGATTTACAAAACCAAAGATAATCGCAGGGTGGCGGTCTGTATCAAATTTACCCCGATAGTCTCGCGCCACAATCGATGTTGTACAGGTGATCAGCGTGCAACTAGTGATGCGCTCACGATCATGCACAGTGTTGTTGTTGATCGTGGTATCAATTGAGGACGCGCCGATGTACCAGGTATCTTTGGCCCAGGCGGGCAAGCTTAATCCCGTCAGCAGCGACAGGCACAGCACTGCGCTGGCCCTCGATGACGTACCTCCCTTTAAAAACCGCATTGAATCCTCCCTACGTAGTGAACAATGTCGTATTGCTAAGAAGCCCTACTTGACTCCACTTGCCGGTAGTCTACAGGCTGAAGGTTAATGCGAGCTGAACGGCGTGTGTGAGCTCGCGCACAGTGTAGTC
Organism: Litorivivens sp.; assembly: GCA_041625575.1. GTDB lineage: Bacteria > Pseudomonadota > Gammaproteobacteria > Pseudomonadales > Spongiibacteraceae > Litorivivens. Next base: position 7,120 of record JBFJTG010000101.1, read on the forward strand.
GGCGCCATGCATTAACAACTTGTATAGTTTCACTGCTAATCGAAGCTGTCAGAATCGACCTTCAATTTGCTGGGAGTCAACAATGCCTGTACCCGAAGGATTCACCGCAATGCCACTTGATGGCAGTTTCAACGACGCATTTGCACCCGTGTATTTCCGAATGGGAAAGGCGGGGCCGGAAATTGGCCTGAAGGTTGAAGAGAAACACTTGAATCCCATGGGCATCTGTCATGGCGCCGTGTATATGGCTCTGTTCGATATCGCCTTTGCCTGCGCCATCGGCCACAGCATAGGCAAGTACACCGGCACGCCAACGATGAATATCAATATCGACTTTATGGCGGCATCGAAATCGGGTGAATGGTTGCAGGTTGATGCAAGCTGCCTGAAAACTACCCGTACGGCAGGCTTCACTCAGGGCAGAATACTGTGCGGGGAAACCATCAAGGCCAGCGGCAGTGGCATCTTTCGTATTCCCGACGATATAGCGAATGCGGTTGAGATGGGCGACGGCGGGATCCCGGAAGCGCGCTAGTGCTAGCGTGTTTGAACTCGCCTGCGTAGCTGGTTTGGCTTCTACAAGACACGATCTTCTGTAGGAGCGAGCCCTGCTCGCGAATGAAGTCTGCACAGGTTCGCCTGCAAGGCAGGCTCCTACACGACACAATTCTCTGTAGGAGCGAGCCCTGCTCGCGAATGAAGTCTGCACAGGTTCGCCTGCAAGGCAGGCTCCTACGAGACACGATTCTCGGTAGGAGCGAGCCCAGCTCGCGAATCTGCTTCCCTACAAGGTATGCGGATTAACCATAATGCCGCCATCCACATCCAGCGTGGTACCGGTAATAAACGAGGCTCGGTCCGAACAAAGATAGGCAACGGCATCAGCCACCTCTTCCGGCTCTCCCAAGCGTCGCATGGCATGCACCGCCGCCGTATTTTCTTCAGCGCCCGGAACCTTCGCAAAATAATCCACAATGGCTGGCGTGCGAATGCCGCCCGGATTGATGGCGTTTACCCGTATATTTTTCTGCGCATACTCGGCCGCGGCCGTTCGCGTTAGCGCAATCACGCCGCCTTTAGCGGCACTGTAAGGCGACTGTAGCGCTTCGCCGCGCACACCGGACAGCGAAGCAATGTTCACAATGGCGCCGCCGCCCTGCTTCAGCATCTGAGGTATTTGATATTTCAAACACAGCCACACGCCTTTTAAAGTAACGTCGTGGGCCAACTGCCAGTTCTTTTCTTCTACATCAACCAGCGAGGCAAAACCGCCACCAAAGGCTGCATTATTACTCACACAATCCAACCGCCCAAAAGCATCAACTGTCTGCGCAACCATAGCCTCCACATCAGCGGCTTTGGCAACATTTGCGCGAATCGCTACCGCCTCACCGCCCTGCGCCTTAATCAGAGCGACGGTTTCCTCAGCCGTATCGAGATGGTAGTCCACCACCGCGACCTTGGCCCCATCTCTGGCAAAGGTCAGCGCCGTAGCGCGACCAATTCCACTACCGGCACCCGTGATTAAACCCACTTTATCGCGCAGTAGCATCAGCCTTTCTCCGCAAACAATTTCTTGTGTAGCTGGGGCGCAAAAATCACTGCACGGTGATGCTGCTCCAGAGCGGCATCGCTAGTCGCCAGCCAGTAAACAATGTCGGCTATCGCTTCCGGCGGCGTCGGATTAAAACGCGCGGCAATTTTGTCATCAAAGCCATTGGCTTTCATCACTTCAGTCAGAACAAAGCCGGGCTCAACGGAGAAAAAGCGAACGCCACTGTCTTTATGCTCTACCCGCAGCGTTGGCATCATCCTTATCAAGGCCGCCTTGGACGATGGGTAGACAAAGCCCCATCCACCCTCATCGGCAGGTGCGGGCGGATCATTAATTGCAGAACCCGACACCATATTGATTAGCGCACCGCTTTTGCGCTCCAGCATGCCAGGCAGAAATTTCTTCACCAGCGCCAGCGGCGTCAGCACATTACCCTGATACACTTTCTGCGCCTGTTCAATTTCAACATCCAGCACCCGCTGCATATTGCCCGGGCCCTGATAACAGGCATTATTGAACAACAAATCCACTTTGCCGAAATGCGCTAGCGCCCTGTCGGCCGCCGCCAGCACCGAATCAAGATCCAGAATATCCGAGCGAATTAAAAGCACTTCGGCGCCGTGTTTTTTGGCTTCAACTGCCGTCGACTCAAGACTTCCGGGTAAGGCCGTTGTCGTAGACTCCCAACTGCCATACTCGTTCTGCTCGCCCTCTTTCAAGGTGCGGGCCGTCAAGGCCAAGTCGTAACCATTTTTCGCCAATTCGATAGCCGTACAAGCACCAATGCCACGACTAGCACCGGTGATAAATGCAACGGGGCGAGTCATGCTTACAGCCCTCCGAGTGGACGATCTTCGGTCCACACCACGTTGAGATCACGCTTGATGTATTTGGCAATACCGTCACGCAACTCGATAACTTCCTGATAGCGAATGCCCATATCCATTTTGTGCTCGACATCGTCTTTCACATAAAAATGCGACGCGATACAGTAAGTTTCACCGCTGTAAACATCGCCATCCCATTCGCCGAACTGTGAGCCAATTAAATGAAAAGTCCTGCTGTACTGGCGGAGAAACTCAAGGTTGTCGATAAACACCTGTCGCGACTCAGCGCCAAAGCCCGGGCCGTGCTGGGTAAAATCCGGCCACATAATATCTTCGGCTTCATCGAACTGACGGTCGTCAACAATGCGTACGTACTGATTCGCCAAGTGCAGAGGAATTGCGTTCTTATCCATTATTTTTCTCCTAAAATTTTCCGGCCATTCAGGAATATTGTTTTTTCACTTCAGCCAAGCGGCCAAAAAATTCTTCAAAACCTGATGGATCGTAAACAAAATACAATGGCAGAATTTCAATATAGGTTGCGCCCGCTTCCAGCATCGCCGGAATCGTATCGATCGTAGCTTGGTAATCGGGATTACCGTCGGCACCGAATTTGTGCTCGACCATTGCACGCACCTGCAGTTCATTCGGGTCCCGGCCCGCCCTCTCAAATGCAGCGCGCAAGGTTTTTACGCCTTCTCCGAATACTTTCGGGTCCTGTTCGATTGGAATCCAGCCGTCGGCGACTTCAGCAATCAACTTGCTGTTTTCTTCATTCGCTTTTACGCCCACCCAGCAAGGCACCGTAGCGGGTGCCGGACGACAGTAAATATCATCAAAATTAATGAGCTCGCCGTGGTAGCTCGCCGGAGCGTTGGCCCACAGTGCTTTCATGGCGCCAATTTGCTCAAACATATATTGCTTGCGGCCTTTAAAGGGCAAGCCCGACGCCTCGTACTCTTCACGCTGCCAGCCCGATCCCAAGCCCATCACAACGCGACCGGGGGCCAGCGCATCCAGAGTGCCCACTTGCTTGGCCAACAGAGCCGCTGACCGCAAAGGAGAGATAAGAACACCCTGGGACAATTCTATTTTTTCAGTGCTGCCAGCAATAGCAGACTCTATGGTCATGGGTTCCAGCCAAGGCGTTTCCGGCGGCGAAGGAAACTCGCCATAGGGATAACGGTCGGTGCGACTGCCCATAACCACATGGTCCGTCATGGATAATTGATCTATACCGGCAGCCTCTGCCTTTTTAGCTACTTCAATCAATCCGCGCGGACTGCCGCCATAAAGGTTTTCCAGCCCGTAAATGCCAATGCTCAATTTAAAACTCATATTCTGCTTCCTTGTTCCGATTGATGTTTAATATTGTGTTTAATAAGACTGCCCATACTGCCCAGCACGCGCTGCAGAGAATCGCTGCGACTGAGCTCACCACGCACATATGCCAACGCAAAGTTCTTGGTGATGGCCGTGCAATTATCGAGCAGCAACTTGGCTGCCAATTCGTTCAAGCCTAACTCTAAAAAGTAACGCAGCCAGCGGTACTCATAACGACTCTTCAATTGCTCGTGGTAGACCCGAAAATCATCGTTGATCTCGGGCACACAACGCAGAATCAAGCCGGCGCAGCCGTACTCGTCAATCACGTCCCAGATCAGTGACTCCATACTGCTACTCATGCCGCCGTCACCCGAGAGTGCGCCCTGTACCGCGAGATACTGTTCCTCGCAGCTAAACTGCTGCTCGAGACGCTGATAGAAGGATTCGGAAATGGCGAGGTAAATATCGGATTTTTGCGGGAAGTAGCTGTATACCAGCGGACGACCGCAACCGGCCAGCTCGCCGATTCGCGCATGCTTTAGGGCATCAATGCCCTCAAACTCCACAATATAGGCCGCCACCTTAACCAGCTGCTCACGCCGCTCCTCACGGCTAGCGGCGCGCTGGTTAAGACTTTCGATAGCGTTTAAACGCTCTTGATGTGCCGCCTGAACCACGACTTGCCCTCACGAATAGAAGGCATACTCTCAATGCTTATTGACAATTTGTCAACAAAAGCCGCTGCGCTAAATGGAGTAGGGTGAGCCACCTGGAGCCGGCAAATGGCAGATGTGAATTTTTTACGTAATTTCGATTTAGTCTGATACTTCCCCGCC
>JBFJTG010000102.1:0-11542 GCA_041625575.1 Litorivivens sp.
AGCTTCGCCGCCCCAGGTCCAGGCACCTTCCATCGGGTAGATAACGCCAGTCATAACAACTGCGAAGGCAAGGAAGGCCCAGAGCTTCATGCGCTCAGCTACGGCACCGGAGACAATAGACATTGCCGTCGCCACAAAGACTACCTGAAAGTAGAAGTCTGCCGAAGGTGCGTAGGTTGCGGGCTCTTCAGCACCGGCCACGCCATCACCGACGATGCCGTCGAGGAACATGGTGAAGTCGCCGCCACCATACATGATCGAATAACCGCAAATCATGTACATGGTACAAGCCACTGCGTACAGGGCTACGTTTTTGGTAAGAATTTCAGTCGTGTTTTTGGATCGGACCAGGCCCGCTTCCAGCATGGCAAAGCCAGCGGCCATCCACATAACCAGTGCGCCGCAGACAAGGAAATAAAACGTGTCTAGCGCATACTGCAGTTCAAATATTTGATTTTCCATGATTTAATACACCTCGCAGGCTTGTTGAGGGTTACAGCCTTCTGCCAAAGACTGAACATCTATTCCGGCCGCGAGGCCGGCAATGAGCTTGCCCTTTTTTAAATTGCTTCTTCGCCTGTCTCGCCCGTACGAATACGGATGACTTGCTCAAGTGAAGAAACAAAAATTTTGCCATCACCAATTTTGCCGGTGTTGGCGGATTTAGCGATCGCTTCCAAAGTTTGCTCAACCGAGCTATCGGCAACAGCAACTTCCAGTTTTACCTTCGGCAGAAAATCCACAACATATTCTGCACCGCGGTACAGTTCTGTATGCCCTTTCTGGCGACCAAAGCCTTTCACTTCAGTGACAGTAATACCCTGCACACCAATATCCGAAAGCGCTTCGCGCACATCATCCAATTTGAATGGCTTGATTACAGCTGTGATCAGTTTCATGAGACAAATCTCCTCTATACGGTGTATGGATTAGCACACACGCCCGGTTCGAAACTGGTGGGTGAAATCCGGCCGACGGGAAGGTCGGCCGGGGTGTAACTTAGTTCAGCGGAATGCTGTAGGAAACAACAAACAGTGTGTCGTCATCCAGGGTGTAGTTATAACCCTTAGCATTGCTGCCTACAGTCGCTTTCTTGCCCAGCAGTTCGTCGTCTGCATCAATGATTTTGCTGACAGTGAAGCTCAGGTTGTCATTAAATGCGTAAGTCAGATCCAGGTGGGTGTAGTCATTGTCGTGCTTGGCGCCTTGACCTTCTTCACCGTCGGCCATACCCAGCAATGCGGACACTTTGCCCATGCTGTAACCCAGAGTGATATAAGTGAAGCCGTCGTCAGACAGTGCGTTGAAAGCGTTGTTACCCGCTACGTTGTCGTAGTAGTAAAACTCAGCACCGGCGAATGACAGGCCCAAGTATGCCTCAGTCAGATCGGTGCCCAAGCTGTCCAGATTATTGTTGCCAGCGTAGTAGTAGTTCAACAAGCCGATATCAACACCCAGATCGCCGAAAGAACCGCTCCAGCCTGCGAAGGTATCAACTTCACCGCCGTTACCGGCAGAGCTTGATATCCACATTCCGGCGTAAAAACCGGAGTTGCTGTACACGATGTCACCTGACACTGCGCCGTCACCTGCGTTTTGATCCACACCGCGGAACAAATAGATGTTAGACACAGCAGCGCTGGCTTCGAGTTCAGCCATTGCAGGTGTTGAAGTCAGGGCAATTGCTGCTGCAGCAGCACTTGTCGTGAGCAGGTTTTTAATTGTCTTCATGTGTGTTTCTCCACGTTAATTTTCTTTTATGTGCTAGCACGTTGCGGCAGCTTTCATTGACTTCGATATAGCACAGCTCGTGCCAACTCTGGCGAATCACTTATTTATCAACCGCTTAGCGTGATTTCAGCCGCAACTGGAGCAAAATGACCCAGAACAGCATGGCCAATTTAGGTGCATTCTCCCCCTAACGCACCAACTTAGGACAGATTGCAACAAAAATCCAGACTTTAAACGAGAAATATTTGGTAAATTGCTGATATAAGTGGGATTTTTCTATTATCGGAAAGGAAAAAAAGACCGTGCAATCTGGCGACTACGAATCAAAGGAGCCCTTGTGTTGCACAGGCTATTGTGTGTGCACCAACTCGGTGCACTGCAGGGATTGGTCTAATGCTGTTCTTTGGCGAACCCTCTTTATTTTTTTGTAGCCGCCGGCTTTACTTCTGATTTACCGAGACAGCTGCTCCAGTTTGAGTAGCCTGTTCTCGAGCGCTTCAAGCTGTGTTTCAAGCTCTTGCACACGCTGTGACAGAGCCACTGTAGCTTTATTTTTCTTGACTGGCAAACCTTCCGGAACGGCGCGCTGCCCCCGCCCTAGTTGCGCTTTGGCAAAATCCTGCTGAAGCTGTGGCACCAAAGCAGACCCCGGCTTACCCGCCTCGCCTGCTGCACCCGGCTGACCTTTCTCTCCGCCCGCCAGCCACTTCTTATTGCCTCCAAAGCTACCTTTCATATAACGACCATCTTCAGCCGCGCCGCCCTCGCCACCGACACCGCCAAGTCCCGCTTTTCCTGCGGCGCTGGAGGCACTCACGCGCTGCGCGACCGCTGTCATATCAAGCTTGTCACCAACCGGCCAATAGACGAGCGAGATATTCCCGGCATCCCCGCCATTGCCACCATCACCGCCGGCACCACCAGCACCACCATTGCCGCCACGACATTTATTGAGTTCACCACCGTTCTGGCCGCGCCCGCCGGCGCCGCCACTACCACCGGCGCCGCCATCACTGACTAAGCGCAAGGAGCCCAGCTCAGCAATCCCCCAGCTCAACGCCAACTCCACGCCATTGCCGCCGTCGTTTCCTTTTCCTCCGGCAATTCCAGCTTTACCGTCTTCGCAGGTTTCCGCCACGCTCGTATACTCCGAGGCCGCTTTGCCGACCGAACCGGCAGCTCCACTGGCATCGATCTGCACATTGTTACCTACCCGCACTTCCTTGGCCGTTACTTGCCAGCGCTTTAATCCCGGAGCGAAGCGAACGCTAGCGGCATCACCCAAGACAAGTAAGTCCAGCTCCAGAGCCTGCTGACCCTCGGTAATGACCAGGGTTTCACCCGGCGCCACTCTTAACTCATTGGCAGACATATTGCCCGCCAACAAAAGCAGTAGAGAAAGCAAAGTTATAATTCGATATTTCACGCTATTGGGCTCCGAGACTGGAAGGCACTGGGCTACACTACAAAGGACTACAATTTACGATAAACTGCCAGCAGTGAACAGGAAGCAACTATGTCCAGAGCAGACTTTATAGAACAATTAGTGCAGCAAGCCAGCAAACTTGCCAGTAGCGCGCCGGTGCCCCAAGAAATCGAAGCTAAACTGCGCGTTCTTATGCAAGGTGCATTTAACCGGATGGAGCTGGTCTCCCGCGACGAGTTTGACGCACAAACCGCCGTTCTGGCACGCACCAGAGAAAAACTTGAACAACTCGAACAACAACTGGCGGCGCTGCAAGCAGAAGTCGACGCGCGTTGAGCGCTTACTAAAAAAGAACCATCCGGATAAGTCCAACACCACTTCCAGGGAAGGAAGCCATGCAACTTGCACTCGTATACAGCCGGGCGCGTATCGGCATTGACGCACCACTTATCACTATTGAAGTTCACCTGTCGAACGGACTGCCCGCCTTTCATATGGTCGGCTTGCCGGAAGCTTCGGTGCGCGAAAGTCGCGACCGGGTTCGCTCTGCACTCATCAACGCGCAATTCGAGTTTCCCGCCCGTCGCATCACCGTCAATCTGGCGCCTGCCGACATCCCCAAGGACGGTAGCCGCTTCGACCTGGCCATAGCGCTGGGCATCCTTGTTGCCAGTGGCCAGATAAACGGCTCCAAACTTCGCGAACTGGAATTTATCGGCGAGCTCGGTTTGACCGCTGAGCTCAGGCGCATTGACTCCTGCCTACCCGCACTCATTCAATGCGAAACCCAGCAGCGACAGCTCGTCTTGCCCGGCGCAAACGCCGGGGAAATCCATGATTTTTCAAAGAGGGGGTTGCTGCCCGTGCGCAACCTCGGAGAGGCAGCGGCCCTGCTGCAGGGCCAGTTTACGCCGGAGCTCACGACGCACGAGCAAAGACCTCCGCTTCACAACGAGAGCAAGTCTATGGGTGACTTCGCCGACATTGTTGGTCAGGCAACGGCCCGGCGCGCGCTTGAAATCGCTGCCGCAGGCAACCACAACCTATTATTTAGCGGCCCGCCAGGCACCGGCAAAACACTCATGGCCTCGCGCTTGCCAACAATACTACCGCCTCTCAACCGAAGGGAATTGCTGGAAACCTGCTCAATCTATTCCGTAGCCAACGAGGGGGAGCTTCTCTACCAGCGCCAGCGGCCTTTTCGCGCTCCTCACCACACCGCGTCGGCTGTCGCGCTAATAGGAGGTGGTAATCAGGCCAAGCCCGGCGAAGTCTCCCTGGCACATGGTGGCGTTCTGTTTCTCGACGAATTACCGGAGTATCCGCGCAAGGTCCTGGACGTTCTGCGCGAACCGCTGGAGTCCGGTGAAGTGGCCATTGCGCGCGCCAATTTCAAGCTGCGCTATCCTGCGCGCTTCCAATTAATTGCGGCGATGAACCCCTGTCCCTGCGGCTACTATAAAGATCCTCTGCATGAATGCCGCTGCACGCCAGATCAAATAGTTCGCTACCGCTCACGCGTATCCGGCCCCCTATTGGACCGCATTGACCTCTTTGTACACGTACCCCGGCTGGCGCCTGGCACCCTGCAGCAGGCGCAGACAAGCGAAAACTCCCGGGATATTCGCCAGCGTGTACTAGCCGCGCGCAAACGCCAACTGGATCGCGCCGGCGCCAGTAACGGACAACTGCCGCTGTCGGACATGAAACGCGACTGCTCGCTAAACCAAAGCTGTCACGATTTACTCATTAAGGCTGAGCGCAGACTCGGCCTGTCCGCTCGCGCGCAACACCGCATTATTAAGGTGGCACGCACCATTGCTGATTTAGATTCATCCGAAAACATTAAACAGCATCATTTGAGTGAAGCACTGGGCTACCGTGATGGCGTTAGCCTAAGGCGTAGCGAGCACTCATAAACGGAAGGGAGTCATAAGACGGGGCCATTGATTGCCCCGACTCATTTCAATCGCCCGGTTTAGGGCTAGACGGACTAGGCGCTTATTTTGCCCGTTACCGAGCGCATCACTGTCACATAGGCATTGTCCGTGTCGAGCGAATCCGACATATTCATTTTTTCGGCATCGGCCAACATATTTTTCACTGCCTGCTCGGCACCGGTCTCATCATCAACTTCATAAATGGCAACGTAGCGATAGGGCTGCTCTTCATTGATCTGGGCATCAGACAAGACAAAGCGCTGGGCGCAGCGAATACCCTTTACCGCGGCGACCTCTTGCAAGTGAACGGTATTATACCAATGGTTGCACTCATCCTCTCGGCCTTCGACCGCGTTGCTAAAAACCAAAACCAGTTCACTCATACGCCTTCTCCACAATCGCTTTTGCCACGGCCCTGGCTTTCATTTAACCGGTGTAAATTTCACCCGCAACTGATTGGGCGAACGAAAACGCTGGCCATCAATAAAGCACTTTTCAGCATAGGCGGGATCCAAATGAATGTCCGGCAATTGATCCAGCAACATATTCAAAGCCACCTTCATTTCCAGCCTGGCAAGGTGAATTCCCAGGCACGTATGTCGCCCCGTCGCAAAGGCAACGTGTTGATGGCGAGGACGGAAGATATTAAATTCGTCGGCGTCTTCACCCCACACTGCCTGATCACGGTTGGCCGAGGCCACGCACATCGTGATTTCAGAACCGCCCGGAATTGTGACTCCCTCCACGTCTACCTCGCGTGTCGTCCAACGCTGAAATGCCGTCAAGGGTGTCTCCCAGCGGATGGCCTCTTCAACCGCAGCGGGCACCAGGTCACGATCAGCGATGACAGCCGCCAGCTGTTCAGGGTGAGTAAGCAGTCCGTATAGGAGGTTGCCCGTCGAGCGGTAAGTGGTTTCTGCCCCGGCTGGTGAAAGTAACATGAGGAAGGGGAGAATCTCCTCATCGGACAGAGTGTGTCCGTCGAGCTCGGCTCGCACCAATTCTGATATCAGATCATCACCGGGCTCTTCGCGGCGAATCGCAATAATCTGTGAAAAATAGTCCTTGAGCACCCGCGCCGCCTCAACGCCGCGCTCAATGTCTACTTGTATCGAGATCTCTTCAATCGCACGGCGGCGGAACCAATCCGAGTGATCCAGCGGCACGCCGAGCATGCCGGCAATAACCTTAACGGGATAATCGAGTGTAAATTCCTTCGTCAGATCCGCTTCGCCCTTCGCCTTGAAGCTGTCGATCTGCTCCTGAATAACCCGGCGCACCAGCCCCTCTTCCCAGACCTCGAGCACTTTTGGTCGAAAAGCCTGAGCGACCAGCGAGCGATGCTGGGTGTGTTCAGGGTGGTCCATTTCCAGGATGGAGTGGCCGAAAATCAAACCCATCAGATTCTCGTAGCCCTTGGACGAAAACACATCACCATTGCGCAGCGATTCTGTCACTGCCTTGTAGCTATACAATCCAAAAGATACCGGGCTTTCAGGATCACCCTGTTTCCAGACAGTAAAAGACGAGGGCTTTTCTTCATCCGGACCGGCCAGCGCCGCAGCAACCTGATCGTAGGGCGCGTGCCGAATGACACCGCCCTGATCGCGAAGCGACTTGTATATCGGGTAAGGATCAACGTCACCCGAGCCGGTGGCCTCGTCGAACGCAGCATAGGGGTCGAAATCTTTGCTGTCATCCAGCCAGGTTTCGGGAAGGATGACGCGATCGGCCTGAATGCTGGCAGCCATGGTAGTGCTCCTTGAATGGATCGACATTTGATTATTGTTTTAAATAGTGTACTGTTTATATCATGCTCGTGACAAGCCAGCAACCGGGGCATTTCAGAACGGCATCTGAGACCAAAAATAAAAAACGATTGAGTTCAGAGACGCACGCACATGACAGTAATTTATCATGACTCCGACGCAGAACCCTCCGCGATTGCAGGCCAACATATTGCCGTCATTGGCTACGGCAATCAGGGCCGCTGCTGGGCGCTAAACCTCAAAGACTCCGGCTGCGCTGTCAGCGTCCATGTGCGTGCCGACAGCAGCCGGCAACTAGCGCAGGATGACGGTTTTGAGACCGCCGATATCAGCGCCGCATCCGCCGCCGACATTATTTGTATGGTGGTGCCCGACGATGTCATACCGCAACTGCCGGTGAAACCGCGCAATGACGCCCTCGTCATCGTAGCCAGCGGTTACGCACTCGCCTTTGATCGCCTGAAGCTCGCCTGCGATACCGGCATGATAGCGCCGCGCATGCTCGGACCGGAAGTGCGGCGCTGCTATGAAGAAGGCGTCGGTTTTATAACCGCCGTGGGCGTTCATCAGGATGTCACCGGGACGGCAAAGCAACGCTTGCTCGCTCTTACCAAAGCACTTGGCGGTCTTCAGCAGGGCGCCATTGAAATGAGCCCTCATCAGGAAGCCGTGCTCGATCTCGCTGTGGAGCAAATACTGTCACCGGCGCTCGCTCACGTTACCCAGTCTTTCGTCGGTGCCATGCTGGAACAAAATATTCCACTGGAAGCTATTCTCACGGAACTGACATTATCCGGCGAGATCGAGCGCAATTACCGCCTGCTTCGAGAAGTAGGCTTTGTCGGGCAACTTGGGCTGCATTCTCCTGCCAGCCAGTATGGGCAACTGTCGCGCCGCGGCCATTTTAAGGACCTCGACTTCAAACCGGGTATGCAGGCAATGGCCAACTACATCGCGAAAGGCCAATTCGCCGACGAGTGGGATAAAGAATGTGAAAAAGGGATGCCCACCCTGAACGCCCTGCGCGAACAACACGCAGGACCAGCCATCCAGGAATTCGAGGCCGACTTGCGCAAGCGCCTTGGTCCCGATGCAGCCTGAGGCTGCACAAGCGAGATCCCGACTATGCGCTTTATGTTCGCTTATCCCCAACGCAATCACGAAGGCGATCTACTGGATGCCGGCCCGGTGTCCGAACTGGCTAAAGCAGCGGAAGCCGCAGGTTGGCATGGCATGGCCTTTACCGACCACCCTGCACCGGGAGCAAAATGGTTAGAAAATGGCGGCCATCAGTCACTGGACCCCTTTGTTGCGTTGGGCAACGCCGCCGCCGTTACCACCCAACTCAAGCTCCACACCCACCTTGCAGTCGCCCCCTATCGAAACCCCTTGCTGCTGGCAAAATCAGCGGCCACCGTCGATAAATTATCCGGCGGGCGCATGATACTCGGCCTAGGTGCTGGCTACTTGCGTAAAGAATTCAAGGCGCTGGGAATAAACTTCGACGAACGTAACGCTTTGATGGATGAGCTGCTTGAGGTCATGCCCCTGCACTGGAGCGGCAAGCCTTTCAGCTACACCGGCTTACATTTCGATGCAAAAGAATTACAGGCCCTGCCTGCGCCCGTGCAGCAACCCATACCCATGTGGATAGGCGGCAATTCGCAGCGCAGCCTCGAAAGAGTCGCTAGCAACGCACAGGGCTGGATTCCTTTGATTGGACCGAAACAGCTCTCAAGCGTAGTAAGAACGCCGGTCATTGACTCAATGGACGAACTGCGCGTTCAGATCGAACGCTTAATGAAACTCTGGGGTAAACGCGAAGGCCGCCCGGACATTCTTATTCCCTTTCCCGGTGTGTTCAACAGCGATTCCGACGCGGACTATGGCCAACACCGCGCCACCCTCGCCGAGCTCGAAACAATGGGAGTCACCTGGGTTTTTGTACCCGGCTTGGGCAACAATCCGAGTCACCGCGACGTTCTACGCTACCTCGATGCCGTGGGACGCCAGCTGATCACTGCCTGAAAATAACACGAAGAATAGTGCTGACAACCGAATGATCACCGCCGCGCAGAGCTTTGCAGGCCCTAACCAACAGGATCCCCCATGCCGCTTGAATGGTTGAATCACTTTTTTACCGATTACGCGCGCTATGAATACCCGCTCGCAAGTGCCCAACTGGTGCTCGCCATGCTGGGCATGGGCGCCCTGCTCGCACCCCGGGATTTTATGCTGGAAGTAAAAGCGCCCCGAGCGCTGCTCAGCGGCCTGGGCTTCCAGTGGCTGGCTGTGCCCGCCATTGCACTCGCCCTGGCAAGCCTGTTGCCAATACCTGTCGGCATTGCCGCCGGACTAATCGTGATTGCGACTGTTCCCGGCGGAACCCTGTCCAATATCCTGACCTATTTTGGGCGCGGCAATATTGCGCTGTCCATTTCCCTGACCGCCATCACCACGGTCGCAGCGCTGGTCGTCACTCCCCTGCTGCTCAAACTGCTCATTAGCCAGCACCTGCCGCCGGACTTCGATATGCCCGCATCAAGCATCCTCAATGAGATCCTTCTGATCTTGCTGCTGCCACTCGCCCTTGGCATGGTATTGCGACGCACGGCAAGCATCGCTCTTAGCGGGCTCTTTTCGCGCTGGGCTATTCGTCTTAGTCTCGGCATGATTGTGCTGATGGCCATCGGCGCCGGCGGTAGTGGCCGGCTGGATCCCCAATCCTATGGAATGATGGGCATTCTGGCGCTTGTCGTATTTTGCCTGAGTGTACAGCTTGGCGGCTTGCTGTTGAGTCGCTTAATGCAGTTGTCGAAGCGCGACACCCTTGCCATCGTTGTCGAAGTAAGCTTTCGCAATATCAGTCTGGCGGTTGCCATCAAGGCGCTCATTTTCCCGGCGCAGGACGGTGTCAGCGACCCTATCGGCGACGCAATTTTCTTTAGCGCCCTCCTTTACGGCGGCGTCAGCCTGTTTATGAGCCTGATCCCGGTCTTTGTCCACCGTCGATTGGGCCCTGTGGTATTATAGGGCACTGTTTTAGTTCTGATTTTTACTATTGCCTGCGCGGCAAAACAGCACCGCAGCCATCAACGTGTAAAAGAGGTCCTGCCATTGGCTACAAACGAGCCAGCACCGGAAAAGCGCAAGGGTAAACTTGCCGAAACCATCGCCGAAACCATCAAGAAAGACATTATTAAAATGGGCTGGCCGGTGGGCAAGATTCTGGGCAACGAACCCCAGCTGCAAGAGCGCTACAGCGTTAGCCGCGCAACCATACGCGAAGCGATCCGACAGCTGGAACGCCACGGTGTTGCCAGCATGCGCCGCGGCAAGCTCGGCGGATTAATGATAGAACAGCCCGCCGAAATCTCCGCTGTACTCGCGCTGGCCACCTATCTTGAATTAGCCAACATCAGTATCGACGAACTCTTTGAAGCACGTAACGTGATCGAATGCATGGCGCTTGAACAGGCCGGGGAGCGTCTACCCGAGCACGAATTACAGCGCGCGCAATCCTTCATTGAAGCCCTGAGCGACCCCGAACCATTAGAGTTCAATGCGGAGATGGCCCTGCACACGCAAATTCGAAACTTCCTGCGCGACACCGCGACCAATCCGGCAACGGCGCTGACCCTCGACGCGCTGTACTACATTACCATCCACGACCTGCCACCACGGGCGACGAAAAAAGACATAGAACAAACCCTCAGAGACGCGCGCCGCATTCGCCGTCAGGTTCTGGAAGCCCTGGTCGGCGGTGACTCCGACGGAGCCAAACATTTTCAACGCGAGCTGCTTGCCGTGGGTGAATGGCTCGTTCGCAAACAGCTCAAAGGCTCGGCTAACGAAAACCCCTCCGGTCTGGTGAGACTGCAAATTTCGCCGAACAACCCGGTGAATGAAATTTTCAATAAAACCGCCCAACGTCTGGCGTTAACAATCATTCAATCGATACGGAAAATGCGCCTAAAGCCCGGCGACCATTTAGGCACAGAGCCGGAGCTACAGGAACGCTACAAGGTCAGTCGCGCCGTTTTACGCGAATCCCTTCGTATACTCGAACTGCATTGCATTCTTGTCAGCAAACGCGGTTACGGCGGCGGCCTTGTTATTTCAGATCCACTCCCCGATTACACCGTCAATATTGTCGTGAGCTATTTGCAATATTATGACTTTAGTACGCACTACTTTTTTGAAGTGTGGAAAACCATTCAGCTCGCAACATCAAAAATGGCCGCCGAGCGCATAACGCCGGCCGGTAAACAACTGCTGGAAGAACTTCTGGCGCGCGAGCAATCGGCAAACCCCAAAGAATATCTTGCGGCAATGCGCGATCTGGAAATTGCGGTTAGCGACCTCAGCGGCAACAGGCCGATGGCTTTATTTGCTCAGGTACTCTCTCGCATGGCAATGAACTACCCCCTCGGAGAATTGCCCAAAGCCGTGATCGGGCCCCTGTCTGAAGCCCATGAGAAAAGTATCAAAGCGATCGCGGCGGGCGAAGCCGGAATGGCGCGGCGGGCGATGAGTCAGTACCTGGAACACTTGTCGGCCTTCTATCGGCCAGAAGTGCGCAGCAAATGGCCTGCGACTATCCGGAAGGGCGCCGGTTCGCCTGCAGGGCAGGCTCCCACCTGATGTCCCGGCATGTTTTTCCTGTAGGAGCCTGC
>JBFJTG010000103.1:0-11510 GCA_041625575.1 Litorivivens sp.
CTGACCTGCATATTAGGCACTTGGGCAGAAATATCGTTGGCGTTACTGAACCCGAATTTTTCCAGTGAGTCTGCGGTCATGCCCGTGATGGCGATCGGCGTATCCTGGGTGCTGGCTGCCCTTTTTTGAGCGGTCACCACGACCTCTTCAATTTGGGGGGCGGCTTGGCTATTTATAGCGGAAAAGCCAAAAGCCAGTGAGATAGCGAGTGGTAGGGGGCGAGATTTGAAAAGGGTGTATTTCATGGCGCACCTGTTTTTATCGGATGATGTAAGTATTGGAGCAATGCCCAACCGCGCCATAGATTTAACAGCAGCAAGATCTGGAAATATTGTCGGATGGAGAGCGGGTAGTTGTCATTTCGAGACAGGTCGCGATCATTGTCACGAAATGACAATCTTGTGGAAGACTTAATGGTCTTTTAAATACTGGCTAGGTGTCACGCCATACCAGCGTTTGAACGCCCGAATAAATGAGCTTTGTTCACAGTAACCCAGCAGCCCGGCTATCTGGCTTAGGGGGGGACCGTCGGGTTTTAATAGCTTGGCCACGTGATCACGTCGAGCTTTCTCCAGCAGTGCCTCAAAACTGGTGCCTTCTTCTTTAAGGCGGCGCTGTAAGGTGCGCTCGTGCAGGCCTAGTCGGCGGGCCACATCCTGTCGCGAAATTCGGCCGGAGTGCATCAGTTTTTCGATCAGGTGATAGGTCTTGTCTGACCAGCTGAGTTCGCCCGTCGGGAGGCTGCGAGAATCCTCCAGCATAGAGAAATAGTCATTTACTAATGCGTGCAGACCGCTGTCAGCTGATTGAATCTTTAGTGCCAGTACCTGAGGTTGGATTTCGATAGAATTTCGCTCGGCGTTGAATTCCACCGGGCATTTGAACAAATTCCGGTAGACTTCTGTCGGCGCAATCTGGTCGTGGCGAAAGCGTACGCGGGTAGCGGCCAGTTCACCTTGGGCAAATTCTCGCATAATATTGAAGGTGGCGGCAATGTTGTGTTCTACCGCGAAAGGGGGCTCTGGAATACCTACGTTAGTGAGATCAATGCCAACTTCTGGATGCGCGGGGTGTGCGTGAATATAGAGTCTTATAGCGGGTGATAGGTGATAGAGATAGCGAGCGACGTCTTGGATACCTTGAGCTATATTTTCACTGTGAAGCACCAGGTAAGCAATGGGGCCTAAAATCTTCGAGTTTTGTCCAAAAGCAAAGCGGAGGCCAATGTCTGGTATCACGCACTCTCGGGCCGTGATCTTTAATAGTTCCGCAAAGCGGCTGTAGGGAAAAAAGTATTCAATGTCTTCAATGCGCTCGGGATCAATGCCGACTGATTTCAGCAAGGTAATGGCGTCGGTTTTGGTGTGATTATTGACGGAGCTTAGCAGCGCGCTGAAGCCATTTAGCACGGTCGCGCGAACCAGTACGGACTGCTCTGAGTGTTCTGGCTTTGCTATTTCCACTGACTAAGCCCTAGTACGCCAATTTTTTTAGTTATGATGCGGTGTTAGTATGGCATATACCGGCAGTGGAGAAAAAGGCAAAAGCGTTCCTGATTCAGGCCAAGGGTAATAAAGAGCAGCGGCAAAAATATCTGCCGAAAATTACCTCGGGTGAATACACCGCCGGCGCGATTCTGCCTCACTGAGCCGGGCGCAGGTTCTGATCCAGCGGGTATGCGCACTACTCTAGTAATAGATAGCGACAGTTATATTCTCAATGTCTCCAAAGCCTATATAACCAGTGGCGAGTACGCTGGTTTGTTTGTGGTGTGGGCGGTTACCTACAAAACAGCCAAACGCGGCAAGGGCATCTCGGTTTTTCTGGTGGAAAACGGTATTTCCGGGCTAGTGGCTGGCCCTGCGGAAGAGTAGATGGGCCAGAAAGTCTCCGCGACCAATGCGGTGTACTTTGAAGATTGCCGCTTCCCCGCCAGCGCGCTGATGGGAGAAGAAAATAGCGGCTTGCAGGTAGCCTTAGGTGAGCTGGCTGGAGGTCGCATTGGGATTGGTTCATTGGCGCTGGATATCGGTCAGACGGTACTGGATTGTGGACGCGACTACATCAAGGAACGTGAGCAATTTGGTCAGCCCCTGTCTAACTTTCAGGGTCTACAGTGGATGCTCGCTGATGGCTATACCGAAATGGAAGCGGCACGTTTGTTGCTGATGTAGGCTGCCTGCCTGAAAGAAGTGGGCAAACCCTTCGCGATTCAGGCCTCCATGGCGAAACTGTTTGCCACGGAGGCGGCGAATAAAGCCTGTTATCCCGGCCTGCAGTTGCTGGGCGGGCATGGTTATAGCAAGGAGTATCCGCTGGAACGGATGGCCCGCGATGTGCGCATTACTACCATCTATGAAGGCACCAGCGAGGTTCAGCGATTGGTAATTTCACGGGATATTCTCCAGTAAAGCGATCGCAGACTTCAGTCTGAATATGCATGTCTGCTAACAATGGGGAGCGGGCGGATACTTGAGTGTCTCCACTGTCCGCTAATTTCAATAGATCGCCAAAGTGACCAACTTATGTCTGAATTGACTCTTCTTTCGAAGAGAGGGTGGTTCCGCATATACTGCTGAATTCGCGTTAATGACTGTTTAAGCTCTTGGATACAAGTCAGCACTGAGGGTATTTTTCCGCCTTGCGTTGTCCGTTTTCTAGCTCTCTTGTCGAATATTCTATGGCTGAGATATTAGTTGACTTATGACGTTACCTAGCTCTGCGAGCTATACTTTATGTGTGAAAAGAAAACTTGGTGAGAATTCCTTAGTGACGAGAGAAAAGCTAGGGCAGCATGTTTTTGGATTAGACTCTGTGAAAGAGCCTGAATGGCAGTCATATCTCGAAGGTTCGACGGCTGCCACCGAGAAATTTGAGCGGCCAGAGCATGGTGGTCAGCCAATAAGAGGGAGCTTCTAGGTTTTAAGGTGAGAAGGGATGCCTAATACCGATAGCACATCGCCACGAAATTGCTCCGACCAAGCCAGCCGATTTTCGTAGTTTGCTGATACGATTGAGGATGGAAGCGATTCTGTGCGCGTGTCATTGCTGCTGCAGTCTTGCTTCATTGTCACGGTGCCACCCATCTCGATGATATTTGCTCCGCCAGCAGTAACCCTGATAGTCGTATTTACTGGTTGAATATCGAGGTCGCCTGTCGTCGCTATTGACGGCCCAAAGTCCCTTATAACTGTGTGTATGTCGGGAACATCCTCGATCAATCGATTGGCATACTCCACGAGTGTCGGTTCGGCAGGCATATAGAAATAAGCTTGATCACCTTGTATGCCTTTTGCCCGGAGAATTCTGCCCAACACCTGTCGGAAATAAAGTTCAGTTTTGATCCGTGTCAAATGGCAGCAGACTCGGAGTCTCGGAATGTTCGTTCCTTCGCTAATCATCCCGACCGAAATGATCCATTTGCCAGCTCCTTGTTTGTAACGACGGATGATGCCCTGTGCGTCAGCCTCCTGATAGGTTGCAATGCAAGCGGACTCACCAAATGTTGAATGAAGCAAATTGGATATCTGGTGAGCGTGTTCGACGCTCGCTGCTACGATTAGGCCGCCTGCGTTAGGGTGTTGTTTGCGAACTTGATCTAGCTTGTCTGTAGCTTTTTTAAGGCAGTACCGGATCATATCTCCGGAGCGCAGTACATCCTCATAACTGCAAACACGGGCGCTGAGAAGGTTTTTCAGGCTGCTAAAGGCGCGGGAGCTATCGCTGGTATGGAGGGTTACGTATTCGTTGTCTATCAGGGTAAGTACAGGAATTCTGCACACCGCGTCGGTAATGGCTCGGTCCAACCCATAACGATAGTCACACTCCACCGTATCGTTCCCGTAGCGCGCTAAGGCAATCGGTCGCTGGTCTGATCTCCAGGGTGTACCAGTCAGCGCAAGCGTAAAGGCGGCTTGGTTTTGAACATGGGTGATGATTCGCTCGCCCCACGCGTTGGCGTCGGATGGGTCTTGGCCGGCACAATGGTGAATTTCATCGAATATAACCAGCACCCGATTGTTGCGGAGTAGTGCCCAGAAGGACTCGGGTTGGGTCAGCATTGCTTGGTAGGTAAGTGCGGTTCCTCGGGCGCCGAGTTGGCCATCAAACCGTTCACCGCACATAGCTTCAAGGGCGTCTCGAAAATCGTTGGCAACTATGACCGAAGGTGCAAAGCAGATAACGAGATCGATCTGTCCCGTTGTTAGCAAGTCAGCGGCAAGGGTAGAGGCCATGTGAGTCTTCCCGGCGCCGGGCGTGGCTAGACAAAGGAAGTGTCGCATACCGCGTGCAAAGTGTTGTTTGGCTTGACTGATGCAAGCACTTTGCCATGCCCGTAGCCTCATGAGCTGCGGGTTTGTGTTGCTGAAATCAGGGATTCGAGTGCTTTTACACGTCCGTGGAGTTTGGAAACCTTGTCTCGGGCGTCATTGTACAGGGGCTGGATGATTTGATGCATATCAGGGCGTTCAGTAGAGATATCCTCATAGGCCTCAGCTTCACCCATGACGCTGAGTAGCGCCATCCGTTGTTGGTGCAGCTTTTCGACCAAGATATTTCTTGTTGCGGGTGTAGAGGTATCAGGCGCATCGTCCTTCTTAACATTCGAGAGAGGTTTGGTTCTAGGTGAGCTGGCGGCACGCAAGTATTTTGGGTCTTCTTGGTTGTCAGTTGCCTGTAGCACGTGGCCGAATTTAATCAGTCTGATGATATTTCGATTTACGAACTGGCGTGAGTTTCGGTCGTTCCTTCCGTGCTCATTCTTGATGGCCTGGTAAGCTTTTAAGAAATCAGTAGGTGTGAACGGTTCGTCTCCCATACCGCTCAAAACGCGGAGAAAGCTAGCCTCAAAATACGGCGTTCTGGTCATGGGTTTGATGTGGCTTTCTGTCTCGAATTTCGCGACATTGTATATCGTCTCTACTATCGAGACAATGAAACCCTCTGCCTACTCACGAAAGTACGCCGCGCTGCGCGCTTGGCTCAAAGCTAAGCGTCAAGGACTAGGCCTGTCCCTGCGTGACGCAGGGGCTCTGGTGGGGCGACATCACAGTGTGATTGGCAAACTAGAGCAAAATCGGCGCCGAATTGACCTGGCCGAGTTTGTTGAGTACTGCGAAGCGCTAGGGCTAGATCCCCACGAGGGTTTGGATGTATTTATGCTTTCTCATGGTAAATCTCCAAGCTAGCCCGTCAGCAGTGGATGCCGATCCCTTCATCCAGACGCCCGCTCGACATCAAGTTTTGTAAAGGATATTCAGGCTTTGTTGCTCTTCCTAAGCACTCGATATGCGATGCAGAAGTTGTTCTTTACCAAATGGCATATATTTGTAAAGAAAATTCACCTGTGCGTCTTGCGTTAATCGCTATATATTTTTGATATATAAGGTTTATATTGTTTTTAATGCAAGGATTTTGGGGATATTTAGGGTATTCTTCCGGATACAAGGCAAAGACTCCTACGCCATGCTGGATATTCTGATGAATCTACAGAAAAGCGCCCCTGTGAAATTTGAGCTGGTCGCGGTCAATATGGACCAGAAGCAGCCTGGTTTCCCCGAGGAGGTTTTGCCTGCCTATTTGGATAAGTTGGATATTGAGTATCACATTCTCGAAAAAGACACCTACAGCATTGTTAAATCTGTTATACCCGAGGGCAAAACTACCTGCGGTCTGTGTTCGCGCCTGCGCCGTGGCTCGCTTTACGGCTTTGCGGCCGAGATCGGTGCCACAAAAATAGCCTTGGGGCATCACCGCGATGACATCATTGAAACCCTCTTCCTGAATATGTTTTTTGGTGGCAAGCTCAGCGCAATGCCGCCCAAGCTGTTAAGTGACGACGAGCAAAATATCGTGATAAGGCCTCTCGCATACTGTAAAGAGTCTGACCTGATCGCCTACGCCAGTTTGAAAGAATTCCCGATTATTCCCTGCAATCTCTGCGGGTCTCAGGAAAATTTGCAGCGTCAAAATATCAAGCAGATGCTGATTGACTGGGAGAAACAGTATCCGGGGCGGCTGGATTCCATTTTTTCGGCCATCGGCAATATAGCTCCCTCGCAGTTAGCTGATGGCGAGCTCTTCGATTTTCGCAATCTCAGGCTCAAGCGACCAAGCCTTTCAACAATCAAGGCGATCAATATAGCTTAGCGCTGGTGTCCTGCGATGTCGGGCGCTATGCTTGGGTGTAGCTACATTAAAAAAACAACGTAGATAGCGGATTTCTAAAGCTTTCCCTGAGTCAGAGGCGGAACATCGTAAAGTGAAGCCCATAATAAAATGTCTTGTGCTCCTGCTGTTAGTTAATGGTATGGCGACGGTTGCCGTACAGGCGCAGGCGCTGAATACCGGCGAACTGGAAGCTCGTCGCGAGCGGGATTTAGCGCGCCAGCGGCTATTGTCCGTGCTGGACGCTGTATTTGGCGTGAAGGGCTATCATGCGGAAATTTCGCAGTCCGAAGCGGGTGCCCAGGTCCTGTTGGTGGTTGATCAGCATTATTCCGGTGAGTACGCAGAACCTGAATTGCGCAAGTTGGTTGCGGCGACACTGGGTGTTGATTTGAGCCGTGCGGGCGCTTTTGTCCTAAGTCCCCTTCCCCTGTCGGAAAGTGATTCGCTGGCGCGCACGCGCGGTGGCGCCAACCTTTCCCCCGTTTTATTGCTTTTTCTAGGCGCGCTGCTGTTTGTCCTGGGAGCGATTAGCTTCTGGTATTTTGGACCTAACAAGCGGGATCGCAGTTATTACCGCGACCAGCTGGAAACTGATCTCGATAATTTCCGCAGACTCGCTGTCGAGGACGCCGCACGTGTGGCGCAGGTACTGCGTATGTGGATGCGACCCGCGGCAAGTGCCTCGGCCGAGAGCGGGGGAATGACACAGCGTGAACTGGCGGCGGTGTTGCTGTTGAGCTTACCCAAGGAGAGTGCGGCGGCAGTCATTCAGCATTTTTTACCGAAAGAAATACAGATTCTTGGCGACATCATGGTGAGAATTGCCAGGGTTCGCCGCACGGTACTGCGCTACGCGGTTGTGCAGTTTTATAACGATGTGCAGGAAGCCACGGGCTTCGGTGTCAGGTCCGAATGGGATATGCATGGCTTGTTTGAAAGTGCACTCGGTGAGAAGCGCTCGCGCCTGCTCTCGGGCTTTTCGGATTTGCAAAGCAATGCTCCCCTGCTTGAGAACCTGCGTTGGCTGGACGTCGACGCGGTTGTTGATTTGATAAATGGCGAACATCCGCAATTGCAGGCGATCGTCGTTGCCAGCCTGGAGCTGGAAAAGGCGACACAGGTATTGGAACGCTTGGCGGAAGGCTCGCGCGCCGATGTGTTGATGCGCGTTGCCGAACTCGATAAGTTGCAACCGACTGCGGTGGAAGCGGTGAGTGAACTCATTGAAAAGAAACTGGCTTCTCCCTCGCGAACCACGTCGGCGGGCCGTCCCGGGCAGCGACAAGCTGCGGCCATTCTTAAGTCAGTGTCGGCGGACTGGGCAGAGTCGCTAATGCAGGACATCTACCGTCGCGACCAGTCTTTGGCCGCCTTGTTGCAAGATCAAATGTTCACTATGGACGATTTGCTCGCCTTAACGTCGGCCGATTGGCACAAGGTTCAGCAGCAATTACCTGATGATCTTTTGGCGAGAGCCTTGCTCAGTTGTAAGCCGGATACACGTGAAGGTTTTCTACAGCGTTTGCCTAAAGCGCGCGCAAAGGCAGTCCGGCCCCTGCTGCGTCAGTTTGCCGGCGTTGGCGCAGATCTTATTCAGCAGTCCGCCAGCGATGTATTATCACTCGTGCGGCGTATGGCCGCCGCTGGCGATATTGTGGTGGGTGGCGAGCTGCGCCTCGCCGATCCGGCATCGGTGAACTAAATGAAAGATATCCTTTCTCAGGCTGAAATCGATGCTTTGCTGGACCAGGTTGCCAGTGTCGACCCCGAGACGCCGAAAAAAACGCAATCCGGGGCAGGGCTTCGAACATACGACCTGGCTGGTCAGCAGCGTATAGTGCGAGGCAAGCTGAGTGGCTTGGAGTCTCTAAATCAACGATTGGCCGGTCGGCTGCGGCTTAATTTCTCCAGCCTGTTACAGCAGGACGTTGATGTTGCAGCTCAGGCAATAATCGTGCAGAAATACGGTGATTACCTCCACTCTCTGTACGTACCCAGCAGCCTGAATCTGATAAGTCTCTTGCCGTTAAAGGGTTCGGCACTCATTGTCTTGGATGCGCGTTTGGTTTTCCGCATGGTGGACTATTTTTTTGGCGGCAGTGGTCGCCATAGTAAAATTGAAGGGCGGGAGTTTACCGAGACTGAAACCCGAATTGTGTCGCGCTTGCTGGAACGCCTGTATAGCGATCTCGAAGAAATTTGGCGGGGGGTGCTGGAGTTCGAGTGCAAACCCCAAGGTTCGGAAATGAATCCCTCGATGGCAAGCATCGTCGGTGCCGGGGAAAACGTTGTCGTTAGCAACTTTCAGATCAATATTGGTGGCGCTGGCGGTGAACTGCAGCTGGTAATGCCCGAGGCTATGCTGGAGCCGGTGCGGGATAGCCTGGACGCCATGATGCGCGGGAACAACGCCGATTCCGATCGCTTGTGGCGTGAGGCGGTTGAGCATCAGCTGGCACGCATTGTGGTTAAGGCGCAGTGCCGCGTCGCGGAAAAAGAGTTGTCGTTGCAAGAGTTGGCGGGACTGTCTGTAGGAGATTTTATTCCGCTGGATATGCGCCGGGGTTCGGAGCTAACGGTAGCCGGAGTGCCAGTGCATCGAGTGCGAACGGGCGTTTATGGCGGCCATTGGGCAGTGAAAGTACAAAAGGATCAGGAGTAGGGAATGGACGATTTCGAAGAATTGCAGCGCCTGCGCAAGGGCAAGACTGATCCGGCGCGCTTTGAAGCCTGGGATGGGGATGTAGACCATAACGCTCCCGCTGCAGTCACCAGTAGCCCGGCCAGTCTGGATCTGGTTATGGACATACCGGTGCGTATTAGTATGGAAGTCGGTTCTGCAGAGTTGTCGGTTCGGGACTTGCTTAACCTCAATCATGGCGCCGTTGTTGAACTCGACAGGCTCGCAGGTGAGCCGCTCGACGTACTGGTAAACGGGAGCCTCATCGCCAAAGGCGAGGTGGTGGTTGTGAACGAACAATTGGGGATCCGGCTGACGGAGCTGGCCTCCGCAGCAGACCGGGTCAAATCGCTGCGTGGTGACAGCAAGTAAGTCTGATTCTTTCGAAAATCGTTAATATTTCAATTCAGTCTAAGCCTGTGTGACGCAGCCGACGGAAATTTTATTTTTATTATCTATACTGGTTTCTAGCAGGCTCGGCATGCACTTTCCGGCGAAACTACAATAAGGCCGTCAGTCGCCGATCCTGAACCGATTCCAATGCACTCTCGCTGAAACGGACATGTCGCGGTCTTGGCTGACATTTTCTGCGAGATTGAGAGTTAGTCGAGTTCATTGTGGTACGCGTAGCGTCGCCGAGAGGCGGCCGCTCCGTCCAGGTTGGCGTCCCTTGAGGCGCTTCTTGAAAGCTATGGGCCGCCTCGCAGCAGCAAGGCGGTCTTTTTTTTGCCCGGCTTTTGTCCGGACTGTCGATGGCTGCTTTTATTGTGGCTAGCGCTGTTGTCGATTGGCCGGGCAGTGTAGGCTTGGCGCTGGGGTTGGGGCTCGCCGGATTGGATCTGTGCTGCCGTAACAAATGGAGTGTAGAAGCCGCATATTTGCTGATGGCTGGTGAGTTAACAGGCATGAAAATTCTGGTTGTCGACGACTTCGCAACGATGCGTCGCATAATTAAAAACCTGCTCCATACATTAGGGTATACCCAAGTTGACGAGGCGGAGGATGGCACTGTCGCCTTACCGATGCTTCACAATGATGAATATGACTTTCTGATTACCGACTTGAATATGCCGGGCATGTCGGGGTTGGAACTCTTGCGGGCCGTTCGCTCTGACAATGCCTTATGTAAATTGCCGGTTTTAGTCGTGACGGCAGATGCCAATCGCGATCAAATAATTGCTGCGGCGAAAGCCGGTGTGGACGGGTATATGGTTAAGCCCTTCAGCGCAGCTGTGTTGCAGGATAAAATAAACTCTATTCTGGCCCGAAGCGGGCGAGCGCAAGGACTTAATTCATTGGCAGGTAAAGATGCAGTCGATTGAAGACGATGCCGGGTTGAGATTGTTTTTCCTCGATGAGGCCGAATCCCTTGTCAATACGATACTCACGGTTATTCGGGAGTTCATCATGGGTAGGTCCAGTGCTCAGGCACCTGAAGACATTCGACGCGGATTCCACACCCTAAAGGGCGGCGCCGCACAAATGTCCGGCTACGACAGTATGGCTGATTGCTGTCAGCAAGCGGAGCGCCTGGCGCAGGGCTTGGTTCGCAAAGTTGTCCTACCGAATCCCGCGCTGTTGGGGCTGCTAGCGGATGCCGCCTGTGCAAACCTTGGTCTTATTGAGGCAGCCCGTGCGAGCGGGATCATGCCGGAGTATCCCGAGACGCTGCGAGAGCGTCTTGAGCGCGCCAATCAGCGTCTGTTGGCGGTGGAGTGCGCGGCAATGAATGCCGCTGACCCTCTTTTCTATCCACAGCCCATCGTTGACGCAAGCGAGTGATGCAAAGCGTTGTAGCGGAGCGGCGGAACGGCAACGGCTCCGCATTTGCTTCCTGCTCGTCTATAATCGCGCTTTTTTCCGCCGTGGGGGCTTTGACGTTTGCAGCCGATTCTTGACATAAGCGGGCTTGAGTTCGAGCGCGACGGTCGCCGTCTGGCAGCAGATCTGTCCTTTAGCGTAGCGGCGGGGAGCGTCCTACGGGTGGAAGGCCCTAATGGCGCGGGTAAAACAAGCCTGCTGCGAATACTGGCGGGCCTGTATTCGGCGTACCAAGGTGAAATTCACTTTGAGAATCAGCTGCTGCGGGGCCATCAACGGGCACTATTGCGCCAGAAAAGCCTTTTTCTAGGTCATTCTCCTGCTATCAAAATGTCCCTCAGCCCCCGCGAAAACCTGCGTTGGTTGGCTGCATTGCAGTCCCGGAAAGTATCCGATGGCGAGTTGGAAAGCGCATTGGAGCGGGTTGGCTTGGGCGGCTATGATGACGTGATTTGCCGCTACCTCTCTGCCGGTCAGCAGCGTCGTGTCGCGCTTGCGCGCTTGTTCTTGACGCCGGTAGCGCTGTGGATGCTGGACGAACCCTTCACGGCCCTCGACAAGCAGGCTGTGCTTGATCTGGAGACCTGGATCAGCGAGTTTGCCGCTGGCGGGGGAGCTGTCGTTCTGACAACTCATCACGACCTGACCAGAGTCTCGCCCTTGCGAAGCCTCCGTCTCGAGGGGCGCGAATGAATCACTTATCGCCGCTGGGGCTTGCGAAAGAATTACTCACGCGCGAACTCCTGGTCATGCTGCGCAGCCGCGCTGAATTGGCTAACCCCCTGTTCTTCTTTCTCATGGTGTGCACGCTTTTCCCCTTGGGCTTGGGCCCGTCCCC
>JBFJTG010000104.1:0-11497 GCA_041625575.1 Litorivivens sp.
CGTTTTTATCTTCGAAGTGATTAAAGTGATGCTCGCCGTAGCCGCCAATCGATGTACGGCTCATCCAGTTGCTGCCGTTATTTTCAAAGGCGCTGGCAGTCGCTTCCACTTTAGCGTCAGTTTGCGCAGTTTGCGCTTTCAGACGCTCAATTTCCTGCTGCTGTTGCTGAATGGTCTTCCACATATCTTCCGTGCTTGGTGCGGCGAAAGCGACCGGTGTCAGCGCGGCCAAAGCCAAGGCCAAGTGTGTCTTCTTCATTTATAAATTCCCCCATACGAGCTTGATTATCTGTGCAGGCTCACCCCGGCAAGCCTGATCATTTGTTGAAAGAGGCAAAACTATATCAGTCGTTAATCTAAATGAAAAGCATTATCATTTAGATTTAGAGACTATAATCTCCTCATCTCCCATCTGATAGACCCGACCGGAGGCACAAAAAAACCCGCCGGGCCTTCGCGCCACGCGGGTTTTCTGAAGCTCTATTGCTTGGGTTCTTAAGGGTCCGAACTCTAGTAGCTACTCAGCCACCGGTTGCTTTGCGCCCACTTCTTTCAGCAGCTCCTGCAGCTCACCGTTTTCATGCATCTCGCAAACGATGTCGCAGCCGCCAATCAACTCACCCTCTACCCACAATTGCGGGAAGGTTGGCCAGTTGCCAATTTTCGGCAACGTGGCGCGGATGTCCGGGTTGGACAAAATATCAACAAAGGCGAATCGTTCGCCGCAGGCCATGATGGCCTGTGAGGTGCGGGCAGAAAAACCGCATTGAGGCTGATTCGGCGAGCCCTTCATGTACAGAATAATCGGGTTATCCGCAATCTGCTTTTTGATCGTGTCTTCAATATCCATACTTCACCTTCACTACATTAATCAATGAGCCCTACTGGCAGCAGGCTATTGTACCTTTTCTGAGCGGCATCCGACAAAGAGAATAGTAATTCATCACACTTATCGCCTGACAAACTGATACGAATCCATCAGTCCTGCTATATTAATGTGGCCCAACGCCACCTTGCACGCAGTTCAAAAGGAATCGTCCAATGCCTGCCGCACTACGCTACGTCCTGTTCACGCTAATCGCCCTCATCGCGCTTATTGCCTCTGCTGCCGCAGTGGTTCTCTTTGTGCTGGACCCCAACGATTACAAACCCCAAATCGAAACCCTGGCCGAGGAACACACGCGACTGGACCTGAGTCTCGACGGCGACATTGGCTGGTCCCTGACACCGCTGGGACTGGAGTTGAACAGTGTGAGCGCGCGTCTGGACGAAGCACCCTTCCTCAAGCTGGAGCGGCTGGTCGCGCGAGTGGGGTTGATGTCGCTCCTGAAAATGCAGCCCTCGGTGCATACCTTTGAATTAGAAGGCTTGAACGTAGACTTGGTGAGAGACAAATCAGGTAGTGGCAACTGGGAACGCATCATGCCCGAAAGCGATGGCAAAGCGCCGCCGGCAGCGACTCAAACCGAGCCTCCTGCCGAGACGGGCAAAGCTCTCGACTTCAAGGTCAGTCAGGTCAAAATCGGCAGCGCTGCGATTTCCTATCGCGACGAAAGCACCGGGCAGGCAGTCGTGCTGGACGACTTCAACCTCAGCGCATCCGATATCGCGCTGGGCCAAGCCTTTCCGCTGTCACTGCAATTTCATGTCGCCAACGCTGAACCGCAGCTGGACGTTCGCGCCAATATCAAAACCGTTTTGACCACCGACAAAGCCATTGAAAACCTGCTGCTAGACCAACTCGACAGCCGCTTTGAACTTGCCGGCGCGCCTTTTAACGGCAACACGGTCAATGCCACCCTGAAAGGCACAGTCAGCGCTGACCTTAAAAACGAAACGCTCAGCCTCAAGGATCTGGTCGCCACCTTGGCGAACATGAGCTTGGCCAGCGATCTCACCGTCAGCCAATATTCCGGCGCACCAAAACTCAGCGGCAAATTTTCCATCGCCGAGCTGTCACTGCGCGAACTTATGAAACAACTCGGCCAAAGCTTACCGCCCACCAGTGACCCCAGCGTATTCAAAAAATTCGCCCTGTCCGCTGATGTTGGCGGCGAGCCCGGACGTATTGATCTCAGCGCTGTGAGCATGCGACTGGACGAATCAACTCTGACCGGCAAGCTGAACTACACCCTCGAGACCGGCGCTGTGCACGCCCGCCTAAATCTCGACAAAATGAATACCGACCGCTACCTGCCGCCATCCGAGCCCGCCACTACCGGGCAGGCAACAGCGAGCACGCCCCCGGAACCCGAAAGCGACCTGCTGCCACTGGAAACCATCCGTGGTTTACGCCTTGATATCGGCCTGAACGCCGGCCAGCTCATTGCCAGCGAAATACCCGTCAACCAGCTCAAACTTCAGGCCAATGTTGCCGAGGGCATTATCCAGATCAAACCCTTTAGCGGGCAATTGTACGAAGGAACCTTCCAGACAAACGCCACCATTAATGCCCAGAGCAACACACCCCGCTGGCAGTTACAGGCCAATGTTGCCGACGTCAAAACCCTGCCACTACTCACCCAGCTAGCGGAGGTAACGCAGTTTTCCGGTTTGGCCAATATCAACATCAATCTTGCCACCACCGGCAATCGCGTATCGGTGCTGCGCAAAAATGCCAAGGGCCAGGCCGACTTCGCTATCAAGGAAGGCAAACTAGAAGGCACCAGCCTGGCCGCCATGGCCTGTCAGGGCATAGCCCTTAGCCATCAGGAAAGCATCGACACCTCGGCCTGGCCGAAAGTCACGCCCTTCGAAGATTTGAGCGGAGCCATCCTGATTAATGGCGACAGCCTGAACAACACCGCCCTTACTGCACAAGTGAAGGGCTTGGCCGTGCAAGGTGAGGGCCTGATCGACGCACAGGCCTTAAGCCTGGACTATAAAGCCGGCCTGAAAATTCTCGGCGCCGTCGATGACGCCCCCGCCTGTCGGGTCAACGAACGCCTCAAAGGCGTCATCATTCCCGTTAAATGCAAAGGCGAGCTCGCAGGCGAAAAAGGACTGCCCTGCAAATTCGATACGGCACGCTTCCGCGACACCCTCGCCGGCATGGCTAAAGCCGAAGTGAAGCAAAAGGCCAACGAAGAAATCGATCGCAGCAAAGAAAAACTGCGCGACAAGGCCAGAGAGAAATTTCAGGGCCTGTTCAAGTAGACCAAGACTCCCTGAAACGGCGCAGCAAATAGCATTGCCTGCGCCGCAACTTGGCGATATGATGGCTAGTTCGGATAGGCAGCAAGCGCTGCCTTTTTGCGTTTTTGTACGCTGACACTTAATCAAATTCAAGGGTATCTGCCGCAATGAGCACAGGCACGGTGATGTCGACTTACAATCGTTTGCCAGTGAGTTTTTCTCACGGTAAAGGCGTTTGGCTATATGACGACGACGGCAAGCGCTACCTCGACGCCATCAGTGGCATTGGCGTAAATGCGCTGGGGCACGCACACCCCGAACTTACGCGCCGCCTGCAGGCTCAGGCCGGTGAATTACTGCACACCTCCAATATCTACGGCGTAAAAAACCAGCAGGCCCTGGCTGACGCGCTATGCGCGGCCTCGGGTATGGACAATGTCTTTTTCTGCAACTCCGGCGCCGAAGGCAACGAAGCCGCTATCAAGCTCGCCCGCCTGTACGGCCACAGCCGCGACATCGAACGCCCCACCATCATCGTGATGGAAAACGCTTTCCACGGCCGCACCATGGCGACGCTAACCGCTTCAGGCAACCGCAAGGTGCAGGCCGGTTTCGAGCCGCTGATTAACGGCTTTACCCGCGCACCCTATGGCGATATTAAAGCGCTGGAAACAATCGGCAAAAACAACCAAAGCGTGTGTGCAGTACTGCTTGAACCTATTCAGGGCGAAGGCGGCATCAATATACTGCCCGATGGTTTTATGGAATCCCTGCGAGAGCTCTGCGACAAGAATCACTGGTTGCTCATGCTCGACGAAGTGCAAACCGGCAACGGCAGAACCGGCAAATATTTTGCCTACCAGCACAGCACTGTATATCCCGACGTCGTTGTCACGGCCAAGGGTCTCGGCGGCGGCGTGCCCATTGGCGCCTGTTTGGCCAAAGGCACGGCAGCCAAGCTGTTTAAACCGGGCAATCACGGTTCCACCTTTGGCGGTAACCCGCTCGCCTGCGCCGCCGCTCTGGCCGTGGTCGAGACCCTGCAAAAAGACAAGCTGATTGAAAATGCCGAAGCCATGGGCGAATTACTGCTCAACGGACTCAAGCAAGGTCTGGCCACAAACAAGCGCGTGGTTAAAATACGCGGCAAAGGCCTGATGGTAGGCATTGAAATGGCAGCTGCCTGCGGCGATCTCGTTCAACGCGCGTTGGACGCCGGCTTGCTGATAAACGTCACCGCCGACAAAGTGATACGTTTGCTACCACCACTGACAATAACCGAACAAGAAATTCAGGGGCTGATTGATCTGCTATGCCCGCTGATTGACGCCTGGCAGCAACAATCTACAGCCGCCTAGGCGCGCTTTACATAGAGAATTAGTAAAAACATGGCTATCCGGCATTTTCTGAGTTTAATGGATCTCTCGCCGGCGGAGTTGCAGCAACTGATCGCACGCGCCATCGAGATGAAGGCACAGCGCAAGGCAGGCACCGACATCCCGAGGTTCCAAAACCACGTACTCGGCATGGTGTTTGAGAAGTCCTCAACCCGCACCCGAATTTCCTTCGAGGCAGGCATTGCCCAAATGGGCGGGCACGCCATCTTCCTGGCGCCCGACCACACCCAATTGGGCCGTGGCGAACCGATAGAAGACAGCGCGCGCGTTATGTCATCCATGATGGACATCATCATGGTGCGCACCTTCGGGCACGACATTATCGAAACCTTTGCCGAGTATTCCTCGGTGCCGGTTATCAATGCACTGACCGATGACTTTCACCCCTGCCAGCTTCTCGCCGACATGCAGACTTACATCGAGCACCGCGGCAGCATTAAGGGTAAAAAAGTGGCCTGGATAGGCGATGGCAACAATATGTGCCAGTCCTATATCAATGCCGCCATCCAGTTTGATTTTGAACTGGCCATCGCCTGCCCCCGCGGTTTCGAGCCCAGCACAGCCCTCATGAAGCAAGCGGGCGATCGCGTGCGACTGACGACCATTCCTTCCAAAGCCGCCAAAGACGCCGACTTGCTGGTTACCGACGTCTGGGCCTCCATGGGCCAGGAAAAGGAAAAGGCCCAGCGCCGCAGGCAGTTCGCCGGTTTTCAGGTGAACAAGGAACTGATGAAACACGCCAAAAGCGATGCTCTCTACATGCACTGCTTGCCCGCGCACCGGGGCGAAGAAATTTCAGAAGAACTGATGGACCGCCCCGATACCGTTATCTGGGACGAAGCCGAAAACCGCCTGCACGCGCAAAAAGCCCTGATGGAATTTTTGTTGCTGGAAGCCAAGGCCTAGATTCGCGAGCAAGGCGAGCTCCCACACATCTTCACGTAGGAGCCTGCCCCGCAGGCGAACAGAAACAAGCACAAGCTTCGCGAGCAGGGCTCGCTCCTACAAAACAAACAAAGACGCAGCACGTAGGAGCCTGCCCCGCAGGCGAACAGAAACAAGCACAAGCTTCGCGAGCAGGGCTCGCTCCTACAGAACAAACACAGACGCAGCACGTAGGAGCCTGCCCTGCAGGCGAACAGAAACAAGCGCAAGCTTCGCGAGCAGGGCTCGCTCCTACCGATACAAACAGGGCATAATCAGCCACTGCACTGTAGGAGCCTGCCCTGCAGGCGAACAGCCATCAACTACCACCGGGCCACATTTAAACCGTGCTACAGGTCAACCACATCCAATGCCAGTACGACGGCGAGTCCGTCGTTAGCGACATCAACTTTCACGTCAACGAAGGCGATATTTGCTGCCTGCTCGGCCCCAGCGGCTGTGGCAAAACCACGGTGCTTCGCGCGATCGCCGGCTTTCAGGCCGTGAGCACCGGTGAGATACGGCTCGGCGATGCCCTGCTCAGTAAACCCGGTTTTTCCCTGCCACCCGAACAACGCCGCGTAGGCATGGTGTTTCAGGATTACGCCCTGTTCCCCCACATGACCGTGCGCGAAAACATTTGCTTTGGCTTGCGCGAAGTATCGCTCGCCCAACAGAAAAAGTTTGTCCACGGCCTGCTGGATTTAGTGCGCCTGCAAGGGGTTGAAGATCGCTATCCGCACGAACTATCCGGCGGTCAGCAGCAGCGAGTCGCCCTGGCTCGCGCGCTGGCACCGGCACCGAAACTCTTATTGCTCGACGAACCCTTCTCCAATCTCGATGCCGAGCTGCGCAAAAGCCTGAGTCTGGAAGTGCGGGACATTCTCAAGGATTACGGCATCAGCGCCATTCTGGTCACCCACGATCAGGAAGAAGCCTTCGCCTTTAGCGACCAAATTGGCCTGCTCTACCACGGCGCCCTGCAACAGTGGGACACCCCATTCAACCTCTACCACGAACCCAAAAACCGGCTGGTGGCAGACTTCGTTGGCCAAGGCTGCTTTTTGCCGGGCGTGGTCACCGGCCCCAACAGTGTTAAAACCGAGCTGGGCGACCTGCACGGCAATCGCGCCTATCCCTGGCAAGTGGATTCGCCGGTAGAGGTGCTACTGCGGCCCGACGATATTACCCTGAGCGATTTCGACGGCATCGATGCCGTGGTACAAAAAAAGATCTTCTCCGGCGGCGCAACCCTCTACACCCTCGCCCTGCCAACCGGTAGCGCGGTTGAAGCCCTGCTACCCAGCCACCGCGATTTTCAGCTGGGCGAAACCATCAGCATAGAAGCCGATGTCGAGCACCTGATCGCCTTTGGGCACCACGCCTAAAAGCCCTAAAGTCACAAATCGTCTAAGACACCCCACTTTTATAAAAAGACGGTCTGAATACTAAATTCCCGTCCATGTTGACGCCGTTTTCCCTCAATTCAGTGCTGGTGGGGCACTCGGGGTTAGTGCCTACCTTATCACCGGCTTATCCACACCTTGTCCACACGCTGCACCCAACATTTAGTGCTTGCACCCCAGGCAAAACCGCACTATCTTGTGCTCTTGACGGCAAAGCCACACGGACGGACGGCAGCCCGTCAGGGGATTAAAACAATAAGATCGGCTCAGTTCGCAAGGATTTCGACGACGATTACTTAGTTTTCCCCGCAGATTGATGCACGAAATCAATCGGAGGCGGCAGCAAAAAATACTCGTATCGACGCAACACCCTATGTAGTAGTCGGTACAACATCAAACACCAGATATAGCGAAGGCGATTTCTCGCCCTAAACGAGCTAATAAAGGTCCGGAGAGCACATGCAAACCCACGTCGAAAGCCAAAAAAGCACCCCTGCCCAGCACGGTAATACCAATTCGCCTGCAGAAATTCAGGCCACCGCGCCCGGTCAGCTGCGCGTTATCAAGCGCAACGGCACCGTCGTACCCTACACCGATGACAAGATCACCGTGGCCATCACCAAGGCCTTTTTGGCGGTTGAAGGTGGCAACGCCGCCGCGTCCTCGCGCATACACGAAACCGTAGAAAAGCTGACCAATCAGGTGTCGGCTACCTTCAAACGTCGCATGCCCTCCGGTGGCACCATCCACATTGAAGACATTCAGGATCAGGTAGAACTGGCGCTGATGCGCAGCGGCGAGCACAAGGTTGCCCGCGACTACGTGATCTACCGCGCCGCCCGCGCCGAAGAGCGCAAAAAAGCCGCACCGGCTGAAAAAGCTCACCCCAGCATTCGCGTTACGCTGGATGACGGCACTACAGCACCCCTAGACATTGGCCGCCTCGAATTTATTGTTGAAGAAGCCTGCGAAAACCTGAGCGAAGTCAGCACCGAAGTGGTACTCACCGAAGTGCTCAAAGGTCTGTACGACGGTGTGGCCATGCACGAGGTCAACACCTCGCTGGTGATCGCTGCCCGCTCACTGGTAGAAAAAGAACACAACTACAGCTACGTGACTGCACGCCTGCTGCTGGACAAACTGCGCGCCGAATCACTGTCCTTTCTCGGCATAGCCGAAAGCGCTACCCAACACGACATGGCTGAGTACTACGCCAAGGCCCTGCCGGTTTATATCGAAAAAGGTATCGAGCTGGAACTGCTGGCACCCATGCTGCGCGACTTCGATCTGGAGCGTCTGGGCAAAGCCCTCAACCCCCAGAACGATTACAAATTTAACTACCTCGGCCTGCAAACCCTGTACGACCGTTACTTCATCCACAGCAACGACGTGCGCATTGAATTGCCACAAATCTTCTTCATGCGTGTTGCCATGGGTCTGGCCAGCGCCGAAGAAGACAAGAACGGCCGCGCCATCGAATTCTACGAACTGCTGAGCTCCTTCGATTACATGAGCTCCACGCCTACCCTGTTCAACGCCGGCACCCTGCGTCCGCAACTGTCCAGCTGCTACCTCACCACCGTGCCTGACAACCTGCACGGTATTTACGGCGCTATCCAGGACAATGCCATGCTCTCCAAATGGGCTGGCGGTCTGGGCAACGACTGGACGCCCGTACGCGCACTGGGCTCTTACATCAAAGGCACCAACGGCAAATCCCAAGGTGTTGTGCCCTTCCTGAAAGTCGTCAACGACACCGCCGTAGCGGTTAACCAGGGCGGCAAACGCAAGGGCGCAGTCTGCGCCTACCTGGAAACCTGGCACCTGGACATTGAAGAATTTCTGGAGCTGCGTAAAAACACAGGTGACGATCGCCGCCGCACCCACGATATGAACAGCGCCAACTGGGTACCCGACTTGTTCATGAAGCGCGTTTTTCAGGACGGCAACTGGACTCTGTTCTCGCCCAGCAACACGCCAGACCTGCACGATCTTTACGGCAAAGCCTTCGAAGAGCGCTACGAAGAATACGAGCGCATGTGTGAAACCGGCGAGCTAAAACTGTTCAAGAAAGTACGTGCCGCCGACCTGTGGCGCAAAATGCTGTCCATGCTGTTTGAAACAGGCCACCCATGGATCACTTTCAAAGATCCTTGCAACCTGCGTAGCCCACAACAACACGCCGGCGTTGTGCACTCCTCTAACCTGTGCACCGAGATCACGCTTAACACCAGCAATGACGAAATTGCCGTGTGTAACCTTGGCTCGGTCAACCTGGCCCAGCACACCGACGAAAATGGTCTGGATCACGCCAAACTGGCCAAGACCATCAAAACCGCTGTGCGCATGCTCGATAACGTTATCGACATCAACTACTACTCCGTGCCACAAGCCAAAAACTCCAACCTCAAGCACCGCCCGGTTGGCCTTGGCATCATGGGCTTCCAGGACGC
The DNA here is from genome assembly GCA_041625575.1 of Litorivivens sp. GTDB lineage: Bacteria > Pseudomonadota > Gammaproteobacteria > Pseudomonadales > Spongiibacteraceae > Litorivivens. Next base: position 9,316 of record JBFJTG010000104.1, read on the forward strand.
GCTGTATAAGCAGCACATTGCTTACTCATCAGACAGCGCGGTGAACTTTGCCGACCGCTCAATGGAAGCCGTTAGCTACTACGCTATCCAAGCCTCCAGCGACCTCGCCGCAGAGCGCGGTAAATACCAGAGCTACGAAGGTTCACTGTGGAGCCAGGGCATTCTGCCCATCGACTCACTGAGCAAGCTCATTGACGAACGTGGCGCCGACTACATCGAAGTGGATCGCACTGAAACACTGGATTGGAAAACCCTGCGCAATAAAGTCCTCAAAGACGGTATGCGCAACTCCAACGTAATGGCCATTGCACCAACAGCCACCATTGCCAACATCACCGGAGTCTCGCAGTCGATCGAACCGACTTACCAAAACCTGTTTGTGAAATCGAACCTCTCGGGCGAATTCACCGTGGTTAACCCCTACCTGGTGCGCGACCTCAAAGCGCGCGGCCTGTGGGACAGCGTTATGGTTAACGACCTGAAATACTACGAAGGCTCGGTTCAGAAGATCGACCGTATTCCGCAAGACCTGAAAGAACTCTACGCCACCGCCTTTGAAGTAGAGCCACGCTGGTTAGTGGATGCCGCCTCACGTCGCCAGAAATGGATTGACCAGGCTCAGTCACTGAACCTCTACATTGCTGGCGCTTCGGGCAAGAAGCTCGACGTTACCTACCGCATGGCTTGGTTCCGTGGCCTCAAAACCACTTACTACCTCCGTGCACTGGCCGCCACCAGCACCGAGAAATCAACCGTAGACCAAGGCACGCTCAACAAGGTTTCGTCCAAGGCGGCAGCCCCGTCGGCGGCACCAAGCGCAGCACCGGTGCCCAAGGCCTGCGCTATCGACGAACCCGATTGCGAGGCTTGCCAGTAATGCAGCAGCGGCGCCTTGGTTTTATCGGGGCGCCGATTCTGACTTACGTCAGTAAGGAATTGAACTTGAACAGCAGTACCCGTTCAAACGATAAAAAGATTAAAGAGGTGGGTATCGATGCAACACACTAATACAGTAAAGAGCCAAAGGAACACGATGTTAAGCTGGGACGAATACGATACCGATGAGGCCTTAGACGCCCTCACTTCAAAAGCGAAAATGCCACCGCCTCCGCCGCCTGCTGCGAAGGCTGAGCCGGCAGCAGCTGTGCAAGAACCTGCGCAAGCAGCGTACACCGAGCAGCCAGCTACGCCGGCGGCGGAACCAACACCCGCCCCGATAGCAGCAGGAACAGCAGTAGAAAGTGCTCCGCTAGAAATTTCACCACTGGAAACAACCGGCGACGAAATCATTGCCGACGAGTCTCTGCAAGCACGCGCCGAACGCGCCCTGGCCGAACTTGACGTAGAAGCCGGCCTGGCCGAACTGGAACTGGGCGCTGCCCGTATTGAAGTTGACGACAAGCGCATCATCAACTGCCGCGCCGACGTTAACCAACTCGTGCCTTTCAAATACGATTGGGCCTGGCAGAAATACCTCGACGGTTGCGCCAACCACTGGATGCCCCAGGAAGTAAACATGACCGCAGACATCGCGCTGTGGAAAAACCCCGAAGGCCTGACCGACGACGAACGTCGCATCGTTATGCGCTCGCTGGGTTACTTCTCAACCGCTGACTCACTGGTTGCCAACAACCTGGTACTGGCCGCATACCGCCACATCACAAACCCTGAGTGCCGTCAGTACTTGCTGCGTCAATCTTTTGAAGAAGCCATTCACACCCACGCCTACCAGTACTGTGTAGAGTCGCTGGGCATGGACGAAGGCGAAGTCTTCAACATGTACCGCGAGCTGCCCTCCATCGCCAAGAAAGCCGCATGGAGCCTCAAGCACACCGCCGCACTGAGCGACCCCACCTTCAAAACCGGTACCACTGAAGCAGACCAGGAATTGCTGCGCAACCTGATCAGCTTCTACGCCGTCACCGAAGGCATCTTCTTCTACTGTGGCTTTACCCAAATCTTGTCTATGGGCCGCCGCAACAAGATGACTGGTGTAGCCGAGCAGTTCCAATACATCCTGCGCGACGAATCCATGCACCTTAACTTCGGCATCGACTTGATCAACCAGATCAAACTCGAAAACCCGCAGCTGTGGACCGAGACCTTCCAACAGGAAGTGGCGCAGATGATCGTTGAAGGCACCCAGCTTGAAATCGAATACGCCCGCGACTCAATGCCCCGC
>JBFJTG010000105.1:0-11376 GCA_041625575.1 Litorivivens sp.
GCAATCATAAAGCCCAGTCCAAAGGCATGGCCGTTAATGGTCGATACCACCGGCAAGGGAAACTGCAACAAGCGCCCTACCATGTGCATGCAATCATTGACGAAGCTAACAGCCGCATCCGGGCTCGCGCTGTACAAAAAGTCGAGATCGAGACCTTGAGCGAAGCTTTTGTCGCGGCCGGTAATAATCAGCAGGCTGGCACTTTCATCGGCAATGACGGTATCCAGTGCTCCATTAAAGGCAGCAAGACTGTCCGGATTGAATTTGCCTTCGGCCTGCATTGTGAGCAGCGCCATTCCCTCGTTAATCTCCAGCGATAGGGTCATCGTGTTCTCCTGCTTAGTGTTATTGAGCTTCCCAAGCCTTTGAGCTCGTGCGTGAACCGACGCAGCCCTGCAATCAGCCCTGCAAAGTGAAGCAATTTGAATTAACGGGAGAGATTATAGAATTCTCGTGCGCACGGATACTCCCCCTATCGCCCCCAACTATGCAGGACGGCATCACTCTCGAAATTGACACAAGAAAAGCGTAACCTCGGAGTCCGCTATCGGCTGACCAAACGCTCCGGAGAACTCTATGATTCACGATTCCATTCTCAGCACTATTGGCAACACGCCCGTTGTCAGACTGAACAGACTTGCTCCAGACCATGTCACGATGTACGTCAAATGTGAGTTTTTTAATCCTCTGGCCTCGGTAAAAGACCGGCTGGCCATCGGCATCATAGAGGACGCGGAAAAGCGCGGCACCCTCAAACCCGGCCAAACCGTCATCGAAGCAACCTCGGGTAATACCGGTATCGCACTGGCCATGGTCTGCGCCGCCAAAGGCTATCCCTTCGTAGCGACGATGGTTGAAACCTTCTCCGTCGAGCGCCGCAAAATTATGAAGGCACTGGGTGCCAAAGTGATTTTAACGCCCAAAGAGAAGCGCGGCAGCGGCATGGTCGAGCTGGCCGCCAAACTGGCCAAGGACAACGGCTGGTTTCTCGCCAGCCAGTTTGAAAATGAAGCGAACCCCGCTTACCACCGAAACACCACGGGCCCGGAAATTCTGCGCGATTTTGCCGGCAAGCGCCTGGACTATTGGGTTACCGGCTGGGGCACCGGCGGCACCATGACCGGAGCAGGACAAATGCTGAAACTGGCCCGACCTGACATCAAGATTATCGCGACCGAGCCAGAGGGCGCGCAGCTAATGGGCGGACAGGAATGGAAGCCACATATGATTCAGGGCTGGACACCCGATTTTGTGCCCAAGGTTCTGGACAAATCCGTTGCCGACGAAATCAGGCCGGTAACGGATCTTGAAGCCCGGGACACCGCCCGACTACTCGCACAGCAAGAAGGGATTTTTTGCGGTATCTCGGCAGGCGGAACCGTTGCCGCAGCGCTGAAAGTTGCTGAAACGGCAGAGCCCGGCACCGTCATTCTGGCCATGTTGCCCGACACAGGAGAGCGCTATATGTCTACCTTTCTGTTCGAGGGCGTGAGCGAAGAATCCGACGAGGCGTGGCTAGAGGAAGCGACCGGCAAGGCCAGCAGTGCCTACTGGTAAAAAAACACCGCCCACTAAGCCCGCCGGAGAAGAAAGACCGCGCGAAGCCATTTACCGCGTACTGTCGAGTATTCCCGAGGGCTGTTTGGTGAGTTACGGGCAGCTCGCGGAACTGGCGGGCATGCCAAAACAGGCGCGACAGGTTGGCCGCATCTTGAGCCAGTTACCGCGCGACACCCGACTCCCCTGGTTTCGCGTGGTGAATGCCACGGGCAAAATAAGTTTCCCGGTTAATTCTGTGGGCTATCAACGCCAACTCGAACACTTATTGAGTGAAGGCAGCGCAGAGGCGAACGGTCGGCTGCGCTGGCGGGAATGCCGCTGGCAGCCCTGAAGTAAACAGACTCAGGCCTGAGTCCGTCTGGCCGTTTCATGCCGGGCAATGACAGGCACCAGAATGATGGCGGGAATACCCACGGCAGCGGCAATTAAAAAGAATTCCGTATAGCCACCGGCATCGACGATCACACCGGAAAAACCACTGAAAAACTTACCGGGCAGGGTCATCAGCGAACTGAACAGCGCATACTGCGTCGCCGTGTAGGCGCGATTGGTTAAGCCGGAAAGATAAGCCACAAAAGCTGTTGCGGCTATGCCGCCACTAATATTGTCCGCGCTAATAACCACCATCAATGCACGAATATCCGGGCCCATACCGGCCATTACCGCAAACAACACATTAGTGGACGCGACCAGAATAGCGCCTAGCAAAAGCGGTTTGTATACGCCCCAGCGCACCACCAGCACGCCACAAAAAAACGATCCCGCCACACTCATAAAAAAGCCGAAGACTTTAGCCACAGAGGCAATTTCTGACTTGCTAAAACCAAGGTCCAGGTAAAAGGGATTGGCCATAATCCCCATCGTTATATCGCTCAGTCGAAACACCGCAATAAACAAAAGAATAATGAGCGCAAAGCGACCATTGCGATGGAAAAAATCAGTAAAGGGATTCACCACCGCGGCAACAAACCACTGCTGCAAATCGATGAGCTTGTTTGCAAAGCCCTCCCCGCTGCGACCAAAAATCGCCTCGGGCAATTCCCGTTCGGGTTCCGCTATCAGGATGACAGTGACTATACCCACGGCCATGCACGCGGCCATACTGAAATAGGCCAACATCCAGCCGCCGAAATCCGCGATAAACAAAGCACCGGCGCCAGCAACCAGCAGCGCCACTTTATAGCCAAATACATAGGTGGCAGACATCGCGCCCTGATATTCGGTGATCACCGCCTCAATGCGATAGGCGTCAACGGCCACATCCTGGGTCGCCGACGAGAAGGCCACCAGCAAAGCAATCAGGGCCACCGCCGTTAAATTCTGAACCGGATCAATAATGGCCATCAGGGCCAAACCCAGCGCGATTCCACACTGCCCCAGTAATATCCAACTGCGGCGCTGCCCCATGCGCGTGCCCCAAGGCAGCACTAGGCGGTCCACCACCGGAGCCCACAGCACCTTGATGGAGTAGGTCAGGCCAATCCAGCCAAAAAAGCCAATGGCCGTGCGACTGACACCCGCATCCGTCAGCCACGCGCTGAGCGTGGAAAAGACCAGCAAAAACGGCAGCCCGGCGCTAAAGCCAAGAAAGAACATCGCGATAACACGCGGGTTGCTGTAAATACGGATGGCTTCACGCCAACTAACGGGATTTTGAGGATTCATTAGCCAAATATGGGGTTGTTATTGATATTTCCGCCACGCGGGATTACGAAACATAGCACTCTCATCTCACCCAACTATACGGCACGAGCACCGGATACGTCATGTTATACTTCCGCGCTTTATGCCGCAGCACAAGGTCACCTACCCTGCCGCCGAGCCAATGCAAGCAGCCGAATTGTTTATGATGCCGATACTCGAAGTTCACAATCTCACCAAGCACTATAAAAATGTTCAGGCGGTTAAAGGCATTTCATTTAGCATTCCGGCCGGCATTTGCTTTGGTTTGCTCGGGCCCAATGGGGCGGGCAAATCCACCACCATTGAAATGATCGAGGGCATTAAAACACCCACCAGCGGAGAAATTCGCTACAAAGGTAGCGAGCGCGGCGCCGATTTCGCCCAGCAGTGCGGCATTCAATTTCAATCCACGGCACTGCCCGACTTTCTGCTGGTCAGAGAAGTACTCACATTGTTTCACAGCTTCTACGACAAAACCCTGCCCATGGACGAGCTGATCCAGCTCTGCGATTTGAGCGAGTTTCTCAATCAGGAAGCGAATAAATTATCCGGCGGCCAGAAACAACGCCTCCTATTAGCACTGGCGCTTATCAACGACCCTGAAATCGTGTTTCTCGACGAACCCACCACCGGTCTGGATCCGCAATCGCGACGTCGCTTCTGGCATCTGATCGACAACATCAAAAAGCAGGGCAAAACCGTTATCTTGACCACGCATTACATGGACGAGGCAGAATCACTTTGCGACGATCTGGTCATCGTCGATCACGGCAAAATTATTGCCCAGGGCTCACCGCGCCAGTTGCTGCAAGAACACCTGCCCCACCGCCAGATGTCTTTGGAGGCCGGCGATGAATTTAGTGCCGCCCATATTAGCGGCACAGTTACACGCAGCCCCGGCACATTGACCATTGAAACGCTCAGCGTAGAAAAAACTCTGCAGGAATTACAAAGCAGCAATGCCGACCTGTCGACCCTGCGCGTTTACAACCCAACCCTCGAAGACCTGTTTTTAAAGCTCACCGGCCACGCGCTGAGGGAATAAGCATGCATAAGTTCTGGGCGCTCTTTGCAGCGCGGAATATGGAGTTCTACCGCGATCGTGCCGCGCTATCCTGGGCATTTATTTTCCCGCTTCTGATAATTGTGGGCTGCGCACTCGCCTTCTCCCGCCCCAATGAAACCATTATTCAATTGGGCGTGATGGGGAGTGAGCAAAACATAGCCAGCCTGAATCTGGCAAAACAGCGTTACGTCGAAAGCACTCACTACGATGATAAAGCCCGCGCTTTGGAACAGGTTCGCCATCACCAGATAGATCTGTTGGTGGATGTTCGCGAAGGCTCACTGAACTACTGGCTCAACCTCGAATCAGCCAGCGGAATCGCGGCACGCGAACTCTTGCGCAGCATGGACGCCGACAAAACACTGCACGAGCAAACCCTCAGCGGCCGCGCCATTCGCTACGTAGACTGGGTTATGCCCGGCGTACTGGCAATGAACATGATGTTTGCCGCGCTGTTCGGCATTGGCTACGTGATTGTGCGCTACCGGCAAAATGGCGTGCTCAAACGCTTTCAGGCAACGCCAGTCAGCTCGCTGCAATTTATCAGCGCGCAGATGGCGTCGCGCCTTGCTATCGTCGTTTTGGTCAACAGTCTAATCTTTCTCGGCTGCGACTATTTTTTAGATCTGCTGATGCTGGGAAGTTACAGCGTCCTGTTATTGATAGCGCTTTGCGGCGCACTGTCTCTGTTGTCGCTGGGCTTGGTGATCGCCTCGCGCACCGCCAGCGAAGAACTGGCCGGAGGTCTGCTCAACACACTGACCTGGCCCATGATGTTTTTTTCTGAAATATGGTTCAGTCTTGAAAACGCACCCGCCTGGATGCAGCAGTTTGCGGATCTCATGCCACTGACCCACATCGTTAAAGCAGCCCGTGCCGTCATGATTGAGGGCGCAACACTGGCCAGCGTTAGCCATCACCTATTCGCGCTGCTCGCAATGACCATTGTGATGTTGTTATTGGCCGCGAGATTGTTTCGCTGGCAACGGGATTAGCATCAAGCCAGAGCAAGTACACAATTCGCTTTAATAGGCATGCGTCCAGCAACTTAAACCGCCAGCTCGCAAAACAGCGTAATCATTGCTGCCGATCGCACAGCCTGTTAGCGTCATCCCATCACGCTCACCAGAGATCAGCCCGTGGAAAAACTCGTTTACCTGCTCGACCGGGGCAGTAGCCCCGGAACCTTACAGCAGAGTCTCTCCAAGGACATTGCCCCGGCACTTCAGAAAGCCGGCGCGCGCAATATTGTGCTCAATATTGCCGATCTGGACGGAACAGTCAGCAGCTCGGCACCACAGCGTATCGCGGGCAACTGGCAAGACGCGGGTGCAGTCGTATCCCTGTGGGTCGATTCAGTCGACTGTCACAAGCAACTCGAAAGTATTCTCGCTACAAGCGGCTGCCACCTCGACGGCTATTTAGTCACCGAGTCCGTGCCGCAAAACTGTGAGCAAAACTGGGGCCACGCCGAGCGCAGGCCGGGCGTCACTCAATTCACCGCCCACGGAAAACCCGAGGCCATTAGCGAATCTGACTTTTATCAAAACTGGCGAGAGCACACCGAACTATCGTTCGCTTTGCACCCGCTGCGCTGGTCCTACATCCGCAATGCGGTTGTGCGGCCATTGACGAACAAGGCGCCCGCCTATCGCGCTCTCGTTATGGAACACTTCAAAACGCTGGAAGATTTCATCGACGAATCGCGCTATTTTGGTGACCCCGCCGTCGTTCAAAAAATGTATGAAGAGCTGGCAGGTTTTTGTGATTTTGAATCAATCATGACGGGCCCGATGAGCGAGTACCACTACTAAGCGCTTTCGCGCGTAAGAGCTTATTTCATTGAGCATCGAGTCAGACAGCTCAATGCCGTCGTCGTTCGCAGGCCAACACCAACGCCCAAAACTCGGAAAAATCATTTACAACCACATCGGGCTTATGGGGATGGCTGTCACTGCCGGGAAAGATTTTTTGCAGCCAGGGCAAATCCCACTGTGCGCCGTTAAAGAATACCGCCGTCATACCGGCACGCTTGGCCGCATTAATATCAGTGGTACTGTCACCCACGTACCAAATAGTCGGCGCCACCGCTTCACCCAGCTTTTCGGCGGCCAAAAGCAGCTGATCGGGATGTGGCTTACGCAAAGGTGTATCGTCGCCGCAGACTTCGGTATCAAATAGTTCGGCCCAGCCCGTGCCTTCTACCGCCGCCAACTCATGCTCAAAAAATTCCCGATCACGATTCGTGATCACGCCAACTTTCAAAGGCAGCTTCCTCAAGCCCTCCAGTAAGGCGCGCACACGCGGCTCGAAGGGCTCCACCTCGCCGTAATGCGTGCGGTAATGCTTATTAAAGGCTTTGTGGGCAATTCGCTTGGCTTCTTCGTCTGGTCCGAACAGCACCTCAAAAATATCCGTGCGCGATATTTTCCGGTCGGCCCGTACCTTCGGATGCAGACGACTATAACTCTGCACGTGCTCAACCAGTTTCGCATCTTCCGGTGAGCGGCTAAACCCGGGCTTGACCATCCGCGCCAACAAACCCAATTCAGCCAATTCCGGCAACATATCATCAACGGCGTGATACATCGCATCGAGCGTATCAACCAAGGTGGCGTGCCAGTCAAACAGGATAACGGTAGGTGTCGTTAGCTCAGCTACGGCGGGATGCCAGTCCGGCTCGATTCTCGGTGGCGGCGGAACAGGCCCCGGGGATCGCTGCGGACGTTCACGATCTAGCGCAGCAGAGTTGGCTTGCTGCTTAAGCAGATCAAACAACTCATCCAAACTGTTAATAACCGCCTTGGGTCTCAAACTGCCCAAAGCCAGTTTCAATTTTGCCGCTTCCCAAAAACCACCATTGTAGAAAACGCCGGTAACACCCGCGTTATGCGCGGTTTGCATATCGACCAGACTATCGGCCACGTACCACACTTCGTCTTCCATCGCGCCTTTAGCTGAATAGTTGATATCAGCCATAGCCCGCCGAAGCATTTGCGGGTCAGGTTTGTAATCACTCACATCGTCGGCACACACCGTAGTCGCGAACAAGCCTGCCCAGCGGCCACCATCGACGGTAGCCAATTCGTAGTTGAGAAATTCCCGACTGCGATTGGTAGCAATGCCCAGCCGAATATCCAAATTTTTTAGCGCGCTCAGGTACTCAAAAATTCCGTCCTGAAAGGGTTTTACCTTGCCAAAATGATTCTGGTAGCATCGGTTATAGGCCTCGTGCGCACGCCGCTTGGCCTCCCGATTATCACCGAATACCGCATTAAAAATTTCCGTACGCGATACTCTACGCTCGGCCAGAATCCGGGGGTGCATGCTCCGAAATATACGGATATAACGCACCAGGCGCGCATCATCCTCATTGGCGCATTCCGATTCGGGCAATAACTCCTCCACCAGCCCAAGCTCCTCCAGCTGCGGCAGCATATCGCCCATGGCGCTAAACATGGCATCTGCCGTATCCACTAGCGTGCCATGCCAATCGAAGAGTATGAGCTTGGGGAGGCGCGGTGTTTTACTGGCGCGTTTCATAGCAATCCTGTTTTTGTGCACTGTTTATACGCATCAATTTGCGCAACTATAACCCGATTATCCGACTTAAGGGCGCATAGTGCTTGAAGCCGGAGAACATTGGCGTTACAACATATGACCCAATAAGCCCCTTGTACATGAGAGAGCCCATGAGCGACGACCGAAAAATACCCCGCCTAAAAGACAATAACTATTCCGAAGAAGCAGCACGTCAACGCCGGGAATTTATCACACAAAAAACCGGGGCCTCGCTGGAGCATACCAGCCACTATTCTATTGCGCCCGAATCGGTAAATGGCAATACCGAAAATTTTATTGGCGTTGTGCAAATGCCCGTGGGCGTTGCGGGCCCCTACCTCATAAACGGCGAGCATGCCCAAGGGGAATTTTATATCCCCATGGCCACCACAGAGGGCACTTTGGTTGCGTCCTACTCACGCGGCATGCGCCTTGTATCCGAGTCGGGCGGCGCATCCGTTACCGTTGTTGACGAATTTATGCAGCGCGCGCCGCTATTTGAATTTGCCACCGCCCGCGAAGCAATCGCCTTCTCACGCTGGCTGGAAACAGAATACGACGCTATTAAAGAAGTCGCCGAAAGCAGCAGTTCAATTGCCAAACTTCAACATATTCAAAAATGGGTTATAGGCAACAAACTCTATACCCGTTTTAATTACACCACCGGCGACGCCGCCGGCCAAAACATGACGGGCAAAGCCACCCACACCGCTTGCCAGTGGATACTCAAAAACTACGACGGTGCTTTTACCAATTTCTCACTATCCTCCGGCATAGAAACCGACAAAAAGCATTCGCATATGAACTTGCTGCATCCGCGCGGCAAGCGCGTTGTTGCCGAGGCCGTTATCAAGAAAGACCTCCTCAAAACCCTGATGCGCGCAGACCCGGCCAAAATGGTCAAACTGCGCCAGCGCACCATTCTCGGTAGCATCCTCGCGGGCTCGGCCTACAACGGCCCACACTCGGCAAACGGCATTGCCTCCATGTTTATTGCAACAGGGCAGGACGAAGCCAACGTGGTGGAGTCGCACACCGGCATCGCCTTTATGGAACTCACTGATGACGGCGACCTGTACTACTCGGTGACCCTGCCCTCTATCATCTGCGCCAGCTACGGTGGCGGTACAGGCTTACCCACCCAGCGAGAATGTCTGGAAATGATGGGCTGCTATGGACAAGGCAAGGCCAAAAAGCTTGCAGAAATTGTTGCTGCTACCGTTCTGGCTGGCGATCTGTCGCTGGCTGCAGCCATCGTTTCGGACGAGTGGGTATCGAGCCATGATCAGCTGGGGCGAAACAGGCCTTAAGCCTATATGGGCGGCTTAATCGCCGCCGGCACCCAGAAACCTTCGGTCGTGATCCTTCTCCGGAAGCACACAGACATCAAATTTACCGAACAAGGCGTAACGGTTCAAAGCGACTCGATCATACATCCAGTCGCGTAAAAACCAGGGAAGCAACCAGCCAATACACAACACCGGCCAAGGGAACGGCAGTCGCCACAGGACTCTGAACACCGCTGAAGTCTTGGTATAAAGCGAGGCACCCTCAACAAGCACCATGGACTCGTAGTAGTCGGCGGACAAGCCATACCACTGAAGAATAGCCTGCCCTTCCGGAGACTGAACCGTCGCTAATTTAAAACGATGCTTGCTATCGAAACGAATCAGAAAGCGCGACCACGCCGAACACAATTTACACACACCATCAAACAAGATGACCTTATCGCCAGTCGCTACGCCAGGGGGAGCGGAATTAGAATCGCTCATATCAGAATCAAGTCTGCCGGGCCGCCGTATTGCCTTCGCGCGAGGCCCACTCTTCCAGCACGTCTGCATTGCGAATATTCTTACGACAGGCTACGTCGGCTAAATCGCCAATAACAGGCACACTACCTAGTAGAAAGTCGAGACCAAGATTGCTCAGCATCTTTATCTGCAATGTCTTGGGTGCAGAAAGTTGTCGCGCCTGCCAAACAATTCCCAATCCCAGCAGCGCGCTAACCAAGTCGCCCGCGATAGGCAGCAGCCCAAGCAATGAATCCAACCCTAAGCGCCAAGGTGTAAAGGGAATATTCCACGCGCTGTCGAGCAGAGTCGCCAGTTGGCGACTACGCCGCAATCGTAATTGAATCTCTTCTTCCGTCATTTTTTGGCGATGATATAAACCGCGTGGATGATACCCGGCAGATAGCCCAATAATGTCAGAATAATATTTATCCAGAAATGCTTGCCAATGCCCACTTGCAAAAACACGCCCAGAGGTGGCAATAACACAGCAAAAAGAATACGAATCAGATCCATAGCAATGACTCCATTTATTAAGTTATTCGCAACTAAGTCAGAAACTTACCCAGCAAAAAAGTGATACATGGCGACAGCAATCAGCATAAACGCCCCGATGCCTGACCGGTTTATCGTAAGCGTTTCCTCCTGCGCATACACCTCAACAGGCTCATACCTGAAATACGCAGGCTTTTGAACTACAAGCAACTCGAGAATCTTGTCGACCTCGTGCTTTGCGTGCGCAAGCCCGCAACCCAGTGCCTCACTGTACAGCCGAACGGCCTCAACTGAATCCCTCGCTATCAGGGCTTTCTCTATGTGGTGTTCTTGCAGCGCGCTAAGCGTCATATAAAACCGGTATCCGTATTCAAAAGCACTAAAAAATCGCTCGCGATCACATCATCATAATGCCAGCCGCCAAGGTAGTGCCAAAGAGGAAGACTAAGGCAATGAAATCCAGCAGAGTCAGTTGATTCTGCTCGCCGCTCGCGCCACTCCCGCCATCCTCACCAGCTTGCGCCAGCTTCAGGGTGCGCACAGCCATAAATAACGGAAAGGTGACGCTGATCGCTACCACAATACCACCAATAATGTAGGCGTAGAGAAAGCGCATTTTTAAACGCCGCCCTTCTAACAGTATCCAGACGTTACAAACAAAGGCTAGGAACAACAGGTCAATAACGAGAAAACGACCCGCCGCGTGTGAATTGAATAAAGCATCCTTCCAGAACAGCTTGTTCGCCTCAATAAAGCCAGAACCTGAATACTCGGGCAAATGCCACCAAGTCAGCACCAACGCTAGAATAGCGGTGACAAAATAGACTGCTGCGAGGACTTTTGGTTTTAGCTCCATGAGTTATCTCCTGTTATTAGTATGATCAGATACTACGGAGTAGGTACATTAGCAGAACGCAGGCGCAAACAGGAGATTTACTAAGGCCTATACCGGCGCAAAGTCGACACTGCGAGCTTATCGCCTGGCAACGATTACAAAGCCCTTTAATAGCCTTAGCGAGGCTGCACTTCGAGCACAGCCAGCTTTGCATGCGAGTTGTGCAGCTCAATCTCAAAGCGACCACTGTTTGTGGCGATGAAGGTCATTGTTGTAATTTCGCCGGGCTCCAGACTCGCAGTCAGGTCGTAGCCGTGAAGATGGACTTCGTCTTTCTGATTCGTGAAAAACCTCAGGGTCACGGGTGTGTGTTGGGCCACTTGCAC
>JBFJTG010000106.1:0-11269 GCA_041625575.1 Litorivivens sp.
ACCCCAGCGACGAAATGTTGCAACGTGTAAAACGGCATCTTAGCAGCAGCTTTCAAATGAAAACCGGAGCCGTCACCCCCGCGGTGGAAGCCTTGTTTCTGATGGGCTCGGTAGGCAGCATCGCCCACGCTCACTCTTCGGACATTGACGTTTGGGTCTGCCATAGCAGTGCCTGCACGCCCGATCAACGCCGGCTGTTACGCGAAAAGGCCGACGCGATCACTCGCTACGCCGAGGCCGCACTCGGACTGGAAGTTCATTTTTTCCTGATGTGCGCCGACGAATTCCGCGCCGGTGAACGCAAGGCGCTGAGCGCTGAAGATTGCGGCAGCACGCAGCATTTCCTGTTGCTGGATGAATTTTACCGCAGCGCCATTTTGCTCGCGGGCAAGCAGCCCTTGTGGTGGTTTATAACCGCAGAATCTTCCGACTACGATGCCACCAAACAACAGCTGCTGCGCAAGCATCGCCGTCTGCGCGAGGAGACGCTGGATTTCGGCAACGTGCATCATATCCCTCCCGGCGAATACGTTGGTGCCGGTATATGGCAGCTTTTTAAGGCCATCAGCGCACCCCATAAATCCTTAATCAAGCTGCTGCTTATTGAAGTTTATGCGCGGCAGCACCTCGACAATCAGCCTATCTCACAACAAATCAAGGCTGCCTTGCATTCCCCGCACACTCAGGAACTTGCTTACGACCCCTACCAATTGATCTACGAGCGCCTTGAAAATTACTTACTGGAAAGAGGCGAAGATGCCCGCCTGGAACTACTGCGGCGTGCGCTCTATTTCAAAACCGAGGTCAAACTGAGCCTGTTGCCCCAGGCCGCCAACTGGCGCGAGCAAACGCTGAAAAACATGACCCAGAGCTGGGGCTGGACCCACGACCACCTCCGCAATTTGGATATGAGGGACTTGTGGAAAGTACGCCGTGCGCGCGAGGAACACCTGTCGCTGGTGCGTGAATTGACCGGGAGCTATCGCTTTCTGCAGGAATTTGCCCGCGACAACGCAGCAGAGCAACTCATTAGCTCCCACGAAATGACGATTCTTGGGCGCAAGTTGTTCTCTGCCTTTGAGCGCCAGCCCGATAAAGTTGAATGGATTAATCACGATATTGCCGGGGAGTTGGCGGAAAAGCACCTCAGCTTTTACTATCTGGGCAAAAGTGACCCTAACCGGGCGAGTTGGGCACTGATCGCCGGCAGCGCAGGCACCACTCTCCGGCAGAACAAGGCGCCGCTGAGAGACGGAAACAGTCTGCCCGCCCTACTGTGCTGGTGCCTATGTAACCGCCTAATCAATAGCGAAACCAAACTGCACCTGGTCTCGGACCACCCCCACCACCACCGGGGCAAGTTGGAAAGTCTGGTACAAACACTGAAACAACACCTGCCGGCCGGCTCCTATGCAAGCCAGGCCGATGAACACGGCCGCTTTGAGTCGCCCAAGAGTATAGAAACTCTGATCTGCATTGTCGGCAACCAGAACATCGACAGCCCTGGCGTTCGCCATATTGACCTCATCTCGGTTAACAGCTGGGGCGAGGTAACGTGCAGCGCACTGCTGGGTGAGCACGCTACTGGTGACGCCATCTACCAGATCATCAAAAAAATTCCGCGTCGCGGCAAAGCACCCAAGATTATCGTCAGGCCTTTCTCCGGCAGCGGGAGCGATCCTTCAGCAGCGAGCTTCGAAGCCTTGATGAGTGAAAGCGTGCAATTCTTTCAGCGCCCCGAATGCAAAACCGGCGACCGCTTCATTATGGCCAGCGGCAGCAACTACTACTTGTTGCAAAGTCTGGAGAACCGGATAGTCATGCTGCGCGCCGGCACGGCGACGGAGCTTATCGGCTTGCTGGCCGCCAAACAGCCTACTTGTGGCCACATTGAAATTGCCAGCACTGGCCCGACACTGGCCGCCCTGCGCGCTGTTATTCAACACCAACAAGAACAGCAACTGAAAGTATTCTTTCGACAGCGCGAAGAAGCCGCCGACGTTTTCATACTCGATGGCTGCGGCGCACTTCACTATCAAACACTGCTCTGTGACAACAAGGCGCTCATGCTGGGTCATTTAACAAGCTTTGTGAACACGCTGCGACGAGAGCACTTCAGCGGACTGCCGATACAATGGTTTCTGCTGGAGCGCAAGGGTAAGGACTGGCAAAGCCATCCTCTGGGTAACGACACCCAGGCCGACACCCTGCGCATCGTCGTGCGCATGCTGGCACACCGATCCGTCGATGACAGCCACCGCTTTGATATCAGCATCAACCAGAAAACCTTATATTTTGCCCAGCACGGAAAAGATATTTTGAAGCGAGCGGCAGAATACGTCTGTGAAGAACTGCCCCTGCACCGCACGCGTTTCTGCTACGTCAACCAAATTCACTATCGCGACAAACAAGGCGAGCAAGCACACATTACCTCGCGCATTGGTGAGGCCATGCACCACAAGGCGCAGATTGAAGAGGCATTGAATTCGGCGATATTGGCGCATCTGGGCAGAGGAGAGGGGTCGCCAGCAAATTAGTCCCTACGCTTCGCGGGCCAGACTGGCGCCTGAGGCTTATTAATCAGGCAGAGCCTGACCCTGCGGGCGCTCGGGAGAAGTATAAGTGCTCGGCTTCAATTTCCGGTGTTCGGATAAAAACATGGCCCCTGGGGAAATCAAAGGCTCTCAAGAGTTATTGAGAGTTAGCTGCGTTTGTAGATATGCTTTCGGTGCCCCACTTTCACTACCGTTACCACAAGAAGCTCGTCAGCCACTTCGTATATGATGCGGTATACACCTTGCCGAATCCGGTAACGCTCTTGCCCTGAGAGCTTTTCGCTGCCTTCGGGCCGGGGATTGTCTTGCAGCGCCTTTATACGCTTAAGAATACGGGTAACATCGATTTTGGGGAGCGGCCGCAGATCCTTTGAAACGGATTTTTTGAAGACGAGTTTATAATTTGCCATGGGCCTTTAAATCATTCAGCAAGGCTTCATAGCTTATCGTCGGCTCGGAAACACGTTCCTCGAACGCCGCCAAATCTTCCTGATCCTCCGCCAATGCCGCGCGCACAGCATCGTTGACAATATCTGATAGGGAGCGGTGGGTATGAGCAGCCTTCAGGCGGAGTGCAGCGTGCAGTTGAGGGTCAAAATAAACCGTGGAACGCTTTGACGTCTCGTTCATGGCAATCTCCGGATGATACACACAAAAGCACCTTAGCGTTATAACGTTGTGGCGTCAAGGCGACTTGGCCTCGGGAGTGTTCGGTGTTCAGGGTTTCGCCACCGTCGCCAGCTCCGGTGTCCAAAGGGAGAAGCAGCCAATCAGTGCGCCCCCTCTCCTTCGGGGCGGTGCGACGATTCGTGAGGGTTGAGGTGAGGGGGATTGAACTAAAACTCGGCTTCGGGCAGCTCGTAATCGTAATCCATAATCACCGGCGCATGGTCACCAAATTGCTGATTCTTATAAATGGTGCCGTACTCAATGCAGGACTTAAAGCGTGCTGACACGATTTGATAGTCTACCCGCCAACCATTTTTCCCCTGCTCGCCATCCGGCCACCAGGTAAACTCATCCGCATCGCGGTTGACCGTTCGAAACGCATCCACATAACCCAGCTCGTGGAATAGTCGTTCCATCCATTGCTGCTCTTCACCCAGAAAGCCGGAAAGGCCCTGGGCCGCTTCCGGGTCTTGCACGTCGATATTGCGGTGGACCATGTTCCAGTTACCGCAAATCACAAACTCGCGGCGCTTGTTGCGGATTTTATTGAGATGATTGTAGTAGAGGTCGAAAAACTCGCCCTTTTTGGCCTGCGCCTTGCTGTCTTTCGGGTAGGCCGAGGGGGCCAGCAAACAACAGACACTCAGGTCATCGAAGTCAGCCTGAATGTAGCGCCCTTCCATATCGAAGTCGGCAAAGCCCAAGCCGTACATGATGGCTTTGGGCAGTTTGCGGGTGTATATGGCCACGCCATTGCTATTGGGCTCGGAAGAGTCAACAAAGTACGCATTGTAACCCTGTGGGAAATACACGGGATCCCGCAGCTTGTATTCCTGAATGCCAACATTTTGCACGCAGACAATGTCGGCGTCCTGCTCTTCGATCCACTTAAAGAAGCCACGCTCGGCGGCATCGACAATGCCGTTGGCACAGAAGCTGATTATTCGCATTAAAAACCCAATAAGCTCGAGATTATAAAACTCAATTTCAGCGGGTCTTATTATTGAATCCCGCAATTCGTTGTCGCAACACAGCCTTTTTTATTGCTGGCCTTTGGCTGCTACAATGGCCTGTTGTGCGCAGGCAAGAGCCTGGATACTCTGAGTTACACACTAGAGATTACTATGGAACGTTACCAACAACAATTTATTGAAGCGGCAATTGCGGCAAAAGCGCTGACTTTTGGGCAATTCGTGCTGAAATCGGGTAGAACCAGCCCCTATTTTTTCAATGCGGGATTATTTTACCAGGGCGCCGCACTGGCCTCTCTGGCTCGCTGTTACGCCGCGGCCATTCAGGACAAGGCACCGGCTTTCGACGTTTTATACGGCCCTGCCTACAAGGGTATCGTATTGGCCTCGGCAACTAGCTGCGCCCTGGCCGACCAACACCAGCGCAACATACCCTTTGCCTACAACCGCAAAGAGGCCAAAACCCATGGCGAAGGCGGGGTTATCGTGGGCGCCCCCTTACAGGGCCGTGTATTCATCATTGACGACGTCATAACGGCCGGTACAGCTATCCGCGAGTCCGTTGACATCATCCGCCAAGCGGGCGCCGAAGTGGCCGGTGTGATTGTGGGTCTGGACCGGCAGGAACGCGGAAAATCGCAACTTTCTGCGATTCAGGAGGTCGAACAGGAGTACGGCGTACCGGTCATCAGTATTGTGCAACTTGCCGACATTGTGGAATATCTCCATACAAACCCCGTTCAAGCTGCTAATCTTGAAGCTATTAAGGAGTACCGTCGCGAATTCGGTGTGTAGCCAAATAATGTTGCCAAGCAAACATCTACAGTCCAATCGGCACCTGATCGGCTTTCTGCTGCTCGGCTGTGTCACGCTGGGTGGAACAGCCCAGGCGGCGGAAAAGTTACTGTTTCGCTACGTCGACGAAAATAAGCATGTGGTACTGAACGACACCCTGCCGCCCTCAGCCGTCAACAATGGCTATGAAATTATACGGCCCGACGGGACCGTCATAAAAACGGTTCAGCCGGCTGCAGCTGACGCAGCCGCTGCCAAAGCAGCCGCCGAGGCCGAGCGCCTCGCCGAGGAAGCCGACCGGCAGCGAAAATGGGATGAGTCCCTCCTCTTACGCTACAGTGATGTCGCCGACATTAAAGCAGCGAAAAAGCGCGCCCTCGGCGACATTCAGGTTCGCCTGTCCATTCTCAGGGGCAATTTGAACTACCTCAAAACCCAAGTAGAACGCGAGGAGTTTCGGGCAGCAGAGGCGGACCGACAAGGGCTTGAAGTGAGCGCCGAGCAGAAAGATGCCATTCGCACGATGAAAACGCAGCTTGGCGATGTGGAAGAGCTGATTGAGGTGCGGGCCCGGGAAATGAACGAGGTTGCTGCTCGCTACGACCGCGATATCCAGCGCTTTGACGTATTACTCAAGCAAATCGGAAGCCGACGCTAACCCGCGCTAGCTAATTGACGGTTTCGACCTGAGCCGCGCTGTGTGCCTGCGGAACGGCTCTGAAAAACTGGGATGTCAGTAATTGCCACTGTTCGTCCCAATGCTCCGTTGGCCTGCGCTTGAATTCACTTCGCACAAACTGCCCGATCCGGCCCTCTGCGGCAGCCAGCAATAAATTGGCGGCCGCCGACACGGTAATCTGCGGACGCAAGCCTTCATTGAGCTCGGCCTCCCGCAATATCTGCTTTATCTGCGTCTCCAGACGCTCGTAAAACTGCTGCACCCGTGAACGCAAACGAGCGGTTTCGCCAGCCAGCGCATCGCCATTGAGTATGCGCGTTATACCCGGATTCCGCTCGGTAAAACCCAGCAATAAGTGCAGCAGTTTGTGACAGCGCTGCAGGGCTTCGGTCTCTTCAACCATAATCAATTTAATACGGCTAAATACGGCATCTTCGACAAACTCTATCAAGCCTTCGAACATTTTTGCCTTGCTGGGAAAATGGCGGTACAAGGCCGCCTCCGATACGCCAACCGCTTCTGCCAATTTTGCCGTTGTGATGCGATCACCCGGGTTAACCTCCAGCATGCGTGCCAGAGCTTCAAGTATTTCCTGTTTGCGCGAAGAACGCTTAGCCATAATCTTGTCAGTCGTTATTTTTGATTGGTGATCAGGGTGCCAACACCGCGATCCGTGAATATTTCCAACAATACCGCATGTGGCACCCTGCCGTCGATGATATGTGCACTGGCAACCCCAGCCTTCACGGCATCAAGTGCACAGCCAATCTTGGGAAGCATGCCGCCATAAATCGTGCCATCGGCAATCAGGCCGTCGACCTGCTCTGTGCTCAATCCGGTCAGCACCTTGCCATTTGCATCCATCAAACCCGAAACATTGGTCAGCAGCATCAATTTCTCAGCGCGCAGGTGCTCCGCCATTTTTCCCGCAACCAAATCGGCGTTAATGTTGTAGCTGTCTCCGTTCGCATCAACGCCAATCGGGGCGATCACGGGGATAAAGTCACTATCAAGCAGCATATCCATCACCCCGGCATTGATAGACTCAACTTCGCCCACGTGCCCTATATCAATGATTTCCGGCGCAGACATTTCGGGGCTGCGGCGACTCACTTTCAGCTTTTTCGCCCGAATCAGCTGCCCGTCCTTGCCCGTCAGACCAATGGCCTTGCCGCCGTTACGGTTTAATAGTGACACGATTTCCTTGTTAACGCTGCCGCCCAGCACCATCTCCACAACATCCATGGTTGCGCTATCGGTTACGCGCATACCGTCGACAAAGCTGGACTCGATGCCGAGTTTCTTTAACAAATCACCAATTTGAGGCCCGCCGCCGTGCACCACGATGGGATTCATTCCAACCAGCTTCATTAAAACGATATCGCGCGCAAACTGCTCCTTAAGGTCTTCCCCCTCCATAGCGTTGCCACCAAACTTAACGACGATGGTCTTACCGGTAAACTTCTGGATATAAGGTAGTGCTTCAGTCAGCACCCGGGCGATATCGGCCGCGCTGCTTACAGTTCCTGACATATTTGATTCCCGTATAGGTTAAAACCCTGGCGCTAGCGTCGGGTCAACGTGTTTGATCGCTTGGCGAAACAGCTTCTGAATTTTGACGAGATTGTCCTCTGTATCGGCCTCAAATCGCAAGCTCAGTGCCGGCCCGGTATTCGATGCCCTCACCAAACCCCAGCCGTAAGGAAATTCTGCCCGGATACCGTCGAGCATATTCAACTGCGCATCGGCAAAGTAATTGCCAGCCTTAAGCTGCTCAATAATCACAAACTTTTGCCGCTCATCTGTTGCCACCAATAATTCAGGTGTCGAGATACTGGCCGGCAGGCTTGCCAGCATTTGGTGAAGTTTTTTCGAACTCAGACTCAGTAATTCGAGCATGCGCGCCGCCACGTAAATGCCGTCATCAAAGCCGTACCAGCGCTCACGCACAAAAATGTGCCCGGTAAACTCACCGCCCAGTAAAGCGCCAGTGTCCTCTACGGCACTTTTGACATAGGAATGCCCCGAGCGACACATCACCGGAACCCCGCCGGCCTCGCTCACAACCAGGGGTACATGGCTGGAGCACTTAACGTCGTACACCACGGTGGCACCCGGATTTCTCGCTACCACATCCTGCGCAAGCATCATCAGCGCTTCGTCCGGGTAGACAGCCTCCCCGGTGGAGGTTACAAACACGACCCGGTCACCGTCTCCGTCAAAGGCAATTCCGACGTCCGCACGCTTCGCACGAACCGCGGCCTGCAATGCATGCAGATTGACTGCCTGAGTCGGATCGGGATCATGATTGGGAAAGTCGCCATCCAGCTCGCAGTAAAGCGGCTCGACAACACAGCCCAGCGCCTGAAACACGCGAGGTGCAATCGGGCCGGTAATACCGTTGGCGCCGTCCACAACCACCTTCAGGCGCCTTGCGACTACGACGTCTTCGCAGACCCGCTCGACGTAGCGATCGGCAATACTTTTATTGGTGTAACGACCACGCTCACCCTCAACGATAGCAAAGCGCTGTTCGACAATTCGGCTTCGCAGGGAATGGATATCATCCTCGGTCAGGCTTTTTCCCTGCATCACGAGCTTAACACCGTTGCATTCACGTCCATTGTGACTGCCGGTAATCATCAAGCCGTTTTCAACCGCCAACTCATGGGTTGCAAAATGCATCAGCGGTGTCGGTACAGCGCCCAAATCCGTCACGTCGATGCCGCTGTTTAGCAGACCGTCCACCAGCGCGTCACGGATACGCGGACTACTATTACGCCCATCGCGGGCCACCAACACACGACTCTGTTTGCGCCGCTTTAGCTCGGCACCCACCGCCAGCCCGATACTGCGACATAATTCGGATGTCAGTTGAGCGTCCGCGTGCCCCCGAATATCGTAGGCGCGAAAGATCTCGCCGGGAAAATCGGCCCCGGCCTGGATAGCGGGCGTGGTCGGAGTATTCGCCACCGGCCTCGAAGCTGCCGCACCGTCAGGCACCTCCAACACATCCAGAAACTCATCATCCTCGATAGAGGCCTCGTTGATTCCCTCTGCAGTTTCATCTGCCAGCGAGTCTTCCGCGGGAGGTGTCGGCTTCGGTTTTACACCACTTTCATCAGCCCGTGCGCGCCCCTCCGAAAACACCGACGCCAGAAAGTCCTGCTCCTGCTCATCCTGACTTATACGTTCTTCAACGAGCTTCGCTGCATTGCGACGCATGGCGAGTCTACGCTGGCGCATTCGGTGCAGCGCGAGTATCAGCTGAAGACAGACAGCCGCTAGCGCAATGATTGCTACAACGTACAACCACAGGTTTCGAAATATCCAGGTGCTATAAACCCACTCACCCACGCCAACCTGTACAGCCCATTGCGGGTCCTTTAAGGGAGCTTGCGTGGTAACACTCTCTTGTGTATTGACTTCACCAACGACGGCCACATCGCGCCAGCCGCCCTTTACATTAAATCGCAAAGACAGAGCCGACGGCTCGCCCGCTATAAACCGACTTAACTCGCGTCTTATTATTTGCTCCGGGTAACTCACCAGAAGCACCCCAATACCCTCTACCGGCTGGGCAAGGCTTAAGGTCCAGCGGGTTCCGTCGCTATAGGCGTCCAGTATGGGGCCTTGTAAGTCGAGGCTTCGGCGCAGCATATCGCGTTCGACATGGCGCAGTTTTTCGATTTCAGGATTGTCTTTGTCGGCTATTCCAAGCGAGCCAAGGCGAACCAGTTTCGCAACGCTTGCATCCGGGATGTTAAAAACCGCGTTCTGCGTTTTCCCATCAAGGCTAGCCAAAGCTATTCTGGCGTCTTCTTTAAGCTTTTCAAAGAAGCGGTTCATGCCCAGGGCATAGCCCTCTGCCTGCAGCTCCAATGCGTCCAAGGCCTGCTGATGGTAAATCCGCATATTGACCGCGCTAAGCACAAGCACCAGCAGTGCAGCTACCAAGGGCAACACAATAGGGAGGGAGCGCAGCACGCGATTTAAATCACCGCTGCGCACGTGAAAAAGCGCACGCCAACCCTGATCGGATTGATTGCCTCGCTGCGACACATGCGAGCGCGTAAGGTCGTCAAAGCGGTGCTTTTCTTTCATGCCCAGCGGTACCTCATCTGTTACTCCCGCGGGCGGGCTTGCCTGCAAAACTCACGCAGTCTCCCCATACATTGTAGCTAATTGCCTGATCAAGGCATCAGCCAAAGCCTGCTTGGCCATGCGTGGCAATTCCTGCTGCTTGTCTGCACTGACCAACACCACTTCATTGTCATCACTATTAAAACCAATTCCCTGGGCTGCAACATTATTGGCAATTACAACATCCAGCGCCTTGCGCTGTAATTTGCCACGGGCATGTTCCAGCAATCGTTCAGTTTCCGCGGCAAAGCCAACGGTAAACGGACGCTTATCCTTCAGCGCAGCAACCGCAGAAATAATATCCGGATTTTTCACTAGCTCAATCTGCATGCTGTCATCATTTTTCTTTATTTTTTGCCCGGCAACCGACACGGGACGATAATCGGCCACCGCGGCGCAACCGATAAAGATATCTGCCTCTTGGGCACGCGCCATCACCGCCTCGAACATATCTCGGGCGCTGCTCACATCAATCCGATCAACCGAGTCTGGCGTCGCCAAAGCCACCGGCCCGCTCACCAAGGTGACAGTCGCCCCCGCATCGGCAGCGGCACGCGCCAATGCGTAGCCCATTTTGCCCGAACTGTGATTGCTAATGTAACGCACCGGATCGATAGCTTCCCGGGTGGGCCCTGCCGTAATCAGCAGCCTCACACCATCGAGTGCGCGGCTTTGAAATAAGTTCTCTGCGGCATCTGCCAACTGAACCGCCTCAAGCATGCGCCCCAGACCAACATCACCGCAGGCCTGCTCGCCAGCCGCCGGACCAAAGACATGGGCTCCCGCCTCGGCCAGAGAGGCAAGATTACGCTGAGTCGCGGGATCAGCCCACATGGCCTGATTCATGGCCGGGGCAATCGCTTTATGGGACTGGCAAGCCAGCCACAAGGTAGACAGCAAATTTCCGGCGTGACCACCGGCCAGCTGGGCCAGAAAGTCCGCTGACGCAGGAGCCACCAGTAGCAAGTCCGCCCAGCGCGCCAGTTCGATATGCCCCATAGCCGCCTCGGCCTCGGAGTCCAGTAGTGAGGTATGCACTGGATTGCCGGACAGGGCTTGCAGGGTAAGCGGGGTAATAAACTCCCGCGCCGCCTCCGTCATCACCACATGAACGTCGGCCCCACGCTCCTTCAGGCGACGCACTAATTCCGCCGCTTTATAGGCTGCAATACCCCCGGTAATACCGAGCACAATATGACGATTGTTTAAACGAGACATCTTGCAGCACAACACCCAAAGTCGAATAATGGCTAAACAGCCGCCATTATTACAGTTTTTGATCAATTCCTCACTATTGGCGGCATCACCAAGGAGGGTGATATGACAATCAGGGACTGGCCCGTCGCCGAAAGACCCCGTGAACGCCTGCTGCAGTATGGACCCCAAAGCCTCTCGGACGCTGAACTTTTAGCCATATTTCTGCGCACCGGCGTGCGTGGCAAGTCGGCCGTCGACCT
>JBFJTG010000107.1:0-10875 GCA_041625575.1 Litorivivens sp.
CGATAATTCGGGGCCAACTCTCAATGCTTACGGTAATCGTGTCGCCGTCGTAGACACCCACAACACTATCTGCGACAACGTGACCAAAGGATTTGGGGAGATTTTCAGTACAGGGGCCTGCGAAAAGTGGGCCTGCCAAAACACTGAAGAACAAGGCCGGGAGGAATATACGCATGGTGGGACATCTCCGCTAAAGCGGACCGGATGACTCCCCTACCTCGCTTTGCCTCCATGGCTACCCCTCGCTATACAGAATCCCTTCTTGCTACGCGGTAAGTCGAATCCCGATCTGCGTTGCCGCGCCAGCTTGCGCGGAATGCTCAGCAAGTCCTTTGCCTTTGGTTTAGGCTCCCTGAATTCCGTTTTTCAGCCTGCCACAGTGTAACAAGCTCCCAGCGATGTCGGATACGCTTATTAAGGCCCACTCTGAAAAGTAGCGACAAAACGATTTGTTGCACTGCATGGTTCAGCGTTTCATCCCAGCATAGCTTTAGATTAAGGAACGATTGGCTCTGCGCCGCAACGCGCTACAATGCTGTTTGAACTGTGTTCGTGCCTAGGGGATATTATGAGTTACAACTGGCAAGCGGGACTGGTCTTTCTGTTTACGGTCGTCGTGTTGAGTAAGCTGGGGTATTGGCTGGCCTTTCGCAGTAAGGCGCTGCAAAAAATGCGCGCAATCAATCTTGAAGAAGATGCGAAAAAGCTCGCCCAGGACAAATATCCGCCGGTAGTTGCCGCTAACAATCGCATTGGTCTTTGGACCAATTTGGCCTTTTTCTTCGCCATTGCGCCTTTTTTTGTCACGCTGGAAGCGCGGCCGGTTTGGGTTGTATTGCTTGAAACCCTAGCCATTTTGATGGTTTACGATTTTTTCTACTACCTAACCCACCGCTTTGTTTTTCACGGCCAAGGCTATTTCCGGCAAGTACACGCGCTACACCATCAGGCACGCAAACCGACGCATATTGATGGCTTTTACGTGCACCCGCTGGAAACCTTTATCGGCATTGCCCTATTTATGGGTAGCGCCGTGCTGATGGGGCTGGTGCTTGGCACCTTTCATGTCGCCACCATGATCATTGCTTATCTGGCATTCATTCAGGTCAACACCATTAATCATACCTATGTAAACCTGCCCTACTTTCCCTTCAAAACGTTGAGTTGGATTACTGCGAAACACGCGATACATCACGAGAATATGCACAAGGGTAATTACGCGACGATCACGTTGTTATACGACAGATTGTTCGGAACGCTGAACTAGTTCGCCGACCGCTGATAATAGCGCCGACCGCCAATATAGGTAGCCTCTACCTGCAATTCACGCAGCAACTCGGGTTCGACACTCAGCGGATTTTTATCCAACACAATAAAATCGGCCAATTTGCCCGGTGCCAATGAGCCCAACTCGTGGTCCCTGTGTATCTGCCAAGCCGCATCAATTGTCATGGCTCGCAGCGCCTGCTCAACACCTATGCGCTGCTCGGCTCCGATAACAGCCCCCGATGCACTCAGGCGATTGACGGTACTCCACAGCAGTAGCACGGGTTCCATCGGCACAACCGGAGTGTCGAGATGAACGGAGTAAGGCAGCGCTATTTCTTCTGCCGAGCGGGTTGGACTCATTCTGGCAGACCTCTCCGGCCCCATGAAAATATCCCGGTGGCGATCCCCCCAGTAATAGGTATGGGCCGAAAAGAACGAAGGCGTAACGCCCAGTTGCTTCATTCGCATGAGCTGATCATCACGTGCCATTTGCGCGTGAATTATAATGTGCCGGATATCGTCTTTCGGTGAGGCTTGCTGAGCCGCTTCAATGGCATCCAAAATCATGTCGATAGCGGCATCGCCGTTGCCATGAATGGCCAACTGGTAACCCGCTGCCTGCGCACTCGCTACCTGCGCATTCAAGTCTTCCTGGCTCATTAAGGGAAAGCCGCGATAAGACGCATCACCCTCGTAGTCTTGATGATAAGGGCGGACCAGATAGCCGGTATAACCCTGTATACTGCCATCAGCGATGATTTTAATTGCACCAACATGAAAACGCTCCGACTGAAAATGCATGATTGCGAAACTGCCATTGACTACTGATTCGCCCAACTCTTTCCACAAAGGCCAAACTTCGAGTCGCTGGGGCACCCGGTTAAGCAGCGACCCTAGCCAGAGGCCCTGTAACATTTGTCCATCGACTCCACCGCTCTGTGCGGTGGTTACACCAACACGAAGATAGTCTGCGGAGGCTACATCAATCATTCGAAAGAAATCGCCGGCGCTAAAATCCATTGCAAGCACCTGCACCGGCGCCGCAGCGGTCTCAAGTAGCAAACCCGTCGCTTCGCCCTGCGTGTCTCGCACTATGCGACCGCCCTCCGGGTCGGGTGTCTGCCGATTGATGCCCGCAAGATCCAATGCGGCGGTATTCGCAACTCCCATATGACCGGAGACATGCAGTAAAAACGCTGGCTGCCCACCCGTTACGGCGTCGAGATCGCTGCGATTTGGGTGTCGGCCCTCTTTCAGCAGGCTGTCGTCGTAACCCATGCCTAAAATCCAGCCCTGCTGCTTCCCGGTGACCTCTCGCAGCATGGCTTGAATATCGGCAATGCTCTCTACCTTGCCAATAGGAGGGCTATTCATGTCGAGTGTGAACGCACTCAAACCCGATCCGGGAAAATGCCCGTGAGCGTCAATAAATCCCGGCAATACCGTTTTGCCGGCAAGATCTTGTGCCAGCACATCGGGATAAAGCTGTTTTGCCTGAGCGGTGCTTCCCAGCCAAACTAAGCGATCACGCTCCAGCAACATGGCTTCGGCTACTGGAGTGCCGCTTTCCATCGTCAGAATTTCGCCGTTGATAAACAGCTGCTGCTGGGGCAAGGGCGGCCGACTCCCCATTTGGCTGGATACAAGGACAGCAAGTAAGACAAAAATCGCTACAATGGAGCCGGCAAGATACTTCATTCGAACTCGTCCCTTATAAGAAAAATCGCTAGATCAACCGTAGCTTGTTGCCTAGAGGAAATCATTTGCGGCTTCGCTAAGTAACATCTTTGCATTTGCAAAACAGCACCGGATACTCAGTACAGATACGGGCACTATTCGCTAAATTTACTCATTTTCAGCCAATCTAATCATGACATCGAAGTGATCTAATTTACAATTTTCTACAAAATCACAGTCGATTCGGTTTACAATTCAGTCAATACCGCCATCAATCGGAGCGATAATGTCGAGCGAAACCCGCTGGGGCAAAGGCAGTCGCCAGGATGATCCGCTTCGCGCCAGAGATCATATCCTTATGGCAACCTACAAGGTTGTTACCAGCAAGGGCATCGATAAAACGACGATTGCGGAAATTGCAAAGCAAGCCAAAGTTTCTCGACCAACCATCTATCGCTATTTTGATAGCCGCGATGACATCGTCCAAAGCTTGCTGGCGCGCCGCCAAGACGACTTTTTCCAGGGAATGCTCGAATCAACGCGTCAATATCGCGATGATTTCCCAAGACTCGTGGAAGAGTGCCTATGCTACGCGCAACAGTTTACGTCCAAAAACCGGACCAATGATCTGGTTTCAGGCGCAAATGCAGGAAAAATCAAAAATTACTTTGAAGGAGCCGGGTCTCGTGATCACTGGGCCCGCGTACTGGACGAACCCTATCTACAGTACCGCCGCAAAACCGGTAACGTTGTCGATCTTGAAAGCTTGAAAGGTTTTTTGGGGGTTATGATTCTTTCAATTCGCATGTACCCCTTCCGCAACCACGAAACCCTTCGCAATCAGTTGCAGGCCATTATGGCTTTGGGGAAAGTTAGCCTTTAAAAAGACCACACCAAGGGAACAATCACGACGGTCACAATGCCGACCAATAGTGTTAGCGGTATTCCCAGCTTCATAAAATCCTGAAACTGATAGTTGCCCGGCCCGTAGACCATTAAATTGGTCTGATAACCAATCGGCGTAGCGAAACAGGTCGATGCCCCTATCATCAGGGTAACGGCAAAGGGCACAGCACTGACACCCAACTGCTCACTGGCCGCCATCGCTACAGGGAATAACAATACTGCCGCCGCCATATTCGAAATCACCGCCGAAAAGAGCGTGGTCAGGGTAAACAAGGCGATCAGTAATCCCATGGGTGAACCGGACGAGATGCCAACCATCAGCTCTGCAATGGTCTGTGCGGCGCCGGTTTTCTGCATTGCCGTACCCAGTGCAATGGCCGCTGCGATTACCATCAACACCTGCCAATCAATGCTGCGACGCGCATCCTGAGTGCGCACACATCGGGTCAATACCATTAAACCCGCCGCCAGAACCGCCGCCTTGAACATCGACAAAAATCCACCGGCAACACTGGCCACCATAACCAGCAAAATAAGCGCTGCGACACCACGCTGCTCATGCCGCACCGGGCGGGAGTTTTCGATCTGACTGACGAGCAAAAAGTCTCGCGAGTAGCGCTGACTCTCGACAAATTCGTCATGACATTCAAGCAAAAAAGTATCGCCCGGACGCGGTTCAACATCGCCTATTTTGGTTTTAAGATGCTGGCCGCCACGCGACACTGCAATAATGACCGCCCCGTAGTGGTTGCGAAAACCCATATCGCGAATGGACTTGCCCAGAAAGGGAAAATTTGGCGATACCACCACTTCCACCAGACTGCGAACGGCCTGTTCTGCGTCGAGCTTAAACACTTGATCATCCGCCATACGAAGACCGTGAATGTTTTTCAAGTCGACAACCGAACGTACGTCGCCAGCGAAAATAAGACGATCATGTGCCTGCAGGATCTCACGCGGCGACACCGCCGTTAGCAAACGTCCATCACGGTCTATCTCTATGAGAAACATGCCGGGCAGCTGTCGCAAACCAGCATTTTCAATGCTTTTTCCGCACAAGGGGCTTCCGGCATCAACAAGCATTTCAACCACGTATTGCCGCGCATCTTCGAAACGCGGTACCTGCCCCTGACGATCCGGCAACAACCAGCGACTGGTCACAATGGTAAATAAAATAACCACGACGACACAGGGCACTCCCACCCAGGCTAGATCAAATAAATCCAGACCGACACCGCCGGCATACCCCTTGAGCATGTCGTTGACCACCAGATTGGTACTGGTACCAACAACGGTACAGGTACCGCCAATAATGGCGGCATAACTCAGCGGGATCATTAATTGTGAGCTGGAGATATTATTGCGCCGCGCCCAATCCCGCACGGCAGGCACCATCATTGCGACGACCGGCGTGTTATTTAATACAGAACTGAATATCGCAACGGGCGCCATCAAGCGAAACTGGGCCGCCGCCGTATTCCTGGGCCGACCCAAGAGATTGTAGGATATCCAGCTGACGACGCCGGTATCGGCCAGCGCCTGCGCAACCACGAAAAGCACCGCCACCGTCGCCAAACCCTCGGTAGCCGCGCCTGCAAGCGCCTCTGCCGGCGTTAGAATATTGGCGAACACCAGAACCGCCACGCCCGCTAGCAGCACAACATCGGGGGGAATACGGGTAAAAACAAGCAGCCCGAAACATCCCGCAATCAATAGCAGTGTCTGAATCGCTTCAGGGGTAAACATTCTCAGTTACGACGCGTAAAAAAGTCGGTGAATTGATCGATAAACTGGCTCAGCGCATCCGAGGGTAAATCATTAATACCGGCTGCCGCAGCACGACCGCCGCCGGTGGGAAATTGCCGGCACAATTCATCCGCGCCCTGCTTATTATTCAGGGGCGCTCGCACGCTAATCAGATAATTGCCATTGTCTTTATGGGTTAGCACAGCGTGGGCCCGATCCGGGCTGCCATTAGCCAGATCATTGCTATACACGCCGCTAACACGCCGCGCCCAGGCTTGATTGGGCAGTACAAAAACGGCCGCCGCCTCGCTTGCGCTCTGGGGACCGATGGCTCCGGCTGCCGCCATATCCGAATGATAGCCATTTTCCAACTTTTCAAACGCTTCGCGATTGTCCTGAATAAAATCGAAAGGGGAATGATAGCCCTCAACCTGCCGGTACAAATCAGCCGGGTGAAAATGCAGGTCTTCCAGATTGGAGCCATAGCCGTTGTAGTTAATATAGATACCGAGGTTTTCCAAACACTTCAGTTGATCCTCGTTTAGCGACAGCGGTTTGGCCGCAGCGCGGGCACTGGCTTTTAAATTGTCTCCAAAGGCGCCAGCTACCGCCCACTCGGCAAACTGTCCTTTAAGATAGCCGTTAACTAAAAGACTGGTACAAACATCCGAGGCAGTATTGATCAGCGTCGTAAGCTTGGGGGACTCCGGGATGTCACCGGCGAAATGATGATCCGAGTAGAATACTTCTGCGCCAGCAGCCAGTACTGACTGCAATGCATCACGATTTTTATCCAGCGATATATCAAGCACCGTGATCTTGTCGCCTTGCTCCCCATCGACTTGAGATAACAGCTCAATGTCGCGCTTCACACCGGTGATTAATTTGGCCTCACGAGCTTCGGCATTACGCAATTGCACCAAAGAACAGATGCCGTCTGCATCCCCGTTAAACACATCGTATGCTGCCATGCCTGAACCGCCCAAAACGTTTTCAATAAATCATCACGGCGCACATCGGCACCCTGATTTAGAGGTTTTATATGCTTAAATTATCATGAAAAAGCCGCCCGCAGGCGGCATGACTTAGATTTAATACAGCCTAGCTTATTCCAGAACGATCTTGCTTCGATTCTTTTCCAGCACAACGGCGCCAATACCGCTCACCTCGACTAGTTGCTCTGTGCTGGTAAACGGACCGTGCGCCTCGCGCCATTTTACAATCGATTGCGCGCGCACCAGCCCGACACCATTAAGCACCGCCGCAATAGTATTTGCATCAGCCGAATTGATGTTGACAGATGAGGGCGGCTCTGCTGCAAAGGCAAAGCCCGACAGTAAAAACAAAGCAAGGAAAAAACGACGGGACAAGACTAGTATTTTCATAACACACTCCTTTGTGTTTTAGAGAAGCGACCCAATCTGGGCCGCTGTAAATACTAGCGCGCAGCGATACTCTGCGCAATCCGCTTGAGGCTGTCCAGAGGGGAATCTGCCCGCGTAATGGGTCGCCCTATCACCAGATAATCACTACCTCGTGCCAGGGCTTCTGAAGGGCTTGCAACGCGCCGCTGGTCGCCGTGCTCGCTATCTGCAGGGCGGATGCCCGGTGTCACCAACAAAAAGCCTGCTCCCTGCGCCTTACGCAAGACGGCAGCTTCATTGGCCGAGCATACCACCCCATCCAGACCGCAATTCTTGGCAAGTGCTGCCAGCGCACCAACATGTTCCTCAATACTTCGATTAACCCCAATCGCAGTCAACTCACCCTGCTCCATGCTGGTCAGCACCGTAACCGCGGTAAGCAGTGGCGCATTTTCCCCCATGGGTGCGATCGCCTGCTGCGCGGCCTCCATCATTCGCGGTCCGCCACTGGCGTGAACATTCACCATCCAGACGCCCAATTCAGCGGCGGCGCGCACTGCGGCTGCCACCGTATTGGGAATATCGTGAAACTTAAGGTCGAGGAAGACCTCAAAACCGGAATTGATCAAAGCCTTGACTAAGGCCGGTCCCTCGCGCGTAAACAACTCCTTGCCAACTTTGACACGACACAAGGAAGGGTCCAGCAGCTCGGCCAAAGTCAGGGCCTGCGCCGAGTTGGGGAAATCCAGCGCTACAATAATGGGGGAATCTGCTGCCAATGTTACTTCCTCTTACGTTCCGCCGGTCAACAAACTCCACAGCGGCCTAGTTCAATCAGTCGCCTTCGGCGCCACGAATCGGCGCAGTACGACCCCAATGCTTACAACTTGGGCACAACCAATGCAATTGCTGACCGGCAAATCCGCAGTGATCGCACTGATATTGCGGCTTTTCGGACAGCAGCTCGCTGAGCATTCGCTGCAGCACTTCAAGATTTTCGCGCGCTGAGTCACTGGCTTTTGGCGCTTGAAAATTAATCAGCGCCAGTAGCCCGCGCAAAGTCGGACGCCGTTTGAGTTGTTGCGCTAAATAAGCCTCTGCCTCTGCCGCCTGCTGGTTACCCTCAATCAACTCAACCAGCTTCAGCAGCACGGCGGTACCGGGGTAGTCTTCGTAACAGGCCATGAGGTAGTTTATTAATTCCGCCTCTTCAGACTGCTTGCGAAAGGCTTTATGCAGAGGCTCGAGCACTTCGCCGATAAAAAGCTTATTCTGGTTGAACACCCGTTTATAGGCTTTGATAGCGGCGGCAGTGTGACCGCAATCAAGCTCGATAGCACCCAACAAGATTGAAGCTCGCACACAATTTCGGTCGTAATGCAGGGCCTGCTTCAACGCGCTGCGCGCCCCATGCAGGTCTTGCGAATGATAAGCCACTTCAGCCTTTTCACAGAGAAAATGAGCAAGGGCGCGGTGAATGTCTTCGTCAACGTGGGAGCTTGAGCGAAGCCAGTTCTTCTTCGGCACCAGCTCCTTACCCACATCGATGGCGCGATCCCACTCCTTTTCATCCTGATATATCTCAAGCAGGTGCCTTAGCGCCGTTCGACGCCAGGCCTGAGACTGTTGCAAAAGGTCGCGAAGCATTCGCTCGGCGCGATCCAACAGACCCGCGCTTATATAATCGCGGGCGAGCTCCATGTGGACCTGGTGCAATTGATCACCACCGAGGCTGGGTCTGGCCAACAGGTTTTGATGTATGCGAATTGCGCGGTCAACTTCGCCTTTACGGCGCAGCAAACTGCCGACGGCCAAATGGGTTTCCAGAGTATCGCTGTTGACATCCAGTGAGCCGACAAAGCTATCTATCGCAACATCCGGCTGTTCATGGAGCAGAAAATTAAGGCCCTTATAGTAAGCCACACTCGCGTCCGGTGACTCTGATTTCTCAGATTCACTCGCGCTGCGCTTCCATTTGCCCAGCACCCAACCTATGGCAATGGCCACGACTATGAGTAGTACGTCGCTTAATTCCGGCATATCAGGACTTGGGTGAGCTTGCTCTCAGCTGATTAAGTTCTTTTTCGGCTTTTGCCAGTTTTCTGCACACTAACTGATACTGACCCTTCGATTGTATCAGTTTTAATGTGCCGATTAGCAGGCCGCTAAGGCCACCCACGATAAAGGCAGCCACTAACCACAGTGAGAGACGCAGCTCTGGCAACTTCATAAAGAGCAGGTCCAGCGGCACACGCGTATCGTTCTCAACAGCAAACACTGCGCCGTAAGCCAGAATAGCAATCAGGAATATCAGGAAAAGAATCTTCTTCAGCAAGCCCATTACATCTCATTCCATAAAAAAAACGGTATGGCCGCAAGACCATACCGTTTGTGTGGATTCATCATCAGCAGATCAGTTCTTCAGTAAGCCTAAATTCACCCGCTCACGCATTTCCTTGCCGGGCTTAAAGTGAGGTACATACTTACCCGGCAGCTGCACCGTTTCGCCTGTTTTCGGGTTGCGACCCAGACGCGGAGCGCGGTAGTGCAGGGAAAAGCTACCGAAGCCGCGAATCTCGATGCGCTCGCCCGTGGCCAGCGTTTCTGACATATGCTCCAGCATGGTCTTAACCGCCAACTCAATATCCTTATGGGACAATTGAGATTGCATGCCAGCAATGAGTTCTATGAGTTCTGATTTGGTCATCGCATTATCCTGTCAATCTGACCCTAGATTAGTAGTAAGCGCAGGATTTAACAAGGTTTTTACGAATTTTGGTGCCTCTTGAGCTGATCAGGGCTACCCGAAGGTAGCTCCGATAGCAAAGTGGGCGCTTTCGCGCCCACTTTATTCTCAGTCCTTGTCCATCTGCGCCTTGATCAGGTCGCCGATAGTGCCCGGGCTGGACGATACCGTCTCTTGTTCTTTCAGAGACTTAACCGCTTCTTTCTCGTCTGCCATGTCCTTAGCCTTGATGGACAGGTTGATAACGCGGTTTTTACGATCAACATTGATGATCTTAACCTCGATTTCATCCCCTACCTTCATGGCGTTACGGGCATCTTCAACCTTGTCGCGGCTGATTTCGGAGGCTTTCAATGTGCCCTCGATCTCTTCCGCCAGCACCAAAATTGCTGCCTTGGCATCGACTTCCTTAACAACACCCTTAACAATGCTGTTTTTGTCGTTCTCAGCTACATAGTTGGAGAAGGGGTCGTCTTCCAGCTGCTTGATACCCAGCGAAATACGCTCGCGCTCGGGATCAATAGACAGGATAACGGTTTCGATCTCGTCGCCTTTCTTGAAGTTACGAACAGCTTCTTCGCCAGCTTCATGCCAGGAGATGTCCGAGAGGTGAACCAGACCGTCGATGTTGCCTTCCAGACCGATGAAGATACCGAAATCAGTGATGGACTTGATGCCGCCGCTGATTTTGTCGCCTTTGCTGTAAGTAGAAGCAAATGCATCCCACGGGTTTTGTTGACACTGCTTGATACCCAGAGAGATACGACGACGCTCTTCGTCGATGTCCAGAACCATAACGTCAACTTCATCACCGACCTGAACAACTTTGGAAGGATGAATGTTTTTGTTGGTCCAATCCATTTCTGAAACGTGTACCAGACCTTCTACGCCCTCTTCGATTTCAGCAAAGCAGCCGTAATCGGTCAGGTTAGTCACGCGCGCTTTAGTGCGAGTGCCTTCGGGGTAACGGGCAGTGATTTCGACCCAGGGATCTTCACCCAGTTGTTTCAGACCCAGCGATACGCGGTTGCGCTCACGGTCAAACTTGAGGATACGAACATCAATTTCGTCGCCGACATTGATGATTTCGCTAGGATGCTTGATGCGCTTCCAGGCCATATCAGTGATGTGCAGCAGGCCGTCAATACCACCCAGATCTACGAACGC
>JBFJTG010000108.1:0-10852 GCA_041625575.1 Litorivivens sp.
CCAACACAATGATGCCGGACGGCGCAGTTTGCGGATAAGCGTAATTCCGATGATGCGTTGACACTGCCATTGTTTGGCTTAAGCTACAGAATCGAAAGATTAGGCCGCCGACACAAAATACCTATGAGCGACACACCTAGCCCAAACAACGCCCACACCTGGCAGCTCGAAGAATTGGCTGACGATGCTTCATTGGCTGAAATTCAAGAGGCACTCAGCCGCTACAATAGAGCGTGGAAGTTATCGAAGATTGGAGACCTAAGTCCGCGAGCTGTAGTGGGCAGCATGCTGATAGGGGATGTACTGCTGACAAACATGCAGTTGTCCGGACTTAAAGGTGAACGCGACGAAGAACTCGTTAGTCAGGAGCAACAAACCTACATCGGGCTGACCTGCCCCTACGAAGGCGCTACCGTTGTACACGTGGATGGGGAAGAATTTTTACTCGATACATCCAAAATTCAAATTTGGACATCAAATCGGCCCGTTGACTTCACCGCTGACAAAGGCATCAAATTTGTTTGCATCTTGTTTCCAGAAGAGCGGCTCTACAAGCGCATACCCGGCTACGAGGGGATCCCTTTACTATTTGATGCAAAACTTGGTGAGGTTCAACTCATCAAGTCACATCTTTTAACATTAGCGCGCATCTGCGAAACGAGCGACGGCTTCGACGAGAATTGTGTATCCGAAGCGACAATTGAATTGCTGGCAAACTTGCTCCGCAGCAGTAATCAATTTTCCGTCGCAAACAGCCACAAAGAAACGCTTTGGGAAGATTTGTGCGGCTATATCCATGACCACCTCGCCGATCACGAGCTGAAACCGGCGGCACTGGCTGATCAACTCGGCATGTCAGTTCGCAACGTACATAAATACTTTGAAGTACACGACACAACCGTGATGCGCTACATTAAGGAGCAACGCCTTCAGGCAGCAAAAGCCGATCTGGAAGACCCTTTTCTGGCGCAACTGTCCATTACAGATATTTGCTATAAATGGGCTTTTTCAGACGCCGCACATTTTAGCCACGCCTTTAAAAAGCGTTACAGCGTGAGCCCATCCGAATTCCGCCGTAACGTCAGCAATCCCACTAAGTCGGGTAGCTAGGCGGCGAGGCAGCTCGCCGCCTGGCAATGTTTAAGCCGTCTGTTTGACTTCATCGATGAGTTTCACTTGCGTGTACTCCTCAAGTCCTTCTTCACCAAACTCAACACCGATCCCGGAGGCCTTCGCGCCGCCAAAAGGAAAGCGCGGATCTAAATCAACATGGGTATTAATATAAATCGTACCGCTATCAAGCCGGCTGGCTACATCGCGTGCTTTCGATGTGTCTGAGGACCACACGGAAGCACCGAGCCCCCATGGCGAGGCATTGGCACGGGCAATAGCATCATCTAAATCACTGTACTGCAAAATGGGGAGAATCGGCCCAAACTGCTCTTCTGCCACCAAGGGCGCGTCATCACTGATATCTCGAACAATCGTCGGATGAATAAAATAGCCCGTTTTCTCTGGCACCGTTCCGCCAGCAATGACCTTGCCATCTTGCTTGCTTCTCTCCAGCAAGGCCGCCACCTTGTTGTACTGCATAAGATTCTGAAGGGGCCCAATGGTTGTACCCTCTTGCAGACCGTCACCCACCTTGGCCTGTTCCGCCAGACTGGCCATTTCAGCGCATAGCGCTTCGTAAATGGACTCATGGGCGTAAATACGTTTAATCGCCAAACAAACCTGTCCCGCGTTCAAAAACGATGTTGCAAACAATAGCGGTGCAACAGCTTTTACATCGACATCCGGCAGAACAATCGCGGGATCGTTACCGCCTAATTCCAGAGTGAGACGTTTCAAGCTGGCCGCGGCCGACTCCATGACTTTGCGCCCGGTAGCGCTTGAGCCGGTAAAGGAAATTTTACTGATACCGGGATGCGCAGTGATTTTCTGTCCCAGATCGTTTTTATCCGCGAGGATATTAATGACACCCGCAGGGAAGAGTCTGGCGCATATTTCCCCTACTTTTAAAGCCGTGAGCGGCGTTGTAGGCGCCGGTTTTATCACCATTGTATTGCCGGTAATCAAAGCCATAGACATTTTGATTGAAAACAAGGCCAACGGAAAATTCCACGGGACGATGCCCGCTACAACCCCCAGGGGCCGTCTCGTCAGCACAACGTACTTTTCGTCATCATCAACAATCGTTTTGGGTTTAAGTTCAAGTGAGGACAAATGCCGCGCAAAGGCAGAGGCTATCCCCAACTCCCCTCTCGACTCTTCCAATGGCTTACCCTGCTCCTGCGTCAGGAGAACCGCCAGTTCTTCGGCATTGGCGTCCAGCGCATCACAATATTGATTCAGAATTTCCCGCCGATCGGCATAGCTTTTTGCCGACCACATGGGAAAGGCTCGCTGGGCCGCTGCGACCGCCTCATCCAATTGCGCTTCAGAGGCTGTCGGACATTGCGCTAGTACAGTTTCCGTTGCAGGATTGATAACATCCATGGTCCCGCTGCCAGCGACCAGCTGCCCGTCTATCAAAAGTCTGAAGTCATTCATAATTATGGCTCTGTGTTATGTGTGTATTAGCGCTGTTCGCGCACCTCGTCAGTCTACTGTCAGAAGCTAAGGCACCTGATCCGGCACGTACTCACCTAATGTGCGGTGGAAATGCCGTACGCGTGATTCAAAGTATTGAGATAAATTAATGACGCCTGTTTTGGACGCGGCCAAGCCTTGTTGAATAAGCGGCAAGTTCACCATATCTTCGTCCAGAATTGCGCCAACCGGACCGAGGTGAGGTTCGCAGGGATCATCGTAATCCAGCGTGGTTAGACTCACCGACGGCGGCCGCTCTTCGCCAAAAGGCATAAGAAACATTATTTCCATGGTACAGCTGTCGGGCGCGCCATCAGGTCTAAACCAGTAGGCCAAGGGGTAGCCAAGAGTTGGCCAGGGCATGAAATTGGGAAACACATTGAAATAACAATAATCGATAACATCAAACCGGCTCATCGAGCTGAGGTCAGCGCCAAAATCATTTTTGGATTTTTCAACGGCAAGCCTGTGCATAATATCGCGCGCGCTCTGTTCTTCAGACACAACGAGATCATCGCGACCAGCAAACTCCGGTGTGTAGTAGGCAACGTAGTGATCAACTGCCGCCTGCTGGTCTGCAAGAGACTGTGGGTCGCTCGCTTCAAGTACACCGACCGCACCCAATCCGCGCGTGTAGTGGCGCTCGCCCGGGTAGACGTCTGCCCGCATCGCCTCAAAGGGAGCCGAGGGTATAATCGTCTCCGGGTGTACAGCCTCACCATGATAGGCTTCCATAAAAGCTTCCTGCGCCACTTTCCAATTGCAACGAATTCGCTTGCTGACATGAACAGCCTTGAAGCGATCTTTAAAACTCCAACCCGCTCGCTCCCAATGTTCGGACAAGCCCCCCAGGAATTCTTCAAGAGGTTCAGCGTCAGCATTAGGATGAACGAAAATAAAACCTTGCCATTCATCAACGGCCAGCTCGGGAAGACTCAAATCTTCTTTGTTAAGTTGCGGGAAGTCCCATGCCTGAGGAATATTCTGGCACTGGCCCTGCGTATCCCAGGCGTAGCCGTGGAAGCGACACGCTAACTTTCGACGATTACCTTCCTTGCTACACAGCCTCATCCCACGATGCAGACACGAATTGTAGAAAGCTTTGAGCGTGCCATCATCCTGACGAACAACAATGGCCGAGATACCTTCGTTATCGTAGAGTTTCGTATCGCCCGGATTAGGTATATCTCCACCCCAGCAAACAACCTGCCAAACCTTGTGCCACAGTTCGCTCGCTTCGCGCTCGTAGTACGCCTTACTCGTGTATCTGGCCGTCGGCACCGTACTCGTATCAATATTTTCCGTAACCGATTCCATGATAACGGCTGGCGGCTCGCCATTTTCGCCCTGATACATATTGGCAAAGTTATTCACGACGTCGTTTGACGAAGCCAGTATCTGGAGCGCGCGCTTCTTAGTTGCCATAACAATTCCTATGCGGCATGTTGATAAACATGTAGGGCTTTCTGCAGCCTTGCCAAATACTATGACTCAGCGCGGACTGGCGCATGTTTATCCACGCAAAGAGGATTGTGTGACGATGCAATTTCACTCTGGAATCGGATGAGAAGGCTAGCTTTCGTGGTCGGGGCTCGACAGGTACGACGCGAAACCACTCAAGAAGGTGTCGACAGGGATACCCTGTTTATTGTGCGCTACGAGGAGATCACTCACCGAACTGGCCCGGCCGGGCAATATGCGCCGCTCAAGGCCGGACAACCCATAGAAACGGTTTATTAACGCGTCCGCGACGTTCACGTCATTGGCTACATTCAGTGTGTAATGGCTTAATACACGCCTTTCAGCCGAAAGGGTTTTGACGCGCTGGGCTGTTCCCGCTAATTTTAGGCCATCGCAAATAACATCATAGCGGCCACTACAAAAAGCGCCCGACACCTCCCCCATCTGTGCAGGCAGGCCCAGCAAACGCAAGTAAGCAATTAGCGGACTAACCAGCTCCGAATAGGAGTCAGCAATCGAAAAACCCCGGTTTGCATTTAGGGCATAAATAAGAGACAGGTTTATGGTGCCCGCCAATTGGGCAACGGCAGTGCCTCCGGTAGATCGCTGCACAACGCTCACTCCATCGGAACTGATTTTTTTACAGGCCTCCTGAAAATGAGGCGATCTTCCATCCTGCCGTGACACCACCAGAGCATCCTGATTTTGCCAAAGGCGAATGACCGCGCGATCGCCACTGACTTCATTCAAAAGCAGTTCGTCGTAATCCACTTGCTGGGCAGCTGAACGCAGACTTTGATCATTCCACAGAAAAACCTTACGCCCTGCCACCCTGCATTGCGGCAGGTCATCCCAGGCAGGAAGCACAGGCTTAGCGACCGAGCCTTTTGAACGACGCAGCAATTTCATCCAGGATGGCCGGATCGTCGATCGTACCCGGCACCGTATAGGATTCACCGTCGGCAATTTTGCGCATGGTTGCACGCAGAATTTTTCCGCTGCGGGTTTTTGGCAAACGGCTTACTTGAATAACGGTTTTTAAAGAAGCGACGGCACCTATTTTCTCGCGCACCATTTTTATGACTGCAGCACTGAGGTCCTGTTCGCTTCCTTTAAATTCGGAATAGGCGACAACAAGAGCGATAGGCACCGTACCTTTTAGTGGGTCAGCTACACCGATGACGGCGCACTCTGCAACATCGTCGGCCTCACCCACGGCTTCTTCAATTGCACCGGTAGACAGGCGGTGGCCCGCAACATTGATAATGTCGTCAGTGCGGCTCATCACGTACAGATTACCGTGTTGATCAAAATGGCCGTAATCGCCCGTATTATAAAAACCCGGGTGCGCGTCGAGATAGGATTTTCGAAAACCCTCATCATTATTCCACAAGGTTGGAAACGAGCCCGGCGCGAGCGGCAAGCGAATTGCAATATCGCCGCCCTCACCTAAAGGCAACTCGTTGTGCTGCTCATCCAGTATGACGACATCAAAACCAGGTACGGGCTTGCCTGCGGAACCGTACTCCACCGGCAGCAAACCCAGACCCCTAAAATTCGCGACAGCGGGCCAACCCAACTCCGTCTGCCACCAATGATCGATAACAACCCTGTCGAGAATCTTGTTAGCCCAGCGCAAGGTATCCGGGTCACCGCGCTCCCCCGCAAGAAACAGCGCTTCAAAATGCGACAGGTTGTATTGCTCAAGCAGTTCCGCACGCGGGTCTTCTTTTTTAATGGCGCGGAAGGCGGTAGGTGCTGTAAATAAGACTTTAACCCGATACTCCTCTATCACACGCCAAAATGCGCCGGCATCAGGCGTGCCAACCGGTTTACCTTCGTACATGACCGTTGTGCAGCCCGCCAATAGCGGGCCATACACAATATAGGAATGCCCCACTACCCAGCCGATATCTGACGCGGCCCAAAACACATCGCCTTGCCTGGCGCCATAAATCGCCTCCATGCTCCAGTGCAGTGCGGTGGCGTAACCACCGGTGTCACGCACAACGCCTTTGGATATGCCGGTAGTCCCCGAGGTATACAAAATGTACAAAGGGTGAGTGCTAGGCAAACTAACGCAGCCTACAGGAGCGCTCACTTCGACAGCACTTGCCCAATCTCTATCGCGACCCGCTTGCAATGTTAGCTCACAACCCGGACGCTGCCATATCAGGCAGTTATCCACTTGATGCGCTGCCTGCGCCAATGCCTCATCCAGTAATGGCTTGTATTCCACCAGGCGTCCCGGCTCGATACCGTGCGAGGCGCTCATAACCAGCTTTGGTTGGGCATCATCAATGCGCTTCGCGAGTTCCAGCGAAGAAAATCCGCCAAACACAACCGAGTGGATAGCGCCCAGCCTTGCGCAGGCCAACATTGCAAAGCTTGCCTGGGGAATCATCGG
Source organism: Litorivivens sp. (assembly GCA_041625575.1). Classification (GTDB taxonomy): domain Bacteria; phylum Pseudomonadota; class Gammaproteobacteria; order Pseudomonadales; family Spongiibacteraceae; genus Litorivivens. The sequence continues at coordinate 6,461 of JBFJTG010000108.1, forward strand.
CATGTAGATAACAACGCGATCGCCTTGAACAATACCCATGGACTGCATGGCACCAGCCAATTTTGCAACTTCCGATTGCACGTCGGCAAAACTGTATTGAGCTTTGGTATTGCTCACGGGGCTATCGTAAATGAGCGCGATCTGCTCACCACGCCCTTCATCAACATGACGATCGACCGCGTTATAGCACAGGTTTAGCTCACCATCGGGGAACCAATGGCCGCCTCCGGAGGGAGCTTGTTGCCAAGCGGTTTTAAAAGGCTTGTCCCACTGTAGCGCTTTGGCAGCGTCCGACCAAAAAGCTTCGCCGTCGCTCTGCCACAGTTTGAAACTCTGCTCATAGTTCATTTATTCGTATTCTCCAATATCTCCAGTGCGCGAGAGAATGCGCCTACATGGCAGAGACGGCTGACAATTGCCCTATCAATGTTTGCAGAAATTCCCCCGACGGATCGCCATCAACAATGCGGTGATCTGTAGTTAAAGACAAGGGCAGGTGCTGTTGCACTAACAGTGATTTGTCGTCAGCTAGGACCGGCACGGTCAAGGTTTTGCCCAAACCGAGAATCGAAATCTGACCCGCATTAATAATCGGGGTGAAATAACGGATGGGACGCATGCCCAGATTACTGATGGTAAAGGTTCCATCACGCATATCCTTTGCCTCCAATTTGCCAGCTTGCGCACGCTGCAGCAAGTCTGTTCGCTGCGCAGCAATTTCTTCCAACGAGAGCTGCTGAACATCACGTAGAGTAACGGTTACGAGTCCACCCGGCACAGACACCGCAAGTGCGATATTATGCGAACTGTTGAGTCGATATTGGTCCTGCTCTGCAATACCATTGAATTCTGGGTGCTGTAGCAAGGCATTGCTCACAGCCTTGATAACATACACTTCCGGCGACAGCGATTGCCCCGCAGCCTTACGCTGACTCCGGTCTTCCAATAAGGCCGTGATATCGGCGTCGGCGTGATAGCTTAGTTGAGCCGCACTCTGCAAGCTATTTTGCATGTGCTTGGCAATCATGCCGCGCATGCCGCGCAACTTGTGAACTGTCTCGCCTGGCGCAGCTGCCACATCAGAATTGCTCATACCAGCTCCGCAATCACGTCGCCTTTCGCAACGGGAGTATCAACTTCTTTCAAAGGCTTTAACACACCATCGACAGTGGCAAGCACTTCGTACTGAATTTTCTCAACCATAATTTCAGCCACAGCGTCACCGGCCTCGACCTCATCGCCTTCGTCGAGCAGCCACGCGAGCAGCACGCCTTCAATATCTTCTTCCCAGAGATCACCGGGTATACACACTTCACTCATATCAGACTCCTCTGGCAATCAAGTGCCGACACTCTGGCGGACATGCTCAATTATTCGATCCACACTCGGCAAGGCAAACTGCTCCATGACCCGACTAAAGGGAATGGGCACATCGGGGTAAGCGATACGCGCTGGCGCTGCCTTGAGCTGAGGCCCGATTGCTTCGGCAACCGTGGCAATGATCTCACCACTGAGGCCGTAGCTTTGATAATCATCGTCGATCACTAACAATCGGCCGGTTTTGCCTACCGACTTGATAATCGTTTCCCGGTCTAGCGGCACAATGGAACGCAGGTCAATCACTTCGCAATCCACACCCGATTCAGCCAGTGTTTTTGCCGCGTCGAGTGCCTTATGCAGCGTTGCACCCAGTCCCACTAGAGTTATGTCGGCGCCCTCGCGAACGACCGCCGCCTGCCCCAAGGGAACCGTGTAGGCCTCTTCCGGCACATGCACCATCGAGCCGGGAACTGTTCCCAGCCAGCCCATGCCTTGCAGGTTTTTGTGGCACATAAACACCACGGGGTTAGGGTCTTGGATAGCAGCCATCATCAAGCCTTTGGCATCGTAGGCATTAGAGGGGATAACAACCTTCATGCCCGGCAAATGCCCAAAGGTGCCATACAAACACTGACTGTGCTGGCCGGCATCGCTGTAGCCGCCGCCAACCGAGGTCATCAGTACCATCGGCACCGGCTGTGAGCCGCCGGAAAAGTAATTGTTCTTTGCCATCAGGTTGTAAATGGCATCCATACACACGCCAAAGAAATCCACGAACATCAGCTCAACAACGGGTTTCATCCCCATTGTGGCGGCACCAACACCCATGCCAATAAAAGCGGTTTCTGAGATAGGCGTGTCGCGAACTCGTTGCTCGCCAAATTCGTCTAGCAGACCCTGTGTCGTGCCAAAAACGCCACCCAGAGCGCCAACGTCTTCACCCATAACAAACACGCTATCGTCGCTGCGCATAGACTGGCCGATCGCCTCGCTAACGGCGCGAGCAATGGTTATTTTCCGTTTCTTTACTTTCACTTTTGCCTCAGCCATGGGCCACCTCCGCAAATACCTGTTCTAATGCCTCTTCCGGCTGCGGCTCAGCCGCTTCCCTTGCGTAACTCAATGCACTATCAACCCGCTGGCGCGCGTCTGCCTCGCACTTATTCAGTTGGGATTCATCAAAATTTTGTGAGTCCAGCAAACGCTGGCGATATTTGGGAATGGGGTCGGAATCGGCCAAGGCGGCCTTTTCTGCGTCGCTGCGGTAACCTTCAGCGTCACCCAGAAAGTGCCCGACCAAGCGAACCGTTTGAACTTCAACAAGCGAAGGCCCCTTGCCAGCGCGCGCACGCTGAATGGCCTGACCGACAACCTTAAATATTTCATCAGGATCATTGCCCGCTCTGGCACCGGGAATGCCGTACGACGCAGCACGTACATCATTGAAGGGTACGGACGTGGAATTTTGCTTGGAAACGGATATACCCCATGTGTTGTCTTCAATCACACAGACAAAGGGCAAAGACCACAGGGCCGCCAAATTCATGACTTCATGAAAAGCGCCCTGATTGACGGCGCCCTCGCCGATAAAGGCAACTGCAACACCCTCTTCCCCGCGCATTTGTCGCGCCAGCGCAGCGCCCGCTGCCGGGCCCATGCCTTCGGCAATAATGCCGCTGCAGGCAAAGTTTACTTTCGTATCGAACAGGTGCATATGACCGCCGCGACCGCCGGACAAGCCGGCTTTTTTCCCGAATATTTCCGCCGTCATGCCGTTAAGATCGACACCCTTGGCGATGGCAATATGATGAGGGCGATGGGTTGCCGTAACGGCATCCTCCGCACTGAGATGTGCGCAAACACCCGCCGCTACGGGCTCCTGCCCATTGGACAAGTGCATTTCACCCGGAATTGTGCCGTTGGCCATATCAAATTTTGGCGTTTTGCCTTCCATGTAAATTTCGGCAATACGCTCTTCGTAATAACGGCTCGTCACCATGTTGCGATACATGGCCAGCTGCTGGTCGAGGTTCGGCTGCATTTTTGTTTAACTCCCCCTGAAAAATCTATTGTCTGAGTGCACAACGCGCCCCAAAGTCCCGGCAGCCGCGTCATCCCTGCAAATGTTGATGGGGACAATGTATGCCCTGCCAGACGCCCGCGCATGGACAGGAGTGCAGCCACTCTTGCTCTAGAATGCTTTCTGGACTTGTGGGATAGGGCGTGGGGGCCTAGGAAGGGGGCGGAAAAAGGCGGCGCACGGGTATGGCAGGTAATCCGTGAGCGGCACGACTAACTGCCAAGCTGAATTACCGTGGATACGGCCTCGATCTGGAACAATCAAGGCCGACAATTCTTGTTTATTATTTTTCTTGTGCGATTTGATCGCGAAGTTCGCGACGTAATATTTTGCCGACGTTACTCTTGGGCAGCTCGTCATAAAATTTCACAATTTTTGGCACTTTATAGCCGGTCAATTGCGTTCTACAAAAATCGCGTAGTTCCGCTTCAGTCAGATTCGGATCTGTACGCACTGCGCAGAGCACCACCGCCTCGCCAGCTTTTTCGTCGGCTTTTCCTACAACTGCACACTCAAGCACACCTGGATGCTCGCAGGCGACGCTTTCGATTTCATTGGGATAAACGTTAAAGCCGGAGACCAAAATCATGTCTTTGATGCGATCAACAATCTTGTAGAAACCTTCATCAAGCTTTACGGCGACATCGCCAGTTTTGAAGAATCCGTCGGAGTCTATTGCTTCGTCGGTTGCTTCTGGCCGCCCCCAGTAACCCATCATGACCTGAGCGCCGCGCACCCAAAGCTCGCCCTCTTCGCCGTCGGCAACTTCATTACCAGCGCCGTCAACTAGCTTAATTTCCTGAAAACCCATGGCCGTACCGACACTGCCGATACGGCGAGCCGAAGGCACATTGAGCGTTAATGTGGCCGTGGTTTCAGAAAGGCCGTAGCCTTCAATGAGTTTGGAATTAGTTCGACGCTCCCATTCACGGGCAACCTCAGGCACGAGCGCCGCACCGCCGGCAATGGAGCTCCCCAGGTTTGACCAATCC
>JBFJTG010000109.1:0-10852 GCA_041625575.1 Litorivivens sp.
AATAGAGCGCACAACCGCGATTTATCAAAAACAACAATAAAAAGTGTGAGGAAACGCCTGTGAATTCATATCTGCCCCGCGCCGCGGTGCTGCTCGTTAGCGCCCTCCCCTTGTGTGCGAATGCACAGGAGACACAATCAAAAGCCACCCTGGAAGAAGTTCTGGTTACGGCGCAAAAGCGTGTTGAATCGCTGAGCGACGTGCCGGTTTCTGTAACCGCCATGAGCGGCGACAGAATCCAGAAAGCCGGCATTGCCAACTTATCGGATTTGTCCGAGTACACGCCCAACTTCAAACTGGTGGATGGCGGACTGATTCCCAATGTCTACATGCGCGGCGTCGGCTCCGGCTCCAACCAGGGCTTTGAATTATCGGTCGGTATGTTCGCCGACGGCATACACCTGGGGCGGCCACATCAAACTCGCGCAGTATTTATGGATATTGAGCGAGTCGAAGTTCTGCGCGGGCCGCAGTCAATTCTGTTCGGTAAAAACGCCATAGCCGGAGCGCTCAACATAACATCCGCCAGACCTGGCGAAGAATTTGAAGGCATGATCAGCGGCCTCAAAGGCAACAACTATGAGCGCGATGAAATCTCCGCCATGGTCTCCGTACCGCTTACCGATAATTTTGGTGTTCGGGTCGCCGGCCGCAAGCGTCATGAAGGCGGCTACCTCTACAATGAAAATCAAAAGCGCGACGAACCTGCCGTCGACGAAAAAGCCCTGCGACTCACCTTCGGCTGGCACCCGCTCGACTGGACATCGGCCTATCTAAAACTTGAGCAATCTGAACGTGAACAACGCGGACGGACTTTCGAGTTAACCCACGTCAGCGCGCTCACAGGCTGCAGCGGCGAAGACGTCACCTTAAACCGCGTCAAAAATACCGATGCCAAAGAAATTGCCGAAATCGACGCCTACAACTACACCCTCAATATCGACATGAATTTTGAGCCCGGCACACTCACCATAACAAGCGGACTCTCGGGCTTTGATTCTGACGATCTGTTTGATGCCGATTCCAGCAGTTTTGACACCGTGCCCCTGCTCGGCGTTGAGGAATACGATCAGTTCAGTCAGGAATTCCGCTTTGCCTCCAACACGGGAGGCTTCATGGAATATATTGTCGGCGCCTTCTACCAAACCAGTGAACTCCAGTTCGACGAATCTGCACCGCTAAAAGTCCGCAACGGCGCCCTGGCTGATACCGGCGTCTGCTTACTCAATACTCTGGAGAATGTTTCGGCCGATTTAACACGCGACTTCAATATAGAAAGCGATGCCTGGTCGGCCTTCGCACAAGTAACCCTCAACTGGACGCGAACGCTGCGCACCACTTTAGGGGTTCGTCGGGTTAACGAGCGCAAAATCGGCTTCCGAGACTTCAATGTTTACTCCACCGGAACAAAGAACGACGCCGATCCGGCCACCGCCGCCGTTCTCAATGCCTTGCTCATCAATAAACACACACTACAGCGAGAGCGCGATGTTACCGTCACACTCCCCTTGGTTAACCTCCAGTGGGATGTTACGGATGACATGATGACCTACCTGAGTTTCACCAGCGGCGCCAAGTCAGGAAGCTACGACGCTCGCAACAACAATGACTCCATGGGGCCTAACGGCGGCGGCAGCAACTTTGAATTTGATGACGAGTCTGCCGATGCCGTCGAACTTGGCGCTAAAATGCGCCTGGCCGATGGTGCGGCGGAACTCAATATTGCCCTGTACCGTGTTGAATACGAAGACATGCAAGTTAGCGTATTTGACGGGGTAGCCGGCTTTGCCGTCACCAACGCGGGTAGCGCCCTCACTCAGGGTATCGAGCTGGACGGGCGCTGGCTGCTAACGGAGTCCTTCTTGCTCAGCGCTGCCGTAGCCTATCTCGACTTCGAGTGGCTGGATTACGTTGACGGTCCCTGCTACGACGGCGCACCCAATGAAAATCCGGACACCGGCACTTGCGACCTAACCGGCATGGAAAACCAGCAGACACCCAAATGGACAAGCTCACTTTCCGGCACCTACACCCAGTCGCTTTTTGCTAATCTCGTAGCGGAGTTTGGCGTTGATGTAAGCTACAAGGGTGAACATTTTACCTCTGGCGAATTGGACCCCAGAGGTATTCAAAAAGCAGAGAGTAAGGTCAATGCACGCATATCAATCGGTGCTGAAAATGACGACTGGAATGTCGCGCTAATCGGGAAGAACCTGACAGATAAAACAACCATCGGTATCGGCTCACCCACGGTGCTGGATACAGGCGGTTACCGCGGCACTATCGAACCCACGAAAAGTGTTTATGTCGAGGCACGCATGAGGTTTTAGCGCTTTGAAAAAAAGCCCGGCATTGCGTCCATGCGGTGCCGGGCCCTTAAGCGCATGCAGACCTATGGAAACAATGCGTAGGGCGGCTTAGGCTCTTCACCGGGAGGAAGGTAGGCTACCGAGGGTGAACCAGCAGGACCCATATGGCGCACATACTGGTAGATCGCCTTCAGGTCACGGTCCTTCATCACGTTTAATGAGAACCAGGGCATGGGCGGCCGCGCCCGCAAATTTTTTGCGTACTCCAGCCATTCATCTTCGGTAAAGCGCTGCAAACTCAAACGGAGGTTGGTTGCATAGGTGGTACCCCAAGGGCCGCGCCAACCGAAACTTTCGCCGGTCAGCCAGTCGGCCTCCGGCACATCGCCGGCGGTGGCCATATAGCCAGGCGAATGGCAGTCATTGCAGCCGGCAACTTTGACCAAATAGCGGCCTTGATCTATCAGTGCTTTATCGGCGGCGTGCAAGGACGCCGACAAGGCTAGGGCGCTTAGCGCGAGCAACACTTTTCGATACATTTTCATGTCGTATTTCCATATAAAGAGCAGTCCCCGATCGGCGCCATATTCCTGTGCCCGATTTACTCACAAGTCCGCCACTACTACGGCAGTTTGTGCGGCGCTGTTATAGAACTTCTCCATGATTTTCGTCCAGTGCGTTTTTGCGAGAATCCTTGTGCTTTTTTAGAATCTCGAAATCAGTTTATGCTTATACCGAATGCTCACTAAGAACCCGAAACAGACATGGATAAAGTGAATATCAGATTGGTTTTGGCAGCCATTCAGGAACACTGGTCGCAGAAAACGATAGCCGAAGCCAATGGGCAACTATTTAAGCTCGCCAAAGGACAGGGTTCCACGCGCTGGCACAAGCACGACGATCAGGACGAATTATTTATCGTTTACGAGGGACAGCTCAGCATACAGCTGCGAGATCGCACCATTAATCTAGGTAGGGATGAATTGTTTGTCGTTCCGCGCGGCGTTGAGCACTGCCCCCGGGCCGATGAAGAAGCCGCCTTTATGATCATTGGCCTGAATATTACCTCCAATGAGGCCGGCGGAAAGCCCAGCTAGGTCGCGCATGCGAGTCTGCAGAACCGGCTAATTCTGCTAAGATGCGCAGCACTACAACACCTAGGTCTATCACGTATGTCGACAAAAACCATTATTCAAACCACCGATGCCCCACAAGCGATCGGACCCTATTCCCAGGCCGTCAAATTCGGCAACACTGTCTTCCTCTCGGGTCAGATTCCACTCGACCCTGCCACGATGACCATGGTGGGTGAGACGGCCGCTGAGCAAGCCGAACAGGTTTTCAAAAACTTGAGCGCAGTCTCTGCAGCCGCCGGCGGTAGTTTGGACGATGCCCTCAAAGTGAATATCTCGCTGACCGACCTCAATGACTTTGTCGCGGTTAACGAAGTCATGGCAAAACATTTCTCCCAGCCCTACCCAGCTCGCGCCTGCGTTCAGGTTGCCGCACTGCCCAAAGGCTCTAAAGTTGAGATTGAAGTGATCCTTGGCTTGCCCGCCTAGCAAAACCTCGCCAGCAGCCCGCCCGGTCACTCGCTTAGCGGCCTGCTGGAATAGGCTTTAGCGCCCCACATCGCTATAATGCTGAGCTTTTACGCACTCGGATCGCTCTATGCACTCGCGCCTATTGGCCCTTAGTTCACTGCTACTCATTCTGACCGCCTGCGGCCAGAAGGGCCCCCTACTGCTACCCGACGAGCCCGCAGCACAGAGCACGAAGACCGAAGCACCACAGACTCAGGAGACTAACGAGCAATGAGCGCCGTTTTTCATTATCAGCACGGCGAGTTGTTCGCTGAATCCCTTAGCCTCGCCAGCATCGCCGAAACCTACGGCAGCCCTACCTACGTGTATTCCCGACGTCATATGGAGAGCGCTTATCTGGATTACACCAGGGCCCTGGAGGGCGTGCCCCATCAGGTCTGTTACGCGGTGAAAGCCAATTCCAACATCGCGGTACTGAACGTGCTCGCCAGACTGGGCGCCGGCTTTGATATTGTATCGGCGGGCGAGCTTGCGCGAGTACTGGCCGCCGGTGGCAAACCTGAGCGCATCGTTTTTTCCGGTGTGGGTAAAACCGCCGACGAAATGAAAACAGCCTTAGAGGCTGGTATAGGCTGTTTCAACATTGAATCGGCATCCGAGCTGGAGCGCCTGAACACGGTTGCCGCAGAACTCGATCTGCGCGCTCCCATCTCGATTCGCGTAAACCCGGATGTGGATGCGCAAACACACCCCTATATTTCTACCGGGCTTCGCGACAACAAATTTGGTATCGAGATTGGCGAAGCGCCTGCGGTATACCAGCGCGCGAACGCGCTAAGTCATATCGACATCATCGGAGTGGACTGCCACATTGGCTCGCAGTTAACTGATATCAGCCCCTTTCTCGACGCCCTCGACCGGGTGCTGTTACTGATCGATGAGCTCGCCGCTGGCGGCATTGCCATAAGCCATCTCGACCTGGGTGGCGGCTTGGGCGTGAAGTATCGCAACGAGAATCCGCCCACTCCCGGCGACTATATTGGCGCGGTTCGCGAGCGGCTGGGCAGCCGCGAGCTGACGCTACTGTTTGAGCCCGGCCGCTCGCTGGTAGCCAACGCCGGCCTGTTGCTGATGAAGGTGGAGTACCTCAAACACACCGAGCACAAGAATTTTGCCATTGTCGACGCCGCCATGAATGACATGATCCGGCCCTCACTTTACAGCGCATGGATGGATATTCTGCCCCTGAAACCCCGCGAGGGCAGCGCGAAGGCCTATGACATTGTCGGGCCCGTGTGCGAAACCGGTGATTTTCTGGCAAAAGACCGTGAGCTTAATCTCGCCGAAGGCGACTTGCTGGCGCTGGCCTCAGCCGGTGCCTATGGATTTACCATGAGTTCCAATTACAATAGCCGGGGACGCGCGGCGGAAATCATGGTAGATGGCGATCAGGCTCACCTGATTCGTGCGCGCGAATCACTCGCCGACCTGATGCTAGGCGAACAGCTACTCCCCTGAGAGCAGCGGCCAGCATCACCCTGACTGCGCCAACGGCGAGGCGCAAGGTAAACACTATGCTGCTGAAATTTGCCAAAATGCACGGTCTGGGCAACGACTTCGTCGTCATTGACCTCATCACCCAGCGTTTTAATTTAAAAGCGCACCACGTGCGCAAACTCGCCGACCGTCATTTTGGCATTGGCTGCGATCAGGTTTTGCTGGTCGAAGCGCCCACCCGCCCCGATGTCGATTTTCGCTATCGCATCTTCAATGCCGAAGGCAGCGAAGTCGAGCAGTGCGGAAACGGTGCCCGGTGTTTTGCCCGCTTTGTCCGCGACCGCAAACTCACCGGCAACAACCCCATCCGGGTCGAAACCAGTAGCGGCGTCATCACCCTCGAAATTGACGAGCAGCGCCGGGTGAAAGTTGATATGGGCGCACCTCGCTTCAATCCGCCAGACATTCCCTTTATTGCCGACGCTCAAGCCACGCACTACGACATAGAGGTAGCCAACGAATCGCTAAGGGTAGGTGCTGTATCCATGGGCAACCCCCACGTGGTTTTGCAGGTGCCAAGTACGGAAACAGCAGGAGTAGAATCACTTGGACCGCTACTGGAATCCCACGCCAGATTCCCCAACCGGGTCAACGTGGGCTTTATGGAAATCATAGACCGCCAACACTTCCGGCTGCGGGTATACGAACGCGGCGTTGGCGAAACGCTCGCCTGTGGCACCGGCGCCTGCGCGGCAATGGCCGTTGGCGTGCAGCAGGGGCTGCTTGATAGCAGCGCCAAAGCCACGCTAAAAGGCGGCGAACTGGAACTGAACTGGCAGGGAGAGGGCCATCCCGTTATCATGACGGGGCCAGCTACCACCGTGTTCGAAGGGCAGGTTAGAATTTAAGCGGAGATTGCAGTGGATTCCACAAAAGAAAAACAAAAAGACAGCCCGAGCGAAGACGAGGTTGCTCGCTACCTGCGCAATCACCCGGGATTCTTTCTGAAGCACGAAGACTTATTGGCGGACATTACCCTGTCCCACGATTCAGGCAAAGCCGTTTCATTGCTCGAACGTCAGGTTAGTATTTTGCGCGACCGCAATATGGAGATGCGCACCCGTCTGAACGGCCTGCTGGAAAATGCCCAACACAACGACATTCTGTTCGAAAAAACCAAATCGCTAATTCTTTCAATCCTTGAAGCTCGCCGCGCCGACGAAATGGCAGACATCTTCTGTCGTACGCTAACCGAAAATTTTGACGTCGACGCCGCCAGCTTGATTGTTTTCGGCAACCCCGGCGTGAGCAATACCCGCCTGCGTGTTACCAGCCCCGACGAAGCGGGCAAACACATCGGCAGCCTATTGAGAAACAACAAGGCGATTTGCGGCGTACTGCGCGAAAATGAAAACCATTTTCTGTTTGCAGAACAGGCTGCCAGCATAGGCTCAGCCGCCGTCGTGCCGCTGCATAACAATCGCCCGCTTGGCATAATCGCAATAGGGAGCAGCGACCCGCAGCATTTTCAAAGCAGCATGGGCACGCTGTTTTTGGGCTACATTGCCGAAGTCATCAATCGCACCTTGCCGCGATTGATGAAGCAGTAAAGCGTTCATGCCGCTGGCAGAACGAATAAATCAGTTTATTGAATACCTGCGTTCGGCAAAACGACTCTCGCCCCACACCCTGAATAGCTATCGCCGCGACCTCACTCAATTTCTCGATTTTTATAACGCGCAGCATTTTTCTGCGCCAAGCCAGATCGATGTCGCGGCCATCCGCCAGTTTGTGGGACAGCGCCGCAGCGGCGGCGCAAGCGGTCGATCCATTCAGCGCCAGCTCTCAGCCCTGAGAAGTTTTTTCAGCTTTCTCATTCGCGAGGATGTTTGCGAGAATAATCCGGCGATAGGTATTCAGGCGCCTAAGTCACCCAAGCGCTTGCCCAAAGCGCTTAGCACGGACGATATGTCGCAAATGCTGGCAGGCGGCGACGACACTTGGCTCGGCTTGCGTGACCAAGCCATTGCCGAACTGTTTTATTCCTCGGGACTGCGCCTCGCCGAACTCATTTCACTCAATACGCAATCCATCCAGTTCGGGAGCGCACTGGTCACCGTTACCGGCAAGGGTAGCAAGAGCCGAACGCTGCCGGTGGGGCGGATGGCTATTCAGGCCGTGCGCGCCTGGCTCAAGGTTCGGGATCTTCACTGTGCCCACAGTAGCGAGCAGGCCCTGTTCATAAGCCAGCGCGGAACTCGTCTGGGCAGCAGCAGCATCCAGCAGCGCCTGCGCAAACTGGCGCAGGCGCGGGGCCTGCACCAACACGTTCACCCGCACATGCTACGCCACTCCTTTGCCAGTCACGTACTGGAATCGAGTAGTGATTTGCGCGCCGTGCAAGAATTACTTGGCCACGCAAACCTCTCGACCACCCAGGTTTATACCCATCTGGATTTCCAGCATTTGTCCAAGGTTTACGACAAGGCTCACCCGCGTGCAAATCGCAAGCGGGAAAGGAAAAATGAAGAATGACGCTAAAACTGATTACACTGGATCTCGACGACACCCTCTGGCCCGTCGACGCGACGCTGAAAGCAGCGGAGGGAGTTTTCTATCGCTTCCTGTCGGAGCAAGAACCAGCGCTATTTGAGAACATCAGTCCGGAAGATTTACGCAATCATCGCCTGAAGGTCTTTGAAAAAGACCCGCGTTTTAAACACAACGTGAGCTTGTGGCGGCGCGAAAGTCTTAAACAGTTTTTGACCTCACACAAACTTTCGGCCAAGCGAGTTGACGAACTCGCAGCGCAGGCCTTTGCCGTTTTTCTTGAAGCACGCCAGCAGGTCAGCTTATTCGAAGGGGCCGAAACAGTGCTCGCTGAATTGGCCTCGCGCTATTCGCTCATAGCACTGACCAATGGCAACGCCGATATTAGAAAAATGGCCGTCGGTCGCTTTTTTAATGCCGCCATCCGGGCCGAAGATATCGGTGTCAGCAAACCGGCGCCGGACATGTTTAAAAGGGCTTTGGCAATTGCCAACTGCCGACCTCAGGAGTGCCTGCACATAGGCGACGACCCCCACTACGACATTGCACCTGCACAGGCCTTGGGCATGCACGCGCTGCGCGCAGCGATCACAGGTAAATTTCCGGTTGATGAGAATTGTTTTTCACATTGGCAGCAAGTGCCACGACTGATCACTGCAATTGTTTCGAAGGAAGGCGGCAACAAGTCCGCATTAAGATACTGAAGGCGTCACGCCGCCAACGTTAGACGGCGCGAAATTTAGACCTTAAGTCTTAAAAAAAGTCGGTATCACCCACCTGCTCAACGTAATTGTCGGCATGCATCGTCGTATCGAGATGCTGGATTTGCCCGCCTTTTGAGAGATATGCCTCTACATCCGCGGCCAATTGTCGACGGATACGCTCTCGGGACGTTAAGTTATGTGTGTCTTCGCCGGTAGAATCCCAGCGGCTGTCAACGCTATCCACCGCGTCATCAAAATCACCTAGTCGACTCGAACCCATGCTGCAAACCTCGCTTTTTACAACACCAAAAATGACATAAGGCTTTCGGGCAAAGTATCGTCGTTAGGCGCAAAAAAACAATAACTATTTCATCTCCGAAATAGTTTTTTTCGTTCTATTAAACGAGGCGTTTATTACTGGCCGAGAGAGTCCCCCTCCGATTGGAGGGGGAGGGTGAGCAAAGTTCAGATGGCTTCTTCGCCGGTTTCTCCGGTGCGAATGCGAATAACCTGTTCGAGCGCAGAGACAAAAATTTTGCCGTCCCCTATCTTACCGGTGTTGGCAGACTGGGAGACTGCCTCGATAACCCGATCCACCTGATCATCAGGCACGGCAATTTCGAGTTTTACCTTAGGCAAAAAATCGACGACGTATTCGGCACCACGATATAGTTCGGTGTGGCCTTTCTGGCGACCAAAACCTTTGACCTCAGTGGCAGTTATGCCCTGAACGCCGACATCTGATAAGGCTGCACGGACATCGTCCAGCTTAAAGGGTTTAATCACGGCAGTGATCAGCTTCATCCTGTTCTCCTTGGCAGCAGGAACCATTAAGTTGCGACGGTAGCCCAGAGAGGCCTGACTTGCAACTCTCGCTGCAGGCTAAAGGCACTTTGCTTCCAAGAAAATCGACCAACAAAAAAAGGCGCCCGAAGGCGCCTTGGCTAATCACCAGCAGGGGGAGATTATTGCTGGGTGAATTCCGGGTAGGCTTCCATACCACACTCTGAAAGATCCACACCTTCGTACTCTTCTTCTTCGCTAACGCGAATCCCGATGACAGCTTTCAGGATAGCCCACACAACCAGGCTAGCGCCGAAGACCCAGGCAAAGATTGTTGCCGCGCCAATCAACTGGCCAGAGAAGCTTGAGCCGTCGTTAGTCACAGGTACCAGCAGCAGACCGAGCAGACCGACAACACCGTGTACGGAAATCGCACCGACAGGGTCATCAATTTTCAGCTTGTCCAGCGTCAGGATGGAGAACACTACCAATACGCCGCCGACAGCGCCAAACAGGGTCGCCTGCAAGGCAGTCGGAGTTGAGGGCTCAGCGGTAATAGCGACCAAACCAGCCAGAGCACCGTTAAGCGCCATGGTAAGGTCAGCCTTGCCAAACATGATGCGAGCAACCAGCAAAGCAGCAATCAAGCCACCTGCCGCCGCAGCGTTGGTGTTCATGAATACAACAGCAACCGAGTTTGCACTCTCTACGGTCGCGGTAGCGAGTACCGAGCCACCGTTAAAGCCAAACCAGCCCATCCACAGGATGAAGGTACCCAGAGTAGCCAGCGGTAGGTTTGCACCGGGGATCGCGTTGATCTGACCGCCTTTACCGTATTTGCCCTTGCGAGCACCCAGCAACAGTACGCCAGCCAAAGCCGCCGAAGCACCCGCCATGTGAACGATGCCAGAACCAGCAAAGTCAGAAAAGCCTAAGTCGCCCAGAGTGTACAGACCAAACACAGCTTCGCCGCCCCAGGTCCAGGCACCTTCCATCGGGTAGATAACGCCAGTCATAACAACTGCGAAGGCAAGGAAGGCCCAGAGCTTCATGCGCTCAGCTACTGCACCAGAAACAATAGACATGGCAGTAGCCACAAATACTACCTGGAAGTAGAAGTCCGCCGAGGGAGCATAGGTTGCAGGCTCTTCCGCGCCAGTCACGCCGTCGCCAACGATGCCGTCTAGGAACATGGTGAAGTCGCCGCCGCCATACATGATCGAGTAACCGCAAATCATGTACATGGTGCAAGCCACTGCGTACAGGGCGACGTTTTTGGTCAGGATTTCTGTGGTGTTTTTGGCGCGAACCAGGCCCGCCTCCAACATGGCAAAACCGGCGGCCATCCACATTACCAGGGCACCACAGACCAGAAAGTAAAACGTGTCCAGGGCGTACTGAAGTTCAAAAATATTATTTTCCATTGCTAATTACCTCATTTAAATCCGCAGACAGTTAAACAGCA
>JBFJTG010000110.1:0-10581 GCA_041625575.1 Litorivivens sp.
GAAGTCACGTCGGCATTTGCATTCCTGTGTGAATCCGCGACGACAAGGCGGTGCGATCGCAATTATGGCTGCGGGTCTACTGTCCGTATTGCTACTGTTTACCGCATTGGCCGTTGATACCGGCCGCTTGTATCTGGAAAAGCGTACCCTGCAACAGCAAGCCGATATCGCCGCCCTTGAAGCAGCGCAATTGTATTGCAGTGGCTTTGAAGCAATATCTACCGTAGAAGCCAGTGTAAAGACCGCGTTGCAAAGTAGCGGCTTTGACGCCGATGATGCTGCCAACACCTTAAGCATTGGCCTCGGCACCTTAGGGACCGTTGCAAATACGCGGGTTTTTAGCAACGCGTCTGAATTCCAGTCGATTCAGGTCGTACTCACGCGCACTGTACCTGCGGCCCTATTTGCGGGCGGAATGTTCAATGACATTACTCTAACGGCAACATCGGTTGCAGAGCGCGATTTGATCGCAACCCTATCTGCGGGAAATTCAGCCTTGACCGTTGACTCTGAGCGCTCGTCCACACTCAATACGGTGTTGGGGGGCTTACTAAACTCAGCGATCAATTTATCTGTAGCCAGTTATCAGGGACTACTGGATGGCTCACTCACTTTCGGCGACTTGATTGCCGAGCTATCGGCTGCGGGCCTCATCAGCGCTGCCGGCGACCTCGATGACTTGAGCAATCTGGATCTAACCGTAAACCAGTTGCTAAGCGGCTTGAGCAGTGCGCTCACGGTGACCGGCGGTAGCAGCGCGGCTATCGCGGGAGTCAATGAGATATTGAATCAGGCCATTGCATCAGGCGTTAGCGGCCAAACTGTCGACATGAATTCCGTATTAACGGTTGATGATGACTACGCCGGCAATTCCCAGGCCAATGATAGTACCTTCAGCCCCCTGCATCTGATCAATGCGTCTTTGATGGAAGTCCGGCTGGGCGACACTATCAACCTGACGATGACAAAGAGCACTGCAGGGATACCGCTGATTAACGAACTCTTTGGCAATACCTTGTCACAGACAGTCAGTCTGGTAATCCAAAGCGTTCCGACAATTGCCGTCGGTCGATTCGGCTATGACACCGCCGGCTTGCCGCGCACGCTGGCCAGGGCCGCCGCCATAGACTTGCTAAGCACCGTCCATCTGGACTTTGGCCCGGGCAGCAGCGGGGTGCTTGATGCTCTTCTTGGCACGCTGCTCACCGTTAAAGGCAACATCACCGTTGCTGCAACTTCAACCGATACGCGAGCCTGGCTCGATCAAATCAGCCAATGCCCCCGCCTGCTATCCCGCGATTTCGACTTTACAGTAGCAAGCTCACCCGGTATCGCTACCGCCAGACTACAAGGCACTAACGCCACCACGCCGGCTAGTTTGGCCGTTGACCTAACGCTTGCCGGATTGGGGTTCGTGCACACGACAGTTGGCATTATCGGCAATCTACCCATGGATAATGGCGCGAATGAAACCATTCCCTTTAGCGTCGATCTGTCGCAGGCAGATGCACTTCCTACAGAGGAAGGAACCAGCTCTACCAGCATGTCCAATGCGGTCAGCAACGGCATCACCAGCGCAGGCAGCTCATTGGTTGGCAGCGTTACCGCAACCTTGCTAGGCATCCCCATTACGCTGTCCACTGCCAATCGATCGATTCTGACCAACAATTTACTGCTCGCGCTGGCCCCCATTCTCGGTGGTGTAGCCGAATTGACGCTCGACCCAATACTGGACGCACTAGGAATTGCCGTCGGCGAAGTGCGAGTGCAAGTGCTTGATGTAGAAGAAGGCCGCGGTGAACTTATGATGTAGCTTTCCGGTCGCTGGCTGAGTTAAGGCCGCAAGTCGGCCGATAATTAGCGAGCGATCGAGCACAGCTGCGCTTGCATATCGCACTCACGCGTTGCTTATCTTCCGGTCCGCGACAAGAAAGGTCCGAGACGCACAGCGCACCGCTTGAAATCAGTCGTTCAAGCACAACAACGGGAATCTTAAGACAAACCTCCTCCGCAGGCCTTGCCATATCAATGCAAGCATTGTTGTCGACTATCACCCCGCGCGGCGGCGCGACGCAATGACGTCGAATAGCCATCCAAGGTGACGCCGGGACAATCTTCAAATTTAGGCAGACGCTCAGCCATCGTCGGTGTGCGCAATTGCTCCTGACATAAGATCTGTTGAATTTGATCGGAATACAGGCGCCTCAAAGCGATATGACCGGCCAGAGCCAGGGAGTCCAGCAGACAGTTACCAGCTCGCAACAGACGATCAATATGGCGCTCGCCGTTTAACTCACCATGCGCAGTAAATCTATTGACCTTCAGTACACTCAAATCATACGCACAGCCAAAGTACTGAATGCTCAGGTCAATGTCAGATCGATCGCGAGCCTGCTCCCCCTTTCGCACCCAACTCGACCACATTGGGCCAGTTGTCTCCAGACAAGCAGAAAGCTGCGCGACATGGGAATGACACAAAAACTGATAGCGCATTAAAGCGGCCCCCTTAATTGAGAATGATTATCATTATCTATTAAGGGCAATACTGTCAAGTCTGCCTGTTAATTTGTTCAACAATTCACACAGCCCATTCCGGCAGGGCTATTCTTCAGGATCGACCGCATTTCTGGTTCCCTCTCCCGGCGTCATAAACAGGCAACAAGCGGCCACCTCGACACGCCCCGTATGCCAGCTATTACGAGGAACAATCACAAAACTACCTGGCGAGTTGAGACTTACGCACTCAATCGCTGTGCCCGATTTGATAAGAAGATCAATCTCACCACTAACCAAAAACACCATTTCGTCGCCGTGTGGATGAATTTCCCACGTTGCCCAGTCAGTGGTGAAATTGTGCATCGCAAGCAAGGTGTGGCCCCGAAACTGCTCGTAACGCTCATCGAGAATACCGTAGAGCTCGGGGGAACTAGCCAGTACTTGGCAATGTAATTCTGGGGTATATACAACCGAACTTTCCAATAAATGGTGCGCTTTCATTTGCAATCTCCCTGATAGCTTTTATTCATCTACACCGTAATAACTCAAAGTCTTCCGATCGTCAGCTGACTATTTTAGTATGATGCCTGTTACGGATGATCCCCAGAAGAACAATATTAACAGCCGCTATAGGGAGATAAACCATGGGCACCATTGTCATTATTCTCGTCTTATTACTTGTTGGCTTCGCCTTTACCTTTATTGCGCAGTCGGCAAGCCAAGCGAAAAACAAACGTAGCCTCCAAGCGATAAGCATCCTCTCTTACGTGTCTTCACTCGCAATACTGGCTATGGCTAGTTATACCACGGTGCCGGCCGGGCACGTCAAAGTCGCAAGCCTCTTCGGTAAAGTCCAAGCAAGCCCTTATGCAGAAGGTCTACATTTTCCGGTCAATCCGCTGTACTCCTGGTCGGAATTTGATTTGCGCCAAAAGACGCACAAAGAAACTGCAGGCGTACCTTCTGAAGATAAGCTGATTACAGAAATGGATGTATCTGTTCAGTACCGAACCATTGGTAGCATGGCACCCGACATACTTCGCAATACCGGGCAAACCCGGGACATTATCGATGTCCATATGATTCCGAAATTGCGTTCTATACTTCGCGAACAAGGTAAGGGGGTTAAGCAGGCGCAGGATTTCTTCCTGGAATCCGTTCAGGCGCAGCTTCAAGCAACACTGCAGGCATCATTAGCTGAATACCTCGCTCCCAAGGGTTTACAAGTTGAAACCGTTCTCATCCGCGACGTTGTGCTACCCGCCGTCATTCGCAATTCCATTACGGAAACAAAGCGGCGTGAGCAAGAAGTATTAAAGCAGCAGGCCGAACTGGAACGCTTTGCGACCGAGCAAAACCAGAAGGTAAAGCAAGCCGAATCAGAGTTGCAGGCAGCAAAACTGGAAGCAGAAAAAATTCGGGCACTGGCCGATGCGGAAGCTTACCAAATCGATGTCATCAACAAGCAGCTCGCCAAGTCACCCAACTACATCAAACTAAAGCAAGTGGAGCGTTGGAACGGCGTGTTGCCGAAATACACTGGTGGCGAAAGCGTGCCCTTTATTGATTTACGCAAGGAATAATATTTCCTTCGCGAGCAAGGCTCGCTCCTACAAGGCGCCCCATGTAGGAGCCTGCCCCGCAGGCGAACAAACTATTTATTTCGACTAAAATCAGGCTTGCGCTTCTCAAAAAATGCAGCCGCGGCCTCTTCGACATCACCGCTTAAACCGTTCAATATCTGGTTACGGTTTTCTACCTGCATCGCCTCGTCAAGACTACCTGCGTCCAGATTCGCCCACATAGCCTGCTTGGTCGATATCAGTCCATAGGGGCTGAAATCACACAGCGATTCAGCCAAGTTCAGTGCTTCGGTCTTTAAAACCTCGCCATCCACAACTCGTGTAACAACACCCCAGTCTTCTGCCTGCTTTGCATCGAGTACGCGCGCAGTCATCATCATGTCATGCGCACGCGCTGCTCCTATCAAGCGCGGCAAGGTGTAGCTCACACCGATATCACAGCCCGAGACACCGAGTCGAATAAACTGAGTGCAGAATTTGGCGTCGTTGGCGGCGATGCGTAAATCGCAACCCAGCGCCAGCGCGAGGCCACCACCGTAAGCATGACCATTCACGGCAGCAATGATGGGTTGCTGTATTTTCCGCATCTTGAGAACCAGCCCGGCCATGTATTCTTGCGCACGCATGCCGGCGCGAGGCCCGCTACCGACATCGCCCACGGCGTCTTTTATTGACTCACTATTAGCCTGATCCAGCAAATCTAGGCCGGAACAAAAAGACTTACCCGCCCCCGTTAGCACCACAACACGACAATTATGATTTTGATCAACGGCATCCAGAGCCTCATACAGCGCTTTAGCCAGCCCCCAGCTCAATGCATTACGCGCCTGCGGTCGATTCAATGTAATGAGTGCAATCGAATCTGAAGGATACTCCAGCAAGACATTGTCCATTTTCATTCCTCAGAGTACGCAATAGCCGCCGTCGGACAAGAGTGTCGATCCAGTCGTATACTTGGACATGTCACTCAACAAATACATCACAGGCCCTAAAATTTCTTCTGTTTCTGCTATTCGCTTTTGTAGACAAGCGTCTATGGCGCCCTGCTCCAGGCCGGGAATTGCAGCAGCAGAATTATCGAACAAATCGGAATGGTAACTTCCGAGGGCCAGTGAATTAACACGTATATTATCGCCCGCCCACTCGGCAGCCATCACTTTAGTTAGCGCATTGAGCCCGGCTTTAAGCGCCGCATAAAAACCTTGATAGGCCGGAGGTTTTAAACCGGCCACGGAAATAACATTAATCACATTGCCACCACCCACCTTCGCCATATCAGGCGCCGCACGTGACGCCAGATACCAGGGGCCCATCAGGTCGACCGCAAACATTTTCTGAAACAAGGATGGCGACAATTCAGATAAGGGACCGACACCGGGGTTTATCGCCGCATTATTAATCACTATATCGATGCGGCCATAGTGCTCGCGTGTTAGCGCAAGTAGATGATCAATGCTCTCGGTTTCACCTGTGTGCGTGGCAACGGCCATTGCGTCACCGCCTTCGGCCCTAATCAATTCACAAACCGCTTCACAGTTTTCAAGCTTGCGGCTGGCAACCACCACCCTTGCGCCGGACTTGGCCAGGCCCAGCGCCATTGCCCTACCCAAGCCACGGCTGCCGCCGGTGACAATGGCGACTTTGCCGGAAAAATCTATAGGTGCCATAGCTGAGATCCTTTCAACGGCAGACTCTGGCCGTCATCTAATTATCGAGAAATTACTCTACTGCACTGCCTGCAGCGAAAACATTTCAATACTGCAAGAATTAGTGATCGAAAGAAGGCATTAGCTCCCCCAGGATTTGGTAGGACCTGAGCCGGGCGGCGTGTGAGTATAACTGCGCCGTTACCATGATTTCATCGACTTGGGTTTGACGAACAAATCGCTCTAGCTTATCGCTCACAAGCGCCGCATCACCCACGGCCGAGCAGACCATAATCTGCGACAACAAGGCCTGGTCCGAAGGAGACAGTTCTTCCAGGTAATTTTCGCAGGGTGGCTGCAATTTACCCGGCGTTCCTCGCCGAAGATTCACAAATCCGCGTCTTACCGAGCTGGCCAGATACTCCGCTTCAGCCGTCGAATCCGCTGCGATAACATTAAAGCCCAGCATCACGTAAGGCTCATCCAGATATCGCGAAGGGGTAAAGCGGTGTCGGTACAATTCAATGGCTTCCTGCAATTGTCCGGGAGCAAAATGTGATGCAAAAGCGTAAGGCAAACCGAGCGATGCCGCGAGTTGCGCGCCGAACAGGCTTGAACCCAAAATCCATACCGGCACGTGTGAGCCAGCGCCAGGAGTTGCCACGACCGCCTGCCCCGGTTCGGGATCGCCGAGATACCGCAGTAACTCGACAACGTCGCGCGGAAATTGGTTTACATCGCTATCCAGACTACGACGCAATGCATTAACCGTAACCATGTCAGTCCCCGGAGCTCGACCCAGGCCAAGATCAATGCGCCCCGGATGAAGCGCTTCGAGCGTTCCGAATTGTTCGGCAATTTGCAGTGGGGCATGGTTAGGCAGCATGATACCGCCAGCACCAACGCGAATCGTTGTGGTACCCGCCGCAACATGCCCTACAACAACCGACGTCGCCGCACTCGCGATGCCGGGGAAATTGTGATGTTCCGCCAGCCAGAAACGGTTGTAACCCCAGCGCTCGGCGTGCTGAGCCAGATCTAGTGTATTGTGAAGCGACTGCCGGACACTGCTGCCCTGAGTAACGGGCGATAAATCGAGTACAGAAAATTTTGTCATTGTGTTGGTAGCTAAGTTCCCAAACAGTTAGGTAATGCCCGCACAGGATAAGCTAAACAAGGCAATACGTGACAGCAATTGTCACTGAAAAACGAAAGTTTTAAGCGCCTAAGAGAATCAGACCTTACGATGCAAAGCTGAATTAATTATTTTCTGCAGCTGTCTTAGTTCTTCAGTCGCGAACACAGTTGAAGCAGGTATATCAAATCCGCTTCCGCCGGAAAGCGTGTCCACAATCTGCATTAACTCGCGCTTTATCTGCTCGCCGACCGGGAGAACGAGCTCTCCTTTATCAAGGGCTTCTGAAGAGGTTTCCTTTCCCGCTTGATGCAACGCCGATAGCGAATCGCAAAAGCTACCAAAACGTTTAGATCCCAGTGAAGACGCCAAGCTTTTTCCCAGCACTTCAATATTATCCGCTGTTGCTGCCAGTAGCTCGAAACCGCGTTGAGAGTAGACAAGACGCGTTATTCGGCCGTCCTCTCCGTCATTGCGCCGTTCTATGTACTTAAGCTGTGTCAACTCGCGCACCGTTCGGCTAATTGCCTGAGTCGTCAGCTCATGAGTCGCCGCCATCGCGGAGTTCGTATTCCCCTCCACTCCGACGCTGTGCAACAAGCGCCAATGGCTCAGGGTGAGGCGCTCGTGCCCGCTCAGCACGTTCATCCGCCCAATTGCATGCTGAATCAACTCGGACACAGCCGACATAGTAACCGCAGTTAAATGACTTTGCAGACCTGGAGGCGCTATTTTTCGTCCCGCCAAAACGACGAGCTCTTCACCTGCATCCATCAACGCTGCTTGAAACTCCTGATGAAGCTTCTTCCCCAACTCTTGTTGGTGCCCCAGACTTACTTCAGTCAACATTTCAAGCGCCGCTTCAATTAGCCGCCGCCCGGTCCGCGTCAGTTGCAACCAGCGCACTCGCCCGTCATCCGGATCCTGCACCCGATCGATATAGCCCGCTCCTTCGAGGCGAGCCAATAACTTGCTCGTGTAAGCCGGTGAAACAGACAAGGCCTCAGCGATAGACGATGCACGCTGACGACCTACATAGAGTATGGAAAGTGGTGCAATAAGCGAGGTATCAAGCTGAGAGTAGCCCGCCGAAGCCAGCTGCCTCCGAACACCCTCGTCACCTCGCTGTGCAACAAGCCCCAGGTGGCGAACCCAGTTATCGTCATAGCGCGCCCACACCCTTGCTCTGTCGTCTATCTGGCCCTGTGAGGATGAACTCATAGTAATTTCTAACACTTGATTAGGTAACTAGAGTTAAGTATAAACGTAACATGAGTGAACTATAAAGCAAAGAACACACTCAACAACCATAATCGAGGTTTCCCACTATGGCCGGTATGAATCGCTCAGTGCCCATCGCACTCGGCTGCCTGCTTGCAGTTCTCGACGCGCCCAGCTTGGCTGCCCCTTCCGTGGCAACTGCCATCGAGGAAGTCTTTGTCACCGCTCGTAAGCGAAAAGAAAATATACAAGAGACTCCGATAGCGGTCAGCGCCTTAACGGGCGACGATTTGCGCGAAGCTGGTTTGGGACAGACCGAAGATTTGTCTACGGTAGTACCCAGCCTGCACATCCAAAAAGGCGCTAGCAACCAGATTTATATTCGCGGAATTGGCGAGAGAACAGGATATGCACGGGTAGATCCAACCGTTGGCATCTATCTGGACGATTTATACCTGCCGCGCTCCGACGGACAATTGGTCGGATTGCTCGATTTGCAGGCCGTTCAGGTTCTGCGGGGCCCACAGGGCACCCTGTTTGGCAAAAACACCACCGGCGGTGCGATTGTACTCACGCTGGAAAAACCACACGACACGTTTGAAGGTTATGCCGAGGCTACGCTCGGGAATTTCAATACCCGCAGCGCAAAACTGATGATCAATGGCCCACTGACTAACAGTATTTCAGCGCGAGCACTACTGAGCAGTACTAAAAACGACGGCTTCGTAGAAGATGCCTTTAGCGGCGAGCGCTTCAACTCACTCGACCAACAAGCTGTAATAGGCCAGCTTCGATGGGATCTGAGCGACGCAACTAGCTTCGACTTACTCGCCTACCGCGGCAAAGTACGCGAAAACCTTCCCGGCAATAACTGCCGCATAAACAATGACGATGCCTTGTTTGTTAATGGCCTGGGACTTATGTGGCCAGGCGATACTGATGCTACAGCTCCCCACGCCTACAAAGACAACTGCAACAACAACTCTCAGGAGGTTCTCGGCGATCTGAAGGTAAGCCACGGCCCGAACCCAAATTACAATAAAGATCTGGACACCACTTTGGTGGGCGCCACCGGCAATTTTGAACTTTCGGATCGTTTCCAGTTAAAGACTGTACTCGGCTATCGCGAAGAGACCAAAGGCCCTGCACTCAAGTCCGATAACGACGGCGGCCCCGCCGATTGGTCCGAGGCCATTCAAATAGGTGACAGTGTCGGTCGTTCCTACAGTGCGGAGATTCAAATAAGCAGTAGCTGGTTCGACGATCAATTAAGTATCAGTTCCGGCCTGTTTTATATGGGCGAAACCAACAGTGAAACCTCCCTGCTAACAGCACAACTGGTAGGCATAGACGCAGCGTCTTTAGCGCAACTAGGTGCGGGCTCAATGCCAATGACACCGCTGGTTAACGGCCTGCCCCTCGTGGGTCAATTGCTGGGCAGCCCGGTCTATATTTCGGAATTTGATCTCGACAACACTACTCAGGCCGCCTATCTGCAAGCTGTATGGGACGCCACTCAAAACTGGCAGATAACGAGCGGCCTACGTTACACCATAGAAACCCGCGACTCGTCGCTGGGCATACGCAGCAGCGACGCCGAAGCCATTGCCAACCGTATGGTACTCAGCGGCCGTTTCGGGCCCGGCAGCGAGGGCTTACATCCTTATCTCGGCGCAGGCTGGATCGATGATCCCGTTCAAATAGCACACGATCTTTTTGCCGACCAAAACGGCGATGGCTACCCCGACTACCCGATGGCGCCCGGCTATTTTCAACGCGACCAGCGCAAGATCAGATTCACCGAGCTGACACCGATGCTCTCGGCTTCCTACCAGTTTGACGCGGCTTCGCTCGACAAAACATCTCTGGACGCCCTTATGGTCTACGCTACCTGGAGTAACGGTTTTAAAGCCGGTTTCGCCGAACCCCTGCTCGCCGACGGCTTACAAGTGATCGAACCGGAAACCGTAGAGAACTGGGAGCTGGGACTTAAGTCTGACCTGTTCGGCCGAAGCCTGCGAATTAACGCTGCGGCCTACTACATGGTCTTCCAAAATATGCAGCTCAATACCGTGGGCAGCGACACTCAAGGCAATCTGGCTGTAACGCACCAAAACGCTGGCGAATCCGTTATTGAAGGCGGTGAGCTGGAGTTGACCTGGATGCCGAGCGCTTCCTTATCTGTCAGTTTAAACTACAGCAACAACAATTATCGCTTCACCGAATTTACCGAACCCGATTTGATAACCTTCGCCCTAACCGGGGCAAAAGTGCCCATCGACAGAAGCGACGAAGAGTTTCCGCTTACGCCGGAAGAAAGTGCAAACCTCGGCGTTCAATACAGCGGCGACATCGGCGAAGGGCGCCTCATCTCGCGACTAGATATCAGCTACAAAAGTGACATCTACCACGGACTGGATCGCGGTTCATGGCTGGCAGGTCGTAAAAACAGTGATCTCGCGTTCTCTGAGCCCTACAGCCTGCTGGGCGCACGATTCAC
>JBFJTG010000111.1:0-10507 GCA_041625575.1 Litorivivens sp.
TTCATTCGATTTGGTTTATGCGTCCCATGTGCTCGAACATGTTGATGACGATCACGCAGCACTGAGGGAAATTCGGCGGATTCTTAGCCCGGAAGGTGTTGCAATCCTTCCTGTTCCTGTTGTTACGAAGGAGACGGTTGAGTATCCTGAGCCAAATCCGTTTGAGACCCACCATGTTCGCGCACCCGGTAAAGACTATTTTGACCGTTATTCGAAATATTTCCCGAAAGTTGAGCTGCTATGCTCGTCCGAGTGTCCCGACGAGTATCAATGCTGGACCTACGAGAATCGGTCCGGCTGGCCATCGACAGAGATGCCATTGCGACCTGCTATGGAGGGCGAAAGGCATGAGGACTATGTTCCTCTGTGCTTCATGTGTTCAGATGCATAGTCGCTTGATATACCGGTCCTGTACTCTGGGGGGATGTTTTATCTATTCTTGGAGCACCTTATTTTCTCGTCTCTTAAATGAGTTTAAATTCTGTCGTGGTTGAAGATATGACCGAGTACCTTCCCGGTGTCGTTTACTGAAGCATTTCTGAAAGCCCAAGTTCTGTGAGCAGCCTCAAGTCTGCTTTTCTGATTGGCATGTCTCCTAAATAAGGTAAAATGCTGCCCAGTATCTGTATACAGGAGTAAGTGTCATCGGACGCGCATACCAAAACCGTAAAGTCTCCATGGCAAAAACCTCGGACGCTAAAGCGCGCGTCTATAGCCGCTATGCCCGGGAAATCTATGTTTGCGCCAAAAGTGGCGGTTTCGACCCGGCGGGTAATTTGGCCCTGCGCGGTTTGATCGAGCGTGCCAAGCGCGATCAGGTGCCGACGCACGTTATCGAAAACGCCATTAAGAAGGCCCAGGGTGGAGCCGGTGAGGACTACTCGCTTGCCCGCTATGAAGGTTTCGGTCCCGGTGGTTGTATGGTGATTATCGAGTGTCTGACCGACAACCCGAATCGTACCTTTGGCGATGTGAGGCTTTGCTTTACCAAGACCGACAGCAAAATCGGTACTCAGGGCACCACCAGCCACAGTTTTGACCACTCGGCGATTTTCGTATTCCCCCACGATGACGAAGACGCGGTGATGGAATGTCTGCTGGAGGCAGACGTCGATCTGACGGATATCGAGGCCGATGCCGGCACGCTCAGCGTATTTGTGCCGCATACCGAATACTTCAAGGCTAAGACGGCCTTGCTGGAAGGCTTCCCTGACATCGAGTTTGAAGTCGACGAAATTCAGTTTATTCCCCAGGGCTCTACGGTGATTGGCGAAGAACATCGTGAGATGTTTAATAAATTTATGGATATGCTCGACGATCTGGATGATGTACAGCGGGTATATCACGACGCTGAGGTCTAGCGAGCAGAGCGCAAGTAGTTGAACGTTAAGGGGCCTTGGGGCCCCTTTTTAGTGAGTAAACTCTGCCGGATTGAAGCTTTAGAGGGCTTTCCGGGTTTTGGCCCTCATACTCTTGCTTGTCATGAGTAGAGTCATCGTGGCATCGTGTTAGCTAAGGTATTCATCGAAAGAGGCTAAAACACCGGAATGAGCGAACACATTATAAAAATAGCAGATGATTTCTGGAATATTCGCGGCGAGTTCAAGATTGGTGGTGTACTGAATATCGGTACTCATGCTTCATTAGTGCGCTGCGGCAGTGGCAAATACGTTTTGTTGGATGCCTATACCCTAAATAGCGCCATCAAAACCGAGATTGACGCCTTAACGAATAATGGTGCGGATATTGAAGCGATCATTAATTTGCACCCATTTCATACAATGCATGTAGCGCGCATGCATAAACAATACCCCAAGGCACGGCTTTACGGCACTCAGCGTCATCACGATAAATTCCCCGATTTGCCTTGGCAGCAGGAGCTGACGGAATCTCCGGAATGCATGGCTTTGTTTGAGCAGGACTTTGAGTTTTCTGTTCCCGATGGGGTCGATTTCATTTCCGGTAACGAGCATCTGCATTTTTCTTCGGTGTTGGCCTATCACAAGGCTTCGAAAACGATTCATGTGGACGACACACTCATGTACCTGCCGCTGCCGGGCTTATTGGGTAAATTGAGAAAGCCAGAAGTTGGCTTTCATCCGACGCTGGCGAGAACCCTGGAGAAGCGGGCAGGGGCTAGCCAGGATTTTCGCAACTGGGCAATACAGTTAAGCGAACGCTGGGGCGCTACGGAAAATCTTTGCGCCGCGCATTCTGCCACCTTGCTCGATGCTAACAATTCTGGTGACTCCATCGCCGCGCGGATGCTGCGCGCCGTGCAGAAAGTAGAGAAAACATTAAAGGCGCATGAGAAGAAATATAAATAAAATTTAAGTGTGCCCGGGTATGACAACTCGTGGGTGATTCTTTGTCTGCAACTTGATCGCAAGTGAGAGGTGGAGCAGCGTATGTATTACATTTTGTATGTGGGGGCGGCGTTAAATTTTATAGCAGCGTTTAAGCTGCTCTCCGAAATAATTTCATCTCCTCCTTCGAAAGATGGCCCCGGAGACTATTTGTTCTTGAAAATGTTTGTTGTGGGCGTGGCCGTAACTTTCGGTTCACTCTACATCTACTTATTCAACAACCTTGAGTACATTGTTCCCTTCTTGATATTTGGCGCTTCTTTAAAATCTTGGGCCTTTATCATTTCCTTGTATCTGTTAAGCGTTAAGCGAATCGGAAGGCGTTTGTTCGTGGAGTTAGGTGTTTCAAATGGAATAGTGGCGGCTTTGTTTTGGTGGCTCATACAACAACACCTTTGAAATTTTTTATGGAGAATGGGGGCGGTATGGATACTAATAATCATAAAATACACGGTTCACGATGCCTAGTAATCGCCGCCATGATGATGTTGATACCTGGCTGTCGCGACAATGTTGAAGTGCCACCCGGTGGCGGCAGCATAGATGGCATCGACTATGTGAGTGTTCGCGACGAGCCACAACACCGGCACGAATTCGAAAACGAGCGGGTGCGTATTTACGACGTGCTCTTGCCGCCCGGCTATGTGACGCTTTACCACGCCCATATTCAGGACACGATCTACCTTGTTGTGCAGGGTTCGACATTGAAAACGAAGGCCGTAGTAGGCACCTCAATACCTATAGCCCTTCCGCTCCCTTCGGGCATGCTGATGTGGAACGAGCACGCCAAGGGGGCGTCGATTCATCAAGTGACGAATACGGGTGATAACTCAGCCAGATTGATGGGCGTGGAGTTGAAGCACGAAGCGGCGGCCTTTAAACGCAATGCTATCGTCGCCAAAGGGCTGAGTCTGGCAAATACCTACTCGAAAGTGCGAGTGTACAAATTGAAATTAGCTCCGGGCGAAGGCAGCGGCAAAATAGGCCCCGGTTTTGCCGGGCTAATGATTGCCTTAAGCGAAGCAACCGCAACGGTGCGGTCTGCAAATGCATCGCAGCGAATCGCGTCCTTCGAGCCTGCTTCGTGGCAGTGGCTGGACGAAAGCGATGACTTAAGTATCACCAATATTGGGCTCTCGACCTATGAAGCTGTGCTTTATGAATTGCCCTAGCTTACGCTGGGTATATGGCGTGCGCCGGACATCGGATGTCGCGAGTTTAAAAGTAGCCAGGATATTTTTGTGTATTCACATTTCCCGGAGGCATCATGAATGATTTAAAACAGCGTCTACTCCCCCCACTACTGGTCTTTGGTGGCATTGCCATGCTCAGCGCCTACCCGCTGTCTATCGTTTGGCCTTCGGGCTGGCATTGGGGAGTGGAGGGCGAGCATTACTTTCATATGCTACTCGCCGTTTACGCAACGCTCGGTGTGTTTTTACTCTTGGCGGCTAAAGCACCGGAAGCACATCGCAGTCTGTTGCAGTTCACCGCGTGGTCCAGCATCGCTCACGGTCTGCTGATGACGGCGCAGTCGTTTACGCTCGCTCAGCATGGCCACTTGCTTGGCGATGTAGCGGCTATGCTGGGCCTTGGGCTTGGCATATTGGTACTTATGCCGCCCAAATCCTCAGCTTAGCTCTGCGCTTAACGACCTGTGTAATTCGGCTCACGCGGCTCAAACATCGCCGTAATACCTTCTTGCAGGTCTTTTGAGGGGCTGATGTTGTCAAATACGTAGGGTGCAATAGCCTTAGCGGCGGCTAGCGGACCTTCACGATCGCCAATAAAGGCATTTTGCAGGGTGCCTTGCACACCTATCGGTGCGGCACTGGCGATTCGCTCGGCGATCTCCATGGCGCGCTTGAAGGCTTGGCCGTCTGGCACCAGTTCTTGTACCAGACCAATGCGGTGGGCTTCCGCCGCGTCGAAGCGATCACCGGTTAACAGCCAGCGCATGGCATTACCCCAGCCCGCACGACCCAATAGGCGCTCTACTCCGCCCCCTAAGGGCATCAAGCCACGACGGATTTCCGATTGCTCAAAGCTTGCGCTTTGCTCGGCCACCACGATGTCAGTACCCAGCGCCAATTCGATGCCAGCGGTAAAGCAGCGGCCGTTAATGGCTGTGAGCATAGGCTTGCTTCGCAGGCGTCCCACCTGGCCTCCAACTCCGCACCAGTTGAAAGGTTCTACCTGATTTTCTTCGGTCATTGGGCGCACGGTATTGCCTTCCTGCCCGCTGAGTACCGGTGCCATATCAATGAGGTCCAGTCCTGCGGTAAACAGGTCGAGCGTGGAATAGAGCACGCCACAGCGCAGCTCGGGGTCGTAACACAGGCGAGTGTAGGCGGCCGACAGGCCACGGAACATCTCGGTGTTCATGGCATTTTTCTTGTCCGGGCGGTTTAGTCCTATAGTTAATATCGCGCCGGACTGTTCAATTTTGAGTAAATCGGTCATGCTGGCACCTTGTTTGGTTGTTAAAGGCAACCAAAATACCTTTTTGGTTGCAGAAAGCAACCAAAATTATTTGCATGGGAGTCGTATGGCCAAGGTTCAGCATGTCTGCTCGCTCACCGCCGCTCTTGATCTGATGGGCGATGCCTGGACCCTCGTTATCGTGCGCGAAGCCTTTCTGGGTAGCGAGCGCTTTGGGGATTTTCGGCGCCAGACCGGTATCGCCAAAAATGTGCTGGCCGATCGCCTGCAGAGACTGGTAGACCATAACGTATTCGAAAAAGTAGATATTGGCGATTCTGGCGTACGCTACGTCTACCGGCTTACTCTGAAAGGGGAGGAGTTGATGCCGATTTTAGTGACCATGTACCAGTGGGCTGATAAGTGGGTATACGGAGAGGGCAATGAACCTCTGCTGTTTAAACATGCCGGTAGCGGCGAGCTGCTGCCCAAGTTGGTGCTGCGCCGCGCCAATGGTCAGCCCATTGACCGACGTCAAGTGATAGCCGAGCCCGGACCGGGTGCGGATGCGCCTATCAAGGCGCGATTCGCGTAAGCCAGAGTGCAATGTCCTTAGTCTGATAAACTTCAAATAGCTCAACCAGGGAGGTGGCAGTGGGATACATCGCTAAATGCCACTGTGGGGATGTGACACTTGCCTGTGAGGGCGAGCCCGATCCCATTGTTATGTGTCATTGCGAGTTGTGTCAGCGTCGAACCGGCAGCCTCTTTGGCATAGCGGCATGGTTTGGGCGTACGTCCGTGAAAATTACCGGCGTTACCACTGAATATACCCGCACCACCGGTGATGCGAATTTACCTTTCACGTTTAACTTCTGTCCGGGCTGCGGCACTTCGATATGGTGGTTGCCCGCCAGAGCGGACGGAGCATTAAAAGGGAAAATAGCGATCGCAGGCGGCTGCTTTACCGAAACGCCGCTGCCCGAACCGACCCTATCAATCTACGAGAAACATAGACATGCCTGCGTGGTGCCACCAAAGTCTGCGACAAAATATCATGCCGGGCTGTGACGGGGCGATGTTGGGGAATTCACGTGGCTTGTAACAACGAATAGTAAGGATTGTTGTGAGTAATGAGATTAAGCAATATGGCGTTTTAGACACTTCATACAAAGCCGCGGGAGAGCTGGCTGGCATAACTAAGCTGGTGAATGCGTTTTATGATTTTATGGAAGTACTTCCTGAGGCTGAAGTTATTCGAAAGATGCATTCCGATGACTTGAGCGAATCGAGACGAAAGCTCAGCTTTTTTCTATCCGGTTGGCTGGGCGGCCCAAGGCTTTATTCCGAGCACTACGGTAGCATTAGTATACCGTCTGCGCACCGGCATTTGCCGGTAGGTAGTGCGGAAATTGAGGCGTGGATCCTATGCATGCAAAAAGCGGTAGATGCCCAGCCCTATGACGAAGCCTTCCGCGTCTATCTGATAGAGCAATTGCGGGTGCCGGCAGAAAGAATTCGGAGTGCGTGCAGTGCTCGATAAAGTATAATTCGCGCGAGTTAATCGTGCGACTCAAATCGCGGAAGAGGGGTAGTTGTTATGAGCATCAAAGTTTTGCTGGAAGTGAATGCCAAGTCCGAGAACATTGAAGAAGTGAAAGCCTTATTAAAACAAACGCTGGGTGATACGCGCAGCTATGATGGTTGCGAGGGCCTCGACGTGATCCTCAATCAGGATGATGCTTCGAACCTGATACTTCTGGAAACTTGGAAAACTCGCCAGCACTATGAAAAATACCTCGCCTGGCGGCAAGAAACCGGAGCTCTGGAAGCACTTGGGGCTATGTTGGCTCAGCCGCCCAGTATCCGATTTTATGACAATAGCGACATTTAGTTAGCGGTTGGCCGCTTATAAGAATTGAAGAAACTCGCTGTTATGTTGTAGTGCTGGGGGGTTCACAATAAAAATGAATACACTTGAGCTAAAAATTCCGCCGCCGCTGGTAGCACTCGTTATCGTAGGTGCTATGTGGGGTATGTCCAGCTTCGGTCCCGTGATGCCCCTGGCTGAAGGCCTGCGTATCGCGCTAATGTTGCTCCTCGCAAGTGCGGGCTTGGCCTTTATGATGAGTGCTGTTATTTCCTTTAGGCGTTCGCAGACCACCGTTAATCCCATGAAGCCGGAAGAAGCATCCGCGCTGGTGATGTCGGGTGTTTTTGCCCTAACACGCAATCCCATGTATTTAGGCTTGCTACTACTGCTCCTGGTTTGGGCGACTTACTTGTGGGCACCATGGGCCTTCTTGGGTCCAGTGCTTTTCTTTGTGTACATAACGCGCTTCCAGATTATCCCGGAGGAAAAGGCGCTATCTGCTTTGTTCGGTGTGGCCTATGGTGATTACTGCGCAAAGGTCCGGCGCTGGTTGTGACCTTGAGCCGATGCGCCCCGTCGGCAGGAGGCATTAGCTATGGTGCTTTTTCTATTGAGGGCCCCTAAAACTTAACATCGTCAAAATCCGTGAAGTTGTTGTATTTGATCATGGACTCCAATAGCTCACCGTACTGCGCGCCTTTCTCGGAATAGCTGTCGAGCGCATGCACCAATTCGTAGGGGTTGCTGCTGCTCAAACGCATCTTGCGAAATTCGGAATAATTGGTGCCACGGGCTAGTACCCGGTAATTGTCTCGTACTGAATCTTCAATTGTTTTGTACTTTTTAAGCCAAATGGTTTTGTCACCGCGTTGTTCGTCGGCGGCGATGCGTGGCTCGTTCACATCGAAGGACCATATGCCGAAGACATTTCTGGCTTCTACAAAAAAGCGCGAAGTAGACCATGCACTTTCCAGTGCCGCCTGCCCGAGCACAATACTCGGTGGGTGGGGTTTGAGCGCTGCCAGCAGTTCTTCGTCAGTGGTGACTTGGTACTCCGCTTTCAGTGCTGCAATTTTTTTCCTGATATTCTTTTTTGCTCTAGTTTCCTTGGTACTGCTCATGTCGTACTTTAACCACGTAGCAACTCGCTGGTATTCGGCGTTCAACTCGTCATAGACCTTGATGACAGGTGGTACTAACAAGGCTTCAAAGCGTTGCTTCTTTTCCTCTACTGTCGGATTTTCAGGCACTTTGGCATAGTGATACTGTTTTGCCAGCCGTTTGTATTTCTTCAGGAAGGTTCGCGGTTGATTTGCCTGGGACTCTTCTGTGGCTTTTGGCCCGCTGGGTTGCGTTGTAATCGTTGAACACGCACTAAAGAATAGCGCGGGCAGAAGTATAAAAATCGGATTGATCAGGCTTTTCATTCGTGGAACTCTGCTAGAGCTTTGGCTTGGGTGGGCCGAAGTGGGATTGTGGTTAAATCTGAGCATGTGCTCTCTTGCTAAGTTTCCTTCGGGCATCTTGAAAATTACGAAACCAGCCACACCCTACTACTCAATGGCAGTAAAATCCGGGTCTGCTAAAGGGGTGGAATTCTTTCAGATGCGCTTGAACCGTGATGCGACGCGTTGCTTGGCCTCATCCTGATTGCGGTTATTATACGGTGAGGGTTTGGCCAGCGTACTAACAAATTAGCTGGATTATTCCCGGTTTTGGGTTCGCGCGGTAATTGCGAGGGCGATCAATTAGAGTCCGAAAATGCGGATAGTTGGCCGTGTCGCCAGAATACCCTGCGCGAAAGCCCTCACATCAAGGTGTGATGGGGGGCTATTGTCGTGTGACTGAATATTGGTTTTCTTGGGGGTGTGCACACTCAACTATTATTTTTTTACTGCCTGCAGAGGATCGTTCGGTGGGCAGGCCTGCCCTATGGCCAAGTAGGCCGCTGCGATGTTTTGTTCATAAACATCCCCCCCGCGACCCAGGTGCACATTAAGCAGGGCGCGTTTCACGAAAAGGTGGCAGGGATGCTCGTCCGCCATGCCAATGCCGCCATGCAGTTGCAGTGCTTCTTCAGCGACTTTGGCAAAACTGGTGGTGGCCAGCTGTTTGGCTGCCGCCGCTTTTTGTTCGGGTGCTGCGCTATGCAGGGCATCGAATAACATCGCTTCGGACGCTGCGGTCAGCGTTTTCATATCCGCGCAGCGGTGTTTGAGTGACTGGAACATGGCAAGCGGGCGGCGAAACTGCACGCGGGTTTGCAGGTGTTCAACAGTCATCGCGAGCAGGGCAGTGGCACCACCCACAGCATCGGCGGCCAGGGCGAAATCGCGTTGGGCTAGCAGCTTGCTTATGATGTTTTTCGCTTGCTTGCCTTCGGCTAGCAAGGTTTGGGACGCTATGGGCATCTCATTGATATGTATATCGTAAAAGCGGCGTGTTTGATCCCAGGTTTTGCGTTCCAGCGTCTCAATGCCGTCCTGATTCAGGGCCACCAGAAAGACTTTATTGTCATCTTCGGTCCACGCCAAAACATGGCTGGCCATATCGACTGACTGCACGGCCGAAAGGGTGCCATTAAGCCTTTGGTTTTTAGTGACGTTTAGTGAGGAATCCGCTAATGGCGCTGTAATCAAGTCGCCGCCCGTTAACTTCGCCAGCCAGACGCTTTTATCGCTGAGGCCAGATTGGCAGAGAGCCTCGACGGCGAGCATGGCCGGTATAAAGGGTGCACCACTCAAACCCTTGCCCAGCTCAAGGTGAATGGCATTGGCGCCTCTATTGCCCAGACCGAGTCCGTCGAGCTCTTCGGGGATGGCCGATAGCAACCAGCCGAGGTCGAGGCACTGCTGCCAGATGTGGTTGTCGGCACCTAGCTGGCCGCTGCCTTCGATAACCTGCCGTACCGAATCGCGCAGTTCATCCAGGAGTTCGTCCATCGTGTTATTCATGTTCGCTCCTGCTGCCAGTGCTTGGGTTCGCGCGGCATACCCAGCATGCGCTCGGCAATAATGTTGCGCTGAATTTCATTGCTGCCGCCGGCAATTGACCAGTTGTAGGAATTCATAAAATCCAGCGTCCAATTGCCGGTTTCCTGCGTCGCTCCGCGCATAAAGCCGCCGTGGTACTGACCGGCCAAGCCGCTTATTCGAGTGCCCAAGGCGACAAATTCACGCAGGGTTTGCGCGTAGTAGAGTTTTACAATTGAAGCGTCGCCAGCCTGCTCAGTGCCGCTGATACGCTTTTGTAAATATTGGTCGGCCAAGGCGCAGGCGGCATCCACCTTTGGAATTAAACTGCCGAGGTCGCGTAATATGGCACCGTCTTTGTCGCGGCCCTGTGCTTTCATGGTTTGAGTCAGCATGGACAAGCCATAGCGCATGCGTTGTGTGAGTTCAACAAGGGTGAGCCCGCGTTCCGAAGCCAGCGTCGCCTGTGCAACAGCCCAGCCTGCGCCTTCTTCGCCCACGCGATCGTCAATTGACACCTCTACGTCGTCGAAAAAAATTTCGCAAAATTCGTCATCACCGGTAATTTGGGAAATAGGGCGAACGGAGACGCCTTTGCTTTTCATATCCAGCAGTAGGTAGGTTATACCCGCTTGCGGTGGGCCCGAATTGTCGGTGCGGCTTAGCAGCAGGCAGCGGTCGGCGTATTGGGCCATGGTCGACCAGGTTTTCTGGCCGTTGATAATGTACTTGTCGCCCTTGCGTACGGCGCGGGTTTTGAGTGAGGCGAGGTCGGAACCTGCATTGGGCTCGGAGAATCCCTGACACCAAATTTCACCTTTGAGAATGCCCGGTAGATATTTATCGCGCTGAGCCTCTGAGCCGCATTCAAACAA
>JBFJTG010000112.1:0-10469 GCA_041625575.1 Litorivivens sp.
AAGAAATGCTGCAGCAAAAGTGGGAAGAAGTGTCGCTGAAAAGCCGCTTCAAGGAACTGGAGTACACACTCAAAATGCAGGCTCAGCGACTGCGCGTGCTCACTCTGGAGTTGCAGGCTGCCGCAGCCTGATCTTCAGGCACCGACATTATACAAGGCGCCTCTACGGCGCCTTTTTTATGTCAGGCTTTGCGCTAGTTGTCTTGCCCGCGCAAACGCGATGCACCGAGCGACTGCAACGCGATTGATCTGCAACACGCCTAACCCCAGGTTCCCGGCTGCGCCGTCCGACCATACATTTCCTCTGCACATTCAAAGCCAATACGGCCAAGCGCCTGTAAGTGGGGCGCGGCAATTTCCAACTCACGAGCGCTCGGCTGTCGTTTCGGGTTCGCGGCAAGGCGCGCGGCGGCGACAGCCCCAGCGGATGAGGGGTTGTCCATGCGCTCTACCCAGCGATCAAAAACACACTCACAAGTCAGCCCTTCCTCATTGCCACTCATACATTGGCTAAGAAAGGCGTCGCGATAATTCACCGCAGAATCAGCCAGAGCCAGCTCGCAGAACAAAAGCGGGGGGCCCAATAGGGTCAGTATTGAGACATTGGACGGCATAAAATTCTCCTGAATAATAAACGCCCATTGAAAATCAAACCTCAGCCAAACAATTTTCCTAAGCGTGCCACAGCTTCTTCAAGCCTATCCATCGACGTCGTATAGGCAAAGCGTACATGCTCTTCGGCGCGATAGCGGCCAAAATCAGCGCCCGGCGTAATCGATATTCCATGCTGTTCCAACATGTTTGAACAAAACTCCGTGCTCTTGCCGCCGAAGGCCTCGATGCCCGCGTAGAGGTATAGGGCACCTGCCGGCGTATGCGGAATATCGAATCCCAACTTACGCAATTCCGGCAGCAAGAAATCACGCCGGCGCTGAAATTCGTCGCGGCGATTATTCAGAATGATTCTGGTCTCGGGCGCAAAGGCCGCAAGCGCCGCGTACTGTCCCATCGTTGACATCGAAATAAACAGGTTCTGGGCCATTCGTTCCAAATGTGGAATCGCGTCCGGTGGCGCCACCAACCAGCCAAGTCGCCAGCCGGTCATGCCAAAGTACTTTGAGAAACTATTGATCACGAAGGCGTCATCGGTAATGGACAGAATACTGGCCGCTTTCTCATCGTAATCCAGACCATGATAAATCTCATCCACAATCAAACTGCCGTTCTTGCGCTCGCAGAGGGCGTGCAGATCACGCAACTCATCAGCGCTCAAAATTTCGCCAGTCGGGTTGGCGGGCGAGGCCACAATGGCCCCCACGGTATTGTCTCGCCAGGCCGCTTCGGCTTTGACGGCATTTAACTGGTAACGATCTTCCGGGCCAACCGGCACCAGTTGTCCCTCGCCCTCCACCAAACGGAAAAAATTACGGTTACAGGGGTAGCCCGGATCAGTCATGAGAATCCCCTGACCCGGATTAAGCAGCAGAGCGGAAACCAGCAGCAGTGCACCGGAGGCGCCCGGGGTAATCATGATGCGCTCGGGAGAGACGTCCAGACCATAATCCGTCTTGTAATAGCGCGATATCGCCTGCCGCAATTCGGGAATACCCGCCGCCTGGGTGTAGTGGGTCTCCCCCCGATCCAGTGAGGCCTGAGCCGCCGCGATGATCGGCGCTGCGGTTGAAAAATCGGGCTCTCCCGCCTCCAAGCGCACGATATCCCGCCCTTCAGCGGCTAACTGCTTAGCCCGGGTCAGTACTTCTACAACTCGAAAAGGTTCGATATCCTGCAGCCGATCCGCGTATGCTCGCATTCCCAAAGGCTCTCCCAAAATGGAGCTATGTTACCAGCAGTACTGCACAGCGACATCGCTCAATGAAGGAAATCTGCCCGCCACTGCTGACTCACATAAAAATCAACGCAACAGCCGCGCAGCACGGCATCCCAAGCCCTAATCTTATGGCGCAAGTGTGATTTATCTGGTAGCTTTGCCGCTTTAGCGCCGACCACACTGTTGCGGTGCGTATCCAGTCGTTGATGGAGAGATTGAATCAATGCCAGCAAAGCCAAAAGAAGCGGGAGTGTTCAAAAACTTCGAGCCCTACAAACCGAAAAAGGGCGAAGAGTATATGAACGACCAGCAAAAGGACCATTTCCGCGCCATCCTGCGCAAATGGAAATCCGAGCTGATGGAAGAAGTTGACCGCACGGTTACCCACATGAAGGACGAAGCTGCGAACTTTCCGGATCCAGCCGACCGCGCCACTCAGGAAGAGGAATTCAGTCTGGAGCTACGCACGCGCGACCGCGAGCGCAAGCTGATCAAGAAAATTGACTCTACCCTGAATCTGATCGACAACGACGACTACGGTTATTGCGATACCTGTGGTGTAGAAATCGGCATCAAACGTCTGGAAGCGCGCCCGACGGCCAGTCTGTGCATCGATTGCAAGACGCTGGACGAAATAAAGGAAAAGCAGGAACACGGCTGATCCCCAAGAAGCGACGGCTCGCAGCCGTCGCTCTACCCTCACTATGAATCGGCTAGAGTCACCCTATACGGGCCGTTTTGCCCCCTCCCCGACTGGCCCATTGCATCTAGGCTCTCTGATTGGCGCACTTGCCAGCTATTTAGACGCGCGCGCGGCGGGCGGACGGTGGCTGGTACGCATGGAAAATATTGATCCTCCGCGCGAAATCGCCGGCGCGGATTTACGCATACTGAACACCCTGCGCCGCCACGGCCTATTTTGGGATGACGACGTGCTCGAACAGAGCACGCGCCATGAAGCCTACGAAAAAGCCCTTACACGCCTGCTTGAGCACGGTCACGCATTTTACTGCAGCTGCTCACGCCGCCAGCTGCAGTCAGAAGATGGTTTACATCAGGGCGCCTGCGCCGTTGCAGTGGACCCACAGGATTGTGCCATTCGCTTGCGCGTGCCCGATGTGTGGATTACTGCAACAGATCGATTGCAACCCGCTTTACGCCAAAACTTGCTGGCCGAGGTGGGTGATTTCGCGCTCAAACGTCGCGATGGCCACTATGCCTACCAGCTGGCCGTGGTGCTGGATGACGCCTTTCAAGCCATTAGTCACGTGGTGCGAGGCTCAGACCTCTGGGTATCAACGCCCCGCCAGCTCTACTTGCAATCGCTGCTTGATATCAGCCCGCCGTCCTACCTACATTTCCCGGTCATTCTCGGCAAAGACGGGCAAAAACTGAGCAAGCAGACCTTCGCCACCGCCGTCGACGACAGCCGGGCCTGTGAAAACCTCCTGCTTGCGCTACGCTTTTTGAACCAGACACCGCCGCCCCACTCTCTCGCAACCAGCGTCAGCGGCATACTTCAATGGGGAATCAAGCACTGGAAGCCCGACGCCTTGCCATGCGCCATGGGTCTGTCGCAATCGGTGTTTTACAAAAACTGAAGCACTCAAGTACCATGAGGGTCTTGATGTCAGGTTTTGCTCATGCGTATCCACCCGTCGCTGATTCTCCTTTTTACTGCGTTCTTCCTGTTCACACCCTCGCTGGAACAGTGGTTGCTGAACGGCAGTACTGCCTGGTACCGCCCGCACCTGATCTGGTTAGGCGTGGTTATCTTTGTCTACATTAGCCAACAGGACGCCTTTCGGGATGAGCTTTGAGTCGAGCACGCTGTTCGCAATAGGCACCGGCTATCTGATGCTGCTGTTCGCCATCGCTTACGCCGCCGAACATCGGGTCATCCCCGCCACCGTGAGCGACCACCCCGCGACCTATGTACTGTCCCTGGCTGTTTTTGTGAGCGCCTTTGGCATCTACGGCATAGTCGAAATGGCCCAGCACTTTGGCTACAGCTACATGAATTACTACCTCGGTATTGCGGCAATATTTATCGCCGCCCCGCTCCTGTTGTCGCCCTTAATGCGCATCTGCCGCAGCTATCGCCTGAACTCACTGGCTGATCTGCTGACTTTCCGCTTTCGCAGCCAATGGGCCGGTTCGCTGGTGACCTTCTTTATGTTGCTAGCCATGCTGCCATTATTAACACTGCAAATTCAGGCCGTATCGGAATCCATGCTGGTACTAACCAGCATGAACACACCGAACGACGAAGTGCCCTTCCGGCGCGACGCACTGGCGCTGCTGTTTTGTATCGCCATCAGCGTGTTCACTATTTTATTTGGATCCCGTCATCTCGGATCGCGGGAGAGCCACCGCGGCCTGGTTACCGCCATTGCCTTCGAATCCATCGTCAAACTTGCTGCCTTCCTGATCGCCGGCATAGCCTCGGTGTATCTGGTATTTGACGATTTTGCCGGCATGCAGCGCTGGCTAGGGGAACAAGATGCTTTAGTGGAGAAGCTCAACCGACCCGCAGGCGACGACAGCACAAGGATGATGCTGGTGATGTTTTTTGCGGCGGCGGTGTGTCTGCCACACTTTTTTCATTTGCTTTTCGCCGAAAACCCGCAGCCACGCAATTTGCGCATCGCAAGCTGGTCGGTGCCCTTGTATTTGCTTTTAATTAGCCTGCCGGTATTTCCGCTGCTCTGGGCCGGGGAGGCAATGCAATTAAATACCACCGCAGACTACTACTCCCTTGCTGTTGGGCTTGAAACGGGACAAGGCTGGCTGTCGCAGCTGGTCTTTATTGGCGGTCTGTCTGCGGCGAGCGGCGCCATTGTTGTTGCCACCCTCGCACTGGCGTCCATGAGTTTGAATCACCTGGTCTTGCCGCTGTACCAGCCCGACAGCAAAACCGATATCTATTCCTGGTTGTTGTGGACCCGGCGCGCCCTGATTCTCGTTATTATTCTGGCCGGTTACGGCTTCTACTACCTCATCCCCGACCGCCATACCTTGAGTGAGCTGGGCATTTCCGCCGTGTCCGGTTGCCTGCAATTTTTCCCCGGTGTACTGGCCGTACTGTACTGGCCGCGCGCCAATAGCAGCGGCTTCATTGCCGGGCTCACCGCCGGACTCGTGGTCTGGGCGGCGGGCGCACTGGCTCCCTTGGTAAACCTCGTTGACGCCAATTGGGTTGCTTCCTTTTACGTCGGTGAACTCCCCCGGGAGTTGAACTGGGTCGCCGTGATGGCGATATCGATCAGCACCAACGCTTTTGTTTTTATCGTTGTCTCCCTGCTTACCAACACGCGCGAAGAAGAGCGCATCGCCGCCGAGGTCTGCACGCTGGACGATCTTAACCGGCCCGTTCGCCAGATGCTGGACCTGCAGGATGCCGCCGAAATGCAGCAGCGTCTCGCCTACGCACTCGGTGACAATGTCGCCCAGCGGGAGGTTAGCAAGGCGCTGGAGGAACTTGTTCTCAATCCTGACGAGAAGCGTCCCTACGCGCTGCGACGCTTGCGCGATCGAATCGAAATCAATCTGTCGGCATTGATGGGCCCCGGCGTTGCAAAAACACTGGTCGACCAGCAATTGCCCTACGCCCTTGACCAGCAATCCACCAGCGAAGACATCACCTTTATCGAGAGTCGTCTCGAACTCTACAATACCCACCTGACAGGTCTGGCTGCGGATTTAGATAACCTGCGCCGCTACCACCGCCAAACTCTGGACGAGCTTCCCATAGGCCTGTGCTCGCTGGGGACTGACGGCGAAATACTGATGTGGAACCGGGCGATGGCCGAACTCTCCGGCATCAGCGGTGAGGCAATCACCGGCTCACGCTTAAAAGATCTGGCAGAGCCCTGGCAGACCTTGTTCGAGAATTTTTTCCGCAGTGAAGACCTGCACTGGCGCAAGCAACAGTTTGAAGACGGTGGTTACACACGTGCACTCAACCTGCATAAAGCCGCCGTTGACCCGCTAACGCGCAGCGAACAGGTCATCATTGTCGAGGACATTACCGAAACCCACCTGCTTGAAAGCAAGCTCACCCACCAAGAGCGCCTTGCCTCCATCGGCCGCCTGGCCGCGGGGGTAGCCCACGAGATAGGTAACCCGGTCACCGGCATCGCCTGCCTGGCTCAAAACTTGCGGTACGAATCGGAGCCGCCGGAAATTATTGAAAGCGCGGAACAAATCATTAAGCAGACCCAGCGCATTACCAGCATTGTGCAAAGTCTGGTGAACTTCGCCCATCAGGGCCGCGACGCCCAGCATGTGACCTTCGAGGCCGTAAACGTCAAACACTGTGTGGACGAAGCGGTTCAATTACTGAAACTGGATATGGAAGCCATCAGGGTCGAGTTTGATAACCGCTGCCCCGAGAACCTGATTGCCTATGCCGACAATCAGCGCCTGATTCAGGTCTTCATCAATTTGTTCTCGAATGCGCGCGATGCCAGCCAGCCCGGCGGACACATAACGATCAATGCGCACGCTGAGGAGCAAATACACATCAGTGTCTGCGACCAGGGCAGCGGTATTCCTGCACACGCACTGGAGAAAATATTCGAACCCTTTTTCACGACCAAGGAGCCCGGCAAGGGCACAGGCCTGGGCCTGGCGCTGGTTTACAATATTGTTGAAGACTTGGGCGGTGAAATTAGCATCGAAAGCCCCATCGGCAACGGACAGGCCGGTACCTGCGTCCACCTGAGCTTACAAAGCTTCCCGGCCTAGGGCTATTGCCAGTCCCACAGCCCCGGCGAGGCCTACTGGCAAATGCCCGGCAGACGCGGTATGTTGTGCAGTTACGGGCGCATTGAGCAAATTGGTAACGCCTCGGCGTCTGGAAGTAACCAAATTACCGCGAGTATTGTATGACTGATATCCTGATCGTCGAAGATGAAGACGTAATTCGCAAAGCCCTACGCCGCCTCCTCGAACGCAACAACTACACGGTTCAGGAAGCCACTTCAGTTAAAGACGCTCTCGACAACTACACACTCGACGACTTCCAGCTCATTATTACCGACTTGCGTCTGCCCGGAGCACCCGGCACGGACCTCATCCAAAGTACCGATTCTCCGGTGCTGCTGATGACCAGCTACGCCAGCCTGCGCTCGGCCGTTGACTCCATGAAGATGGGCGCAGTGGACTACGTTGCCAAACCCTTTGATCACGATGAAATGCTCGAAGCCGTGCGCCGTAACATCGAGGCTCACGCTGACGATGAGCGTTCTCCGACCAGCCGCAATCGCCGCAATCGAAACCGGGGCCTGCCACAGCTCGGCGAGATGATCGGCAGCTGCAAAACCATGTCGACGCTCTATGAGCAAATCAAGAAGGTCGGCCCAACCGAAGCCACCGTGCTGATACATGGCGAGACCGGCACCGGTAAGGAACTGGTCGCCAAAGCGATTCACAACCGCAGCTCCCGCGCCGACAACCCCATAATTTCGGTAAACTGCGCAGCCATCCCCGACACCCTGATCGAATCTGAATTATTCGGCTACGAGAAAGGGGCCTTTACCGGTGCCAATACAAGCCGGATAGGCTTGATTGAAGCTGCTGATGGCGGCACCTTGTTTTTGGACGAAATTGGCGAATTGCCGATGGAAGCCCAAGCCCGCCTACTGCGCTTCATACAGGAAAACGAGGTCCGCCGTATCGGCTCGGTACAAACTCGCTCTGTCGATGTACGGCTGATCTGCGCGACTCATCGGGATTTGAAGGCCATGGCGCGCGATCACGATTTTCGGGAAGATTTGTTCTACCGAATCAGCGTGGTCCGATTGGAACTGCCGCCCTTGCGTGAACGCGGCAAGGACATCCTTGAGATTGCAGAAGCCGCCCTGCAGCGCTGCTGCCAGAATTTAAACAAAGGCGAAATGCATTTCTCGCCCAAAGCGATTCAAGCCATTACCACCTATATCTGGCCGGGCAATATTCGCGAACTCGAAAACGCGGTGGAACGCGCCGTTATCCTGAGCGACGGCCCCGAAATCGACAACGAACAACTCGATATTGATCTCGAGCTGGTTGATATCAACCAAATGCGCGGCAAACTGAAAACAGCAGAGAAACCCCGCAGCGAACCCGGCACCCACAAACCGCCCAAAAGCCCCAATATCGACCCCGCCGAAGATCTGTCACTGGAAGACTACTTCCAGCGCTTCGTACTGGAACATCAGGATTCCATGAGTGAAACCGAATTGGCGCAAAAGCTGGGCGTAAGCCGTAAATGTCTGTGGGAAAGACGGCAGCGCCTGGGCATTCCACGCAAAAAGAGCTCCAAAACAGCGTAAGCGACTCACAAATCAGCCTGGATCGCCCAAAACCCTGTCGGAAGCGCTCCAATATAGGCTTCATTCCGCTTTCCAGTGAAAAGTTCCCAAAATCACCAATTTGTCGTAAAAAAACCCAAAATCGCCGTTACCTCAAGTGGTAAAAGTAACAGTACTCGGGCATATAGGTAACAGTAAGTAGTAATACCTAGCCAACACCCTTGCCGAACACATAGGCTATGTGACTGTTTTTAAAGAATATTCATAAACTGGCACAGTACATGCTTTGTTAACCGCGAATAAGAATAATAAGAACCAACAATAATAATAAAAGCAAAAAAACAAATAAAAACAATTGCATAGAGACCTGGATGGGGAAGACGCTGTTTTCCCCTTCTTCATTTCTGGGCCCCAAAAAATTTCCGCTACTTCGATCAACACCACCCCGTCCGGTGATTGACCGCCTCCATCACTTATGCTCAAATCCGCACGCTGAATAGGGCTCCATTGGCGGGCACTATAAGAAGCT
The DNA here is from genome assembly GCA_041625575.1 of Litorivivens sp. Taxonomy (GTDB): domain Bacteria; phylum Pseudomonadota; class Gammaproteobacteria; order Pseudomonadales; family Spongiibacteraceae; genus Litorivivens. Next base: position 8,656 of record JBFJTG010000112.1, read on the forward strand.
CTTCGAGTGCTTGCTGTGCGCTACATTCAAATACCTGGGCTACTCCGACATCTGGCCACTACTTGCGCGCTGATGCTGCTCAGCCTGTTGCTCACAGGCCCGCAACTCGCCCCTGAATTATTCCTCTCTGCGAACGCAAAGCCCCACCGCGATGCTGTTGATCCCAACAATTTTCCTGCAATCATTGTAGAAAGCAATACAACGCGCCCAAAGACCGCCCTTGCCAGCGACTCCTCCGGCGACACAAACGAAAGCGGTGATATCTGGAGCCACACGAGCAGGCCTTGGCTGTGGGCATTGCTCTCTACCAGCCTGCTGCTGCGCCCTACTCCAGCATCGACAGCCTCTAGCCGCAGGCCCTTCCTGCGCCCCAGACTTCGCGCCCCACCTTCCCGATAGTTCCGCGCATCATTTTTAACGCCGCATTGTCGGCACTGCGCCCTGGCGCAAATACGCGAATTACTGTCGAGGAATTGTTATGAAGTCCCTATCGTCCAGAGCCGCCCTGTACGGCCTAATCGTCTTACTCGGCCTACTGAGCGCCCTGCCTAACGTTCTGCCGCCATCGGCCCAATCGCATTTACCGGCCTGGTATAGCCAAAACACCCTCTCACTTGGCCTCGACCTGCAGGGCGGCTCCCACCTTCTGCTAGAAGCTGACACCAACGAATTGCTCGCCAGCGAATATCGGGCAATTAGCGATGCACTAAAACGGGAGCTGCGTCAGTTCCGCATTAGCCCGACAAAAATAGACATCGACGCGCAAGAGATGCGCCTGCAATTCGCCTCCCTCGCGCACAGCAGCAAAGCCGTGGAGCTGGCCCGTGACATGGCGCGAGAGGCAAACGAGGCCGAGCGGCGATTCAGCGTGAGCCAAAGCGATACGCTAGTCGAATTGCGCTTTAGCGAGCGCTACCAAGATAAGTTATACGACGATGCCCTTGAGCGCAGTCTCGAAGTTGTGCGCCGACGCCTGGACGAAACCGGTCTGGTTGAACCCAGCATTACCCGTCAGGGAGATGACGGTATTCTGGTGCAAATGCCGGGCCTTCAGGATCCGCAACATATCCGGCAACTGCTCGGCACCACCGCAAAAATGTCATTTCACTGGCAAGCCGGACCCAATACCGGCAGCCATGACATCGTCACTGTAAGAGACGTCGAAGCGGGAATCAGTCACCGACTTGAAAAACACGAAGCCATGGCAGGCAAGCATATCCGCGATGCCCAAATGGCCTTCAATCCCGACACGCAGCAGCCGGTCGTAAACTTCAAGCTGGATCACGAAGGTGCGCGAATTTTCGGGGAAATTACCCGCGCCAACATCGGCCGACCGCTGGCGATCGTTCTCGACGGCAAAGTCATTACCGCACCGGTGATTCGCAGTGTTATCGCAGGCGGAAGCGGGGAAATCAGCGGCAGCTTCACAACACGCGAAGCCAGTGATCTGGCTCTCCTGCTCAGAGCCGGCGCACTACCCATGCCACTGCATGTGATTGAGGAGCGCACCGTAGGACCCGACCTTGGCAGCGATGCCATTGCACGAGGCGTGAAAAGCGCCCTCTTCGGCGCGGCCCTCGTCATCGCGTTCATGCTGGGCATTTACGGCCGCTGGGGCCTGATAGCCTGCGTGAACCTGTGCATCAACGTGGCGCTGTTGATTGGCATTCTCAGTACCTTGGGCGCAACGCTCACCCTACCCGGTATTGCGGGCATCATTTTGACCATCGGCATGGCGGTCGACGCCAACATTCTTATCAACGAACGAATCCGCGAAGAGCTCAGGCGCAAGAAACCGGCGCAACTTGCCCTGC
>JBFJTG010000113.1:0-10229 GCA_041625575.1 Litorivivens sp.
CATAAAGCGGACAATCTGGGGTTCGTTGTCGTTTAACTCGAAGTGGTGCTTTTCCGGCTTGATGGCCATGGCCGAGCGAATCACTTGCTGCAGGCGTGCACTGTCGCCTGGAAATTCGTCCAGAGTGGCTTTGAGATCAGCGGAATGCTCGTTGCCCAGGCAAAGTAACAGTCGCCCTTCAACCGTAACCCGCACCCGGTTACAGAGATGACAAAAATTGTGACTGTGCGGGGAGATGAAACCCACTCGGATTGCGCTGTCGACCATACGGTAATACGTGGAGGGGCCTCCGGTGCTCTCGTAGCTGGCGCTTAAGGGGTAGCGGAGGTCGATCTGCTCGCGCAATTCATCGCTGGAGCAAAAACTCAAGGCGCGGCTGTGTTCGTCGATAATGCCGAGCGGCATTTCTTCGATAAAGGAGATGTCGACGCCTTTATCGCGGGCAAATTCAACCAGGTCCAGAGCCTCGTCGTCGTTTCGGCCTTTGAGAATCACGGCGTTCAGTTTAATGCGTGAGAAGCCCGCGTCGATGGCTGCGTCGATACCGCGCAGAACCTTTTGTAATTCGCCGGTGCGCGTAAGCTGTCTGAAGCGCTCGGGCTTGAGGCTGTCCAGGCTGATATTGACGCCTGTAAGCCCCGCCGCTTTGAGCGCCGGTGCGTACTTGTCGAGTTGGGCGCCGTTGGTTGTGAGGTGGAGTTGCTTGAGGCCCTGTAATTTACCGAGGCGCTCTACCAGGCTCATCAAATTGTTGCGAACCAGCGGTTCGCCGCCGGTCAGGCGTATTTTGCTAACGCCCAGGTCGACAAATGTTGCGGCTACATCGTAGAGCTGTTCCAGCGACAAAATCTCACTGCGCGGTAAAAAGGTCATATCTTCCGCCATGCAGTAAACACAGCGAAAATCACAACGGTCGGTGACTGAGAGGCGCAGGTAGTCAATACGCCTGTCAAAGCGGTCGATCAGTTCTGATGGTCGGTGGGGGCTGCTCATAGTCCGGCAATACTATCATGAGGCGGGGGTGGCGCGGAGTGTCAGCGGATGACATCCCCATTAAACTTGTCGGCCCAGCTCTCCAGCTCTTGCGAAGGCAGCGGGCGGCTGAACAGATAGCCTTGATAGTGTGTGCAGCCCAAGGCTTTTAATGTCTGGTATTGGGCTTGGGTTTCAACACCTTCCAGCACGACTTTAAGTTCCAGCGCATTGCCAATATTTAGCATGCTGGCCAGTAGTTTTCGGCCCCTGTCGTGCTCTACATCGTCGATGAAGACTTTATCGATCTTGAGAGTGTCCAATGGCAGTTGACTTAGATAAGCCAGGGAAGAAAAGCCGGTTCCAAAGTCATCCAGTGCGACCTTTATACCGGCTTCGCGTAAGACACCCAAGTGATAGCGAGTCATGTCAAAATTGTCGACCAGGGCGCTTTCGGTCAGTTCCAGTGTTAACCAGTCTGGTAAGACATCGTAGCTTTTAAGCAGGGTTAGCACTGATTCGGCAAAGTCCTCGGTTTGCAGCTGCCAGGGACTCACATTAATAGACAGGCGCCCGCGAAAATCCAGATCGCTGCTGCGCCATTGCGCTATCTGCTGGCAGGCGGCGTTGAAAACCCAATTGCCAATTGCGGTCATCAGGCCGCTGCGTTCTGCCAGCGGGATAAATTCCGCCGGTGAAATCATACCTAAATCGGGGTGGCGCCAGCGCAATAGCGCCTCTGCGCCGTCGATTTGTAGCTGGTCGTTAACGATGGGCTGGTAGTGCAAAGACAGCTCATTGCGGGTTATTGCGCTTTTTAGGTCGCCTTCCAGTAGCTGTTGCCTTGCGACCAAATGCGCGAAAGCCTCACTGTAAAAAATAATAGACCCGTGGCCGCTTTTTGCCGCTTCATCCAGTGCGTGTTCGGCTTTGTATAGCGCGGTTTGAGCCGTGTCTTCCTCTGTGGTATCGATAACGCCTGCGCTAAAGGTGATCTCAACGAGTTGGTGACCAACCTGATAGGGTTCAATTAACTGACAGTTTTTGCTCCAGCTGCCAGATCCTGCCTTTCGATCGAGTTTAAGTGGCGGGATTGTTTCGCCAAGTACTGCGAAACACTGTTCCGATAGGCGAGCCACAAGGATATTGTCAGGCACGTCGAGTTTTAGGCGGCGTGCGATTTCCTGCAGGATATTCTCGCTATTAATTTCACTGAACACCTGTTTTATTTCTCGAAAGCGATCAATCTGGATGAGCGCCAGAGTTAAACCGTGATTGCTCTGCAATAGCAGGTCGTGAAGCTGGTGGCGCAATTCGAGTTGGTTGGGTAAGCCTGTAAGTTCGTCGGTGTAGGCCTGTTGTTTGAATTTGAGCTCTGCCTCCCGCCGTCTGTCAATTTCGTCGTGCAGCTCAAGGCTCTGTTTATTAAGTTTGGCAATTACTTGTTGGTGGTCGCGTCCGAAACAGAGCGACATTATGAGGAATAGCCACAGGTAGGTCGTTCCGCCGGGGGGGGCTGCAGTTGTAAATCCGAAGTTAAAAAGCAACTGCAGGCTGTAAGCGATCGTTAATATGACGAGATAAGATGTTATAAGCACAGCCGCGAAGCGGTTGGCGCGCAGCCAAAGTTGCCGGCAGCACCACGCCCCCCAGATAATACTGAGATACCCCATGATCTGGAAAATGGACGATTGCGGACGATAGTCATAGCTGTAGCGGGTGATTTCGCCGCCGAATACGGCGATTTTTCCGTGTATCTGGACGTTGTCAATGAACAGGCCGTAGGGAAGCGTAAAGCTGTAGGCCGTCGTGGCGATAGCGACCAGAGTAAAGGCAATAAGTCCGGCCATGATTTTTCGGTTGCTGCGGCTCTCTGCGTAATTGGCCATAAGCCAAATAAAGGAGGTGCAGTAACCAAAAGCGCCAATGCCCTGCCACTTAGCGAGCGTAGCGGCAGATTCCAAAGTCCCGGCGGCGAGAAATCGAGCGGTGCAGAGCAGGAAGATAGCCGTAAAGGCGCACAGAAATAAGTAGGCCCGGTAAACGTGTTTATTTTGGTTGGCGGTGCTCAGCGGTATCGATTGGAGCGCGGCAAACAGGGCAATAGCGAAACCCGCATAATAGATCGCAGTCATGCAGGTTCCTTGCAGTGTCTCCGGTCAGGCATTGTTAACTCGTCGCCCATAATTTTTGATTGCCGTCATAGTGAGCCATTTCGCCACATCTGTACAGTTTAGGTGGGCGGCGTTTAGGGCCTCTGCCTGAGCAGGCTGAGCCGGTCCAGTGGGAGGTTGCTGTCGCCGAGGATACCTTTTTCTGTCACCAGAATATCGCTTGGCTCAAACATGGGGGGCTGACCGAGAATTGCGGCCGACGGGCTGGAAAATCGCCCGGATTCGGTACTTTGCAGTTCATTGCCGCTTCGGTCCAGCAGGAAAATGCGCCCCTGGAAAAAATCAGTCACCAGCAGGCCATCGCTGATCACGCCAATATCATCGAGCTCGGTCGGGCTGAAGTAGAGGGCTTGCAGCTCTCCCGCCGCGCCTCCGGGTAGTTGCGGGACAACATAAACACTGCCGCCGTCTGTACCGTAGAATACGTCGCCGGCAGCGCGCAGACCATTGGGAAAGCGCAGGATATTGCCTAGGCCGAAGGCCAGCCCGCCGGTCGCCGCGCCTTGCAGCCACAGCTCCTGGGACACGATTTCAAGGGGCTGGTTTGGGTCTATTGTCAGCCTGTCGATGCGGGGGTTGGGCGGGAAGCAGGCCTGGGAATTGGCGTTCAGGGTGGCATCGACGACATACAGGTGGCTGTCCTGGCCGATGGCGATGCCGTTGGGCAGGCACATATCAATCAGGGTGTATATAACGCTGAGAGAGGGCTTTGCGTTTAGCCTGCCCGCATAGAGCTCACCGCTACCGCAGGCGGCGTAGAGTACTTCGTCGCGAATGGCGAGCCCCGTAAAATTGCACTCGCTGTCGGCGATTGCCCGGGCAGTGAAACCACTAGAGCTGCGCGATACTTCATAGACCTGTTGACCACCACTCACAAATAAGCGGCCGGATGAATTAAAGACCAGATTTTCAGCGTCAGGAATGTCGACCAGGGCTTGGTATTCGCTGCAGTCTGCGCCCAGGCAGAGATCATTGACGCTAACCGCTTGTGCTGCCGTGCTCTGCTTGACGCTTGCTGAATTGGAGTCATGGCACGCCGCTTGTAGCAGGCTAATAATGATCCACAGGCAGTATAAAGTTGTCGGTCGTAAAGAAACGCCCATGTCTAGCCTCATTGCGTTAGTTGTGCGCAAGTATAAGCCGGCTTTTATCTGTGGATCACCCTGAAATTTGGCGGCGTATTGGCTGCCGGCAGGCTGAATTGTGTGCTCAGGTGCCTTGGCGCTTACTGGACACGCTTGGCCTAGGCAGTTCTGCTTATTGATGAACGTATGGATTTCGTGAATAAGAGCGCAAAAGCAGTTAAGCTGATGCTGAAACCTTACTCGCCGAGTGTTCCATGTTTAGTTTGTTGCTAGCCTACTTTTTCGTGGCTATTTGTTTTTCATTTCTGTGTTCCTTGTGGGAGGCGGTGCTACTCAGTATTACGCCGGCCTACGCCCAGATAAAATTTCAGGAGGGGGCGGCTATCGGTCGCCAGCTCAAGTCCTTCAAAGACAACATCGACCGACCGCTGGCCGCAATTTTGACATTGAATACGGTTGCCCACACGGTTGGCGCCATTGGCGTTGGCCAGCAGGCTACCCAGCTGTGGGCTGACACCAGTCCGCTGCTTACGGGTGTTGTTGTTCCGGTGAGCCTGACTTTGGGTATTCTCATTCTGTCAGAAATTATTCCGAAAACGCTGGGTGCGAATTACTGGAAGGAGCTTGCGCCCTTTACCGTGTATTCGCTTAAAGTGATTATTATGCTGCTGCTGCCCCTGGTGTGGCTCAGCCAGCAGCTCACTTCGATGCTGCGCAAGGACAAAAGCCGCAGCGTGTTTTCACGTCGCGATTTTTTGATGTTGGCAGAAATTGGCGAGCGTGAAGGCGTCATAGAAAAGAATGAGTCGGCCTTTATCGCTAACTTGCTGCGCTTCAAGAACATTTGCGCGCGCGATGTTATGACGCCGCGCACAGTAGTCAAAGCAGCCTCCATGGATTTAAGCCTCAAGGCATTTCACGAACGCGAGGGTAATCTGGTTTTTTCCCGGATTCCTATTCATGAAGAAGGCTCAAAAGATAAAATCGTTGGCTATATTCTTAAAGACGAGCTGCTGGTAGAGCTGGTTGATGAGCACGGTGACAAACAGCTGAAAGAACTGCGCCGGGAAATGCTCACCATTCATGAGTCCTGTCCGCTGCCCGACATTTTCAGTCGCTTTCTGGAGAAGCAGGAACATATTGCGCTGGTGGTGGATGAGTACGGCGGTACCGCCGGCATCGTGACGATGGAAGACGTGATTGAGACCTTGATCGGCATGGAAATTGTTGACGAGATGGACAGCGTTGATGACATGCAGAAAATGGCACGCGAGCGTTGGGCAAAACGGGCGCGGCTGATGGGTCTGGATGTCGATGTAGACGCTGTGTCGGATCCGACAAAGGCCGGTGCCGCTAGCTCATCAGAGCCCGCCCCAGCCCCAGCAGACTAATCACAAACAACGTGCTGCCCAGCACGCGGAAAAAAATCGGCGTGTCGGCCTTGAGCATGTGATCGTGAAAGCGTAGGCCGATAACATGGCCGATGGCTGCGCAGGGTAGCAGCCAGAGGTGATGAATTAACTGCAGGTCGACGCCGAAATAGACGAAGGCCCCCATTTTGATGGTTACCAGTACAAACCACAGTGCGAACAAGGTGTCGCGCAGCTGGTTTTTTGCCAGATGTTGCGCGGCTACCGCAATGATCAACGGGGCGCCGATGAGCGAGGTGCCGCTGATATAGCCGCCGAGAACAAGAAACAGCGTGTCGATGAAGCGGCTGTTACTTTTGAATGGTCGATTAAAAATATAAGAAAGCGAATACACCAGCACAATGCTGAAAATGACGCCACTGAGCACTTTGGCGGGCAGGGTGACCAATCCGAAAACACCGATCAGCTTGGGCACAATCATAATGGCTAGCAGGTAGCGCAGGTAGCGCCAGTCGACGGTGCCAACCTCACCGGGATTGCGATTATTCTGCGCTATCGTGATAGCCGAGAACACAAGCAGGTGGACCGATATCAGCGGCAGGAAGACCAGAACATCGTTGTGCACCAGCAACAAAAATGGCAGCGATAGCACCGCCCCGCCAAAACCCAGTCCCGAGCGTACAAAGCCACTCCAGACGAATATCAGGCCGATCAGGGCGTACTGGTAGAAATGCAGGTCGAGCACGTTAAGGCCTCAAAGCCAAGCCAAAAAAAAGGGCGCCAGGCGCCCTTCATTCATGCCGGCGCTTGCTTAGGCAAGCAGCGCGGGCAGCTCTTTTTGTAGTGTGGTTTTCTGCTTGGTGCCTTCACCGGTGAGTGCGAAGCCGAGCAGTTTGCCGCTTTTATCGCGGAAGGTGGCGACGATGTTGCTGCCATCTTCTTCGATAGTCCAGTCGCCATCGGCGTCGCGCGGTGGTGGGCTAACCACAACCGGGCAGGCCGGAGTTTTAATGGTGACGGGCATAGCCGGGTAGCTGACGGGTGTTGCTTCTCCGGCGAGAGTTTTACCCAGTGCGCGGGCCTGAGCCATCAGCGGGGCAACATAGACCAGTACGTGACCTTCTACTTCAACACAGTCGCCCATGGCGTAAACGTTCTTGGCGCTGGTTTCCAGCAGGCGGTTAGTGGCTATGCCGCGGTTGACGGCAATGCCCGCATCGGCGGCCAGTTGCGTGCGCGGACGCACACCTACGGCTGAGACAACCAGATCACATTTGATGGTGTCGCCGGTGCTCAGTGTGACGACCAGACCGGCGTCGCCGTCTTTGTTCACTTCGGTAACCAGCGGCCCAAAGTGGAACGTGGCGCCTTTTTCTTCCAGTGCGCGCTGAACGGCGCGACCGGCAGGTTCTGGCAACAAGGTCGGCAGGCAGTAGCTCAGCGGATCGACCGCTTCCACCTCAAAGCCACCATTGAGCAAATCATTGGTGAACTCGCTGCCAATCAGGCCGGCGCCAATAATGCAGATCTTTTTGACATCGTTTTTCTTGATGGCGGTGCGGTAATCGTCATAGTCCAGCAGGTCATTGACGGAATAGACATACTCTAGCGCGTTGCCTTTGATCGGCGGGTTGATGGTGTCTGCGCCGATAGCCAAAACCAATTTGCTGTAGTGGATTTGCGTTTCGGCATCCCCCAGCTTGATGGTCTGGTTGGCGGTGTCAATCGCCGCGACATGGGTCATGGTCCATACGCTGGCCTTGAGCTGCTTGCCCATAGTACCTGCGTCGGCCTGAGCCAGATCGTCCGCGGTGGTGTTTTTGGTGTAGCCGGTAGACAGCATTGGCTTGGAGTAAGCGCGGCCGTCGTCGTTGGTCACCAGAATCAGCGGGGTGTCCTGATCGTGCTTGCGAAACTCTTTGGCCAGACCGTAGCCAGCCAGACCTGTGCCGATAATCACGACCGGTGCTTTCTGCTCGTCTGTGGTGGCCTCTTCATGGTGGGGCACAGCAGCGGGTTCGCTGGTCTCAATCAGTTCAAAATCTTCCTTGCCTACGCCGCAATCGGGGCACAGCCAATCTTCGGGAATATCTTCCCACTTAGTGCCGGCAGCAATGCCGGAATCCGGGTCGCCTGTTGCTTCGTCGTAAACCCAGCCACAAACGATACATTCCCACTTGCTCATTGATACGCTTCCTTCTAGTCAGTGTGTAGCCGGCCTACGCTTGCAGTTTTTCTGCCAATCGCGCATTCTGCCGCCACTTTTTAAGGGTGCCTCTATTCGGTCTCGTAATGGTTTTACGCGTCCTCGGGCGCCTGCATTGATGGTTTTGCAGTGATTCGGGAGCCGGCTATTGTACGCTGTTCGCCACCATAGATACCAGTCTGATGAGCCCGTGTGGCGTGAGCTGCACCGCTATACGAACACGGTATTATCACCGCGTGTCCGCCCGTGGTTGTTGGATCCGGGCTCGCTGACCGCCAGACTAATAGCGGCCAGTGGTGGTGATTTTCGCGTTAAAGTTTTGCAACAATCCTGGCAGCGGCCCCGCTTCAGCGAGCGCAAGCTGCTTGGCATGGGCGATCGCGAGATGGCCATCGTGCGGGAAGTGCAGCTGGTCTGTGGCGGTGAGCCCTGGGTTTTTGCCCGCAGTGTGATCCCCGCCTCCAGCCTGCATGGGCGCCTGCGTCACCTGCGAAAATTCAAGGATTCCGCACTCGGAGCCATGTTATTCAGCGATCCGGGTATGCGCCGGGCGGCCTATGAGGTCGCGGAAATTGACGGCAAATCGGCAGCAATTCCCGCTAGCCTGCACGTATCGTCAACGCTGTGGGGGCGCCGCTCCTGCTTTTTTCTGAGCGGCCTGCCGCTGATGGTTAGCGAAATATTTTTGCCGTCTTTCCGCCCCTGAATCTTATATAAGTTGGGGTTGCTGTTCGTGGTGCAAGCGCGGGACTGGGCCACGATTCGTGGTGTTTCGCTTCGCGCAGCGAACTTGCTTGCTATACTTTTGGCCCTGATGTGTGACCTGAACGCGAGACCTTATGAATATTAAAGAGCGCATTCCACACTACATAAAACTGATGCGTTTCGATCGCCCCATCGGCACCTACCTCGTGTTGTGGCCTACATTGTGGGCTTTGTGGCTGGCTGCTGACGGGGTGCCTCCTGTCGGCACACTGCTAATTTTTACGCTCGGAGTGGTGCTGATGCGGGCGGCGGGCTGTGTGATCAATGATTACGCCGATCGACATATTGATGGGCATGTCGAGCGGACTAAGGCCCGGCCGCTGGCCACAGGTGCGGTATCCGGAAGCGAGGCCTTGTACCTGTTTGCAGCGCTATGTTTGTTGGCCTTCGTGCTGGTATTGCTGACAAACCAGCTTACGGTGTTGCTGTCTTTTGCTGCGCTCGCGCTGGCAGCGACTTATCCATTTATGAAGCGACACACCCATTTCCCCCAGGTGGTGTTGGGTGCGGCCTTTGCCTGGAGCGTGCCCATGAGCTTTGCGGCGGTGCAGAACACCGTGCCACCCGAGGCGTGGCTGGTCTATCTGGCGGTGGTGATTTGGACCGTTGCCTACGACACTTTCTATGCAATGGTGGATCGTGAAGATGATTTGAAAATCGGTGTTAAGTCGACGGCTATTTATTTTGGCAACGAGGATAGACTGATAACCGGCATTCTGCAGGCCAGCGTGCTCTTTGTCCTGGTGATTATGGGTTCACGTTTTGGTCTGGGCTTTATTTACTTTGTGGGGGTCGCGGGTGCCGCTGGCCTGTTTGTTTATCAGCAGCGCTTGATTAAAAATAGGCTGCGCGACAAGTGTTTTCAGGCCTTTCTAAACAATAATTATGTGGGTATGGCCGTGTTTGCCGGTATAGCGCTGCACTATTTGTTGGCACCATAGTTGCCATGGTGAGCTGCCGCTTTGTCGATTCCATTCTTGGTGTCGAGCCTGAACAGTGGAATGCGGTACTGCAATCCGATTACCCCTTTCTTCACTATGAATTTTTGGCTGCCTTAGAGCGCAGTGGCGCAACAACGCGGGAAAGCGGCTGGCAGGTTCAGCATCTACTGCTGGAGCAGGAGGGTCGGCTGGTAGGTCATTTGCCGCTTTACCTGAAATACCACAGCTACGGCGAGTATGTTTTCGACTGGTCCTGGGCTGATGCCTACCGCCGCAATGGGCTGGCCTATTACCCGAAGTTGCTTTCGGCCATCCCTTATACACCGGCTACGGGGCCGCGTTTGTCCCTGCTGCCAGCATTTGATGTGCCGGAGGTGCGCGAGCAAGTTCTGAGTGAGTTGCTGCAGCGCTGTGAGGCGCAGGCCACGTCACTGCATATATTGTTTCCGGGGGCGCGGGAAGCGGCACTCTGGGGGTCTTTGTCCCGGCGGGTGGCGGCACAGTACCACTGGTTTAATCGCGATTACGCCGACTTTGACACCTTTCTGGCCAGGTTCAGCTCCCGCAAACGCAAGCGCTTGCGCCGTGAGCGGCGTCGCGTTGTTGAACAGGGAATTACGCTTCGCTGCATCGAAGGCGAGGATGTCAGCGAGTCTCTTTGGACCTTTTTCTATCATTGCTATCAAATGACCTATGCCAAACGCAGTGGTCACGGC
>JBFJTG010000114.1:0-10128 GCA_041625575.1 Litorivivens sp.
AAACCTACGTGCGCCTGGGCTTGGGCATCGGCATTGTTGCGCGCATGGCCTACGACCCTGAACTGGATAAAGATCTCGTGCCACTGGATGCCAGCCACCTGTTTGATGCCTCGGTAACCAAGATCGGCTTTCGGCGCGGTACTTTTTTACGCGGCTTTATGTATGAATTTATTGAACTGTTCGCGCCTCACCTGACCCGTGATCTTGTTGAGGAGGCCTATAAGCGTCAGGGCAAGGCGGAGCTCGAAGAGTTGTTTTCGCACATCGAACTGCCGGTCTACTGAGCGCCTGCTGCGTTGATTTTCGCCCCTGAACTGGTTAGAGTGCAGGCCTTTTTAATCAGGGGAAATTGTCGTGGAAATAGCCTGTCTTGATCTTGAAGGGGTGTTGATACCGGAAATCTGGATAGACTTTGCCGAGCGCACTGGCATCGAAGCCCTCAAGGCAACCACCCGCGACATCCCGGACTACGATGTGCTGATGAAGCAGCGCTTGCGATTGCTGGATGAAAACGGCTTGGGGCTGAATGACATCCAGAAAGTCATAGCCGATATGAAGCCTATGGAAGGTGCCGCCGATTTTCTGAATTGGCTGCGCGAGCGTTTCCAGGTTGTCATCCTGTCAGATACCTTTTACGAGTTTGCGGCACCGCTGATGGCGCAATTGGGCTATCCGACCCTGCTGTGCCACAAGCTTGAAACAGACAAAAACGGGCGGGTAACTGACTACAAACTGCGTCAGGCAAATCCCAAGCGTCAGGCCATCGTCGGCTTTAAAAGCATGTATTACCGCACGATTGCCGCGGGTGACTCCTATAACGACACAACTATGCTGGCTGAAGCCGATGCCGGTATTCTATTCAAGGCGCCGGCAAAGGTTGTTGAAGAGTTCCCCCAGTATCCCGCTGTTCATGAGTATGGGGACCTGAAGAAGGAATTTCTCAAGGCTTCTATTCGCGAACTGAGTTTGTAATTGCCGGGCTAAATCCCTGCGCGCCCTGGCTAGCGAATTTTCTGTAGGTGGGTCAGCAATGACCCCACTTTATTCCAGGTCTCCTCGAACTCCATCTCCACCTGCGAGTCCGCAACAATCCCGCCCCCGGACCAGCAGTAGAGCGTGCCCGCTTCGCAAAGGAGTGTGCGAATCGCGATATTGCTATCCATCGTGCCGTGGCAGCTGATGTAGGCAACAGAGCCGCAATATATTGAGCGCTGGTGGGGCTCCAACTCTTCAATGATCTCCATGGCCCTGTGTTTGGGCGCTCCGGTGATAGAGCCACCGGGGAAGCAGGCGGCAAGTAATTGCAGCGGACTTTGGCCCTCGGCCAGACGTCCGCGGATGGTGCTGACCAGATGGTGAACGGTTTGGAAGCTCTGCAACTCGAACAGTTTTTCAACACGAATGCTGCCGGGTTCGCAGCAATGGCCGATATCATTGCGCAGTAAATCGACAATCATTAAATTTTCGGCGCGATCCTTTTCGCTGGCGAGCAGCGCTTGCGCCAGTGCACTGTCGTTTTCCGGGATGGCGGAGCGCGGTGCGGTGCCTTTAATAGGTGTTGTCAGGACTTCCCGCCTGTCGACCTGCAAAAAGCGCTCCGGAGAAAAAGACAGGATGCTGCTTTCGGGCATCTCCAGATAGGCGGAAAAGGGGGCGGCTGCCAGTATCCGCAGCTGTTGATAGGCCTGCCACGGGTGGCCTTGATACTGCGCCTCGAAGCGTCTGGCTAAATTGATCTGGTAGCAGTCGCCCGCGTGGATATAGTTCTGCACCTCATCAAAGAGCTTGCGATAATCTGCCTCGTCGAGATTCGTGCTGACGGGGCCGCACAAGCTGAATTCCAAAAGCTCCGAACCGCGATTGCCTGCCAGTCTTTGCTCAATATCTGCGAGTAGTTCAGGCGGGGTTGCGGGATGACTTATGAGGTAACGGGTGCGGGTGTGATGATCAGCGATAACAGCCCAGCTGTAGAGGCCTGCAAAAAAATCGGGGCATCGATAATGGCTTTGATCGTTTTTGTCACTATCACGCCGGCGCTGTTCTATCCCGGCCAGTTCGCGCCCCCCGTCATAGGTGAAGGAGGCGATAATGCCTCCGGCGAAGGGCAGGTCGCTCGCTGGTTCGCTAAGCGGGTCAAGCTCATTGAGCAACGCCTCTAAATCTCGAAAAAGCTTCTCTTTGTTCCCATAACTAACTGAATTAACTTTATATATATTGAGAGGTGAGGCGGAGAGTATATCGTAGCGACCGCGCTCACTATAGGGGTGGGCGCTGTCGAGAAATACCGGGTAGGGGAGATCGCGCAGGGCGTCGAAAAGAACGCTGCTGTCGACTTGATAAGTCAGGGCGCGGCGGTACAGGCTGGCCATGTCTGTCAGGCTATCTCTGGGGTAAACCCGCTTGGGTAGAGGGTCGGCATTGTAGCGGTGCAGGGGCAGGCAAATCCACTGTTTATCCGGCCCAATACGTCAAGTGCTGTCCGCTTTGTACATTGACATCATTCACCTATGCAATTAATGTTGTCGCCCGCCTGAAGCTGAAGAACACGGGTTTAAGCCCTTGAATACAAAGTGTTCTTTGTCAACTTGCGATAAAAAAGAGTGGGCCGCCAAGTACCTGATCGGCGGCAGGGTATCGTTTCGGCAGTACCTTGTAATCAGTCCGCCAGAATCGCCGGTTGCGTGTACTACCCCCGAATTCACTTGCTGAGACAGGAAGCATGACAAAAAAAGTACAGATCACGCCAACACTGACAAATCCTTTCGAACAGGAACGGGATGTTGAATTTACCGTTCCCGGGCAGCTCGATTACGACCCCGGCCTCTATGAAACCACCTTGAAAATGGGGCATGAGCTACTCAAGCTGCCTTTTAAGGCGGCGGGTGTGGTCAGCATACAAAAGCAGCACATGAAGAAGCGCATGACCGTTTGGGAGCGTATTCAGGTGCTGGCGGATGTCGACACGGATCCAAAAATTCTTTACCAAAACTGGGGTAAGAACCTCGACGGTGCTTCTTTGGTCACCGGCATTATCAAGGTCAATGGCCGCGATGTGGCGATTTATGGTCACGACTTCACGGTTAGAGCCGGCTCGATGGATGCCACCAATGGCAGCAAGCTGGCGCGCCTGTTTGAATTGGCGGGCAAGTTAGGTATCCCGTTGGTTGGTATGAACGATTCGGCTGGTGCCTATATACCTGCCGGTGTAGGCGGTTTGGATGGTTACGCCGAAGCCTTTACGGCACTGCGACGTATCAACGGCGTCGTCCCTTCGATTATGTGCATGTTCGGTTATAACGCTGGTGGTGGTTCCTATCTACCCCGTCAGGGATCCTTTGTCGTGCAGCCAAATGACACCTTCTTCGGCCTCACCGGTCCCGGCGTTGTGAAATCGGTGTTGGGAGAAGACGTAACGGCAGAAGAATTGGGCGGGCCTGCAGTGCATTCACTGTCCGGCGTTACCGATTTCGTTGTACCCGATGAAGTCGCCGCACTGACCAAGGTGAAAGAGTTACTGAACTACCTGCCTAACAATAACGCCAGTATGGCACCGTTTCAGGCAACTTCTGACCCGCTGGCACGTAAAACCTGGGATATCGACCTGCTTTTGAAAAAGGCTTTTAACAGCCCTACAGGTTTTAATACGCCCTTCGATATCAGCATCATTATCCAGCAGCTTTGCGACCACGGTGACTTCTTTGAATTTCAACCCGAGCGCGCACGCAACACGATAACTGCCTTTGGCCGTATCGGCGGCAATGTGGTGGGCTTTGTGGCCAATAACTCGGCAGTTGCTTCCGGCCAGATTGATATCGCCGCAGCCTACAAAAACGCCCGTTTTATCCGTTTTTGCAATATCTACAATATTCCTGTGATGTTTATGGAAGACACCACCGGCTTCTTGCCCGGTAAAGAGCAGGAGGCCGGCGGTATTGTTCAGGCTGGTCGGGCAATGTTGGATTCGATTGTCGATCTGCGGACTCCGCGTTTTTTGATTATTATCCGCAACGCCTTTGGCGGGGCCTACGCTTCCTTTAACAACTATCCTACCGGTGCCGATTTTGTCTGCGCACTGCCGACTACCCGCCTTGCGGTTATGGGCCCGGCTGGAGTCGAGTATGTGTATAAGGACGAGCTACGCGCTATTCGCGGCAATCTGAAACAGCGCATCGCCAAGGCCGTGTCGGCGGGTATGTCCGAAAAAGACGCCAAGGCCGAAGTGGCTGCCTGGCAGAAAGAACAGGAAGTGTTGCTTGCGCAACGCTATGAACGCGAGCTGATGAACCCTAA
The DNA here is from genome assembly GCA_041625575.1 of Litorivivens sp. Taxonomy (GTDB): domain Bacteria; phylum Pseudomonadota; class Gammaproteobacteria; order Pseudomonadales; family Spongiibacteraceae; genus Litorivivens. Next base: position 4,291 of record JBFJTG010000114.1, read on the forward strand.
TGAGGCACTGAGCCTTGGGTCCATTTCCCAAATAGTCATGCCGTCGGATTTGCGACAAGTTATAGCCGAGCAGCTGAAATTGCACCTTGCCAATTATCAGCCCACCGCTATGGCTGGCGTCCAACGCGAATTCCATTAAGGCAAACAGGATTTAGAAGGGGATCACTCTCGTGCAAAGCAACGTAAATTATTTGAACAACCCGCAGATTCACAAGAATCGCAAGCTGTCGGAATCTAATTCAGAGTGGGTGCGCAGCTTTTCCTGCGAAGCGCTGCGTCCGCTGATTATTTGTCGTGGCCCGATACGCAAGGAGGCCATGGATGTTTTTGATGAAATGGGCATCCACGGTTACGGTATTCTATTGTCTGAAAAAGACTCGATTACCTATACCAACGCGCTGGCACCTGAGCTGCGCAGACTGACCGACCCGGATCGTGTGCACCGCGTACCGGACTATACCGGTGCCAACAAGGAAGAGCGCCACAAGCGTATTCAGCAGATTATTCGCATTGCCAAGGATAATGGCTACAACTCGATTTTTGCGGGTTACGGATTTATGTCCGAAGACGCGGAAATGGTTGAGGCGATGGAAAAAGCGGGCCTTAACTTTATCGGCCCCTGTTCCTACACGCAAAAATCCGCCGGCATGAAAGACCAGGCCAAGCGCACCGCACTGGCAACTGGTGTGTCGGTAACGCCCGGTGTGAACAATGCCACCAGTCTTGCGCTATTTGCCAAATACGGCAAAAAAGGCCTCGAAAAATGTGCCAAAGACCATAAGCTGAAGGTTGATTTTGCCAAGTGCAAGGACGATGAAAGTAAGGCTTTGGCTTTGTTGGCGGCCTCCTATGATGCCGGCATTGATATCATCGATGCCAAAGACATAGGCGCGGCGCTTCAGAAAGAAGCCAAGCGCATGCTGGCCGAAAAGCCGAATAATCGCTTCCGGCTGAAAGCCATTGCAGGCGGTGGCGGTAAAGGGCAGCGTATTCTGGCCTCCGCCAACTCCTATAAAGGCAAAACCCTCGAAGAGCGTGTTGAACTGGCGGCGGCGAAAGTCCCATCTCTGGTTACCGAATGTCTGATCGAGTTAAAGACTAATGGCGTTGGCGACAATAAAAACGTCCTCATCGAAATGAACATTGATACGACTCGCCACCAGGAGATTCAGGTGGTAGGCAATGGCGTATGGTGCATGACCATGGGTGGTCGTGACTGCTCTTTGCAAATGCACGAGCAGAAGCTTCTGGAAGTGTCTGTCACCGAGGAAGAGCTGGAAGCGGCAATCGAAGAGGCGAGTGCTGCGGGCCGCAAAGCTGAAGTCGCCCAGCTCAAGAAGGATTTGGCCATCCTCCAGAAGATGGAAGAAGAAGGTGCGATATTTGGGGAGGCTGTAAAGCTGGACTCGGTCGGTACCTTCGAATGTATTGCCGACGGTGAATCTCACTACTTTATGGAAATGAACACCCGCATCCAGGTTGAACACCGGGTGACGGAGCTGTGCTACAAACTGAAGTTTACAAATCCTGAAAACCCTGCAGACAGCTTTATCGCTGAAAGTCTGGTCGAAGTCATGGCCCTGCTTGCGCACCACGGCAAGCGTTTGCCCAAGCCCGAGCGCATTATTCGTGAGGCCGCTTCGGTTGAGGCGCGCATGAACGCCACTAACCAGGCGCTGCAGCCACACGCGGGTGGTGTGATTGAGTACTGGTCGAATGCTGCTGATGGCGAGATTCGCGACGATCAGGGCATTTCCATGCACAATCCGGATACGGATGTGTTTATGAAATACCATTTGGCCGGAGCCTACGATTCCAACATTGCGCTTCTGTTAACCACAGGCCAGAACCGACTGGACAGCTACACCAAGCTGGCAGAAATTCTTCGCCAAACGGAATTGCGCGGTAAAGATCTGGCAACCAACCTGCAGTTCCACTATGGCCTGGTTTACTGGTTCATCGGCAATGGCATTAATGCCCGTCCGAGCACGCGCTTTATCGTGCCCTATCTGACAGCTGTTGGCCTGTTGAAAGAGGGTAGCTCGCAGATAGATCTGGATTTCGCTTACGGTAAAATCCGTGAAGCTTACCTCGCCAAGGCTGACGCCAAGTCGGCCAAGGCCTGGGCTGCAGCGCTGGACATGAAGCAAATTCTGATTACCCGGCCACTGGAGCGCCTCTTCTCTGAGCCGCATTACATGGCGGGCTGGCTCAGCATTCACAGTGATGTTGTGACTTTGGGTAAGAAGTCTGTCGAATGGAAAGTAAACCCAATCGAATTGCTGGCGAAAATGTACCACTTCCTGAACATGGACTATGTGGAAGGCAAGCCGGCACGTTATATGATCTGGGATCACGATCATGAAGTGTTGCAGGCGGCGCTGGCCTTCTATGCGAGCCTGAAAGAGAAGCTGGGCACAGAAGACTTTGTCGAAATGCAAAAGGCCTTGGCTTCAACAACCGCGCCTAAAGGTATTAGTAAAAAACAGTGGCAGCAGGTGCAGGAAGCGCACGCGGGTTATCAGGCCGGCACTGAGCTGCTGGCCGTATTGACGCATGTCGCCAAGACCACAAGTTTCCATGAGCTAAAAGTGAATCCTGATTTGACGATCACTATTCCCGATCGTTTGGATGACAAGGAATTGCAGGAGCGCATGGCGAAGGTCCTGGCGCCGCCGCCCTCTGCGAAATCCGATGAAATACTATCGGTCAGCGGCGGCATGTTCTATGCGCGTGAAGCGCCGGGCATGGATGAGTACGTCAAGGAAGGTGACCACTTCAATGCCGGAGATCCGCTCTACATTGTTGAAGTTATGAAAATGTTCAACAAGGTCTACGCGCCCTTCGCCGGCACGATCGACAAGGTTCTGGTGGAAGGTGATGGTGTGATCATCAAGAAAGGCCAATCACTGTTCAAAGTGACGCCGGACGAGAAGATTGTGATTGAATCGCCGGAAGATATCGCTGCGCGTCGACAAGCGAAGACGGGTGATTTTCTCAAAGCCATTCTCTGATTGTCAGGCCGGATATCTGCCTTCAGGTATCCGGCCATGCCATATTGGTCGGCGTTCATAACATGACACGCCCCCCTTATTGAATTACGTGAGCAGGTACCCCCCATGATTACCGCACTTGACCACATCGCCATCGCCGTTCCCGAATTGGAAAAGGCCATCAAGCGTTTTCAGGAAGATTTTCAACTGAACTTTGAAGGCACCGAAGATGTTGCCGATGCAAAAACCTCGACCGCATTTTTTCCCGTTCCGGCAACGAGTATTGAGCTGGTTCACCCGCTCAATGGAGAAGGCCCGATTGCCAAGTATCTTGAGAAGAAGCCGGGCGGACTGCACCACCTCTGTTTTCGTAGTGACAACATTGAAGAAGATATTGAACGTCTTAAGGCAAAGGGTTATCAATTTTTGTCTGACGGTCCAAGCCTGGGCGCCCACAACTCCAAAGTGATCTTTATTCACCCCAAGAGTTGTGACGGCGTATTGGTTGAATTAAATCAGCCCGGCGACGACCACTGATTAGTTTGGTTTCCTTGAGACCGAATAGAAAGACACGACACTGACAGCTATTATTCGCAGGTAGATACCATGGCAGACAAAAAATACCAGGCACCCCCATATTCCCGTGAAGCTTGGGATGAGATGGCGAACAAGCAGATGGGTAAGGGCGGCAAGTCGCTTGAGGATTTGGTTTGGCACACGCCGGAAGGCATCGATGTTAATCCTCTTTACAGTAAGCGCGATACCGAGAATCTGGAATTTGTGGACAGTATGCCGGGCATGGAGCCCTTTATCCGGGGGCCGCAGCCAACCATGTACGCCGGGCGCCCATGGACCATCAGGCAATACGCAGGCTTTTCTACAGCTGAAGAATCCAATGCCTTCTATCGCAAGGCACTGGCTGCCGGTGGCCAGGGTGTATCGGTTGCATTCGATCTGGCGACTCACCGTGGTTACGATTCCGACCATCCGCGTGTCACCGGTGACGTGGGTAAGGCGGGCGTGGCAATTGATTCCGTTGAAGACATGAAAGTGCTTTTCGACGAAATTCCTCTGGATAAAGTCTCTGTGTCCATGACCATGAATGGCGCCGTGCTACCTGTACTGGCAGGCTACATCGTTGCTGCAGAAGAGCAGGGCGTTGCTCAGGATCAACTGTCGGGAACGATCCAGAACGATATCCTGAAAGAGTTTATGGTTCGCAACACCTACATTTATCCGCCAGCGCCCTCGATGAAAATCATTGGCGACATCATCGCTTACGCCTCGGGTAATATGCCGAAATTCAATACCATCTCGATTTCCGGCTATCACATTCAGGAAGCCGGCGCAGATGCTGCGCTTGAACTTGCCTATACCCTTGCAGACGGAAAAGAATATATCCGCACAGCCATCGCCGCCGGTTTGGATATCGACGCCTTTGCCGGTCGCTTGTCCTTTTTCTGGGGCATCGGCATGAACTTTTACATGGAAATTGCCAAGCTGCGAGCCGCGCGCTTGCTGTGGTCGCGTATCGTCAGCGAGTTTAAACCGAAGAATTCCCGCTCCAAAATGTTGCGCACTCACTCGCAAACCTCAGGCTGGTCGCTCACCGAGCAGGACCCATACAACAATATCGTGCGCACGACGATCGAAGCGATGGCCGCAGTCTTCGGTGGTACCCAGTCGCTGCATACGAATGCAATGGACGAGGCAATCGCCTTGCCGACCGAATTCTCGTCTCGTATCGCGCGTAACACCCAGCTGATTATTCAGGAAGAAACCGGCATCACCAATGTGGTTGATCCCTGGGGTGGCTCCTACATGATGGAGTCTTTGACTAATTCGATTGCCGAAAAAGCCTGGGAACTTATCGAAGAGGTTGAAGAGAAAGGCGGCATGGCCAAGGCCATCGAAACCGGCTTGCCCAAATTGCGCATAGAAGAATCGGCCGCGCGCAAGCAGGCGCGCATCGATCGCGGTGAGGACGTGATTGTGGGTGTGAACAAGTACCGCCTGCAAGAAGAAGCCGATGTCGACATTCTCGAAATCGACAATGAGAAAGTGCGAAAGTCACAGGTAGAGGCGCTGGCCCGCATTCGCGCCGGACGGGATGAGAAGGCTGTCGAAGATGCCCTTGAAGCGATATACCAGTGTGCGGTTTCGGGCAATGGCAACTTGCTTGATCTGGCTGTGAAAGCCACCCGTGTTCGTGCTACCGTGGGTGAAATCTCATTTGCCATGGAGCGTGAATTCGGACGCTTTAATGCGCAGGCTCAAACGGTGTCTGGTGTGTACGGTAGCGCTTACCAAAACGATGACAACTGGAACGAGATAGCATCGGATATCGATGCTTTCAGCGAAAAGCACGGCCGTCGTCCGCGCATGCTCGTGTGTAAAATGGGGCAGGACGGTCACGACCGAGGCGCCAAGGTTATTGCAACGGCCTTTGCTGATGTAGGTTTTGATATTGACCTGTCGCCCATGTTCTCAACGCCCGACGAAGTCGCCAAGCAGGCGGTGGAAAATGATGTTCACGTCGTGGGCGTGTCCTCCCAGGCTGCGGGCCACAAAACGCTTGTGCCACAGTTAATCGCCGAGCTGAAAAATCTGGGCGCCGACGATATCATCGTAATTGCGGGTGGTGTTATTCCGAAGCAGGATTATGATTTCCTTTATAATGCGGGTGTTAAAGGCATTTTTGGACCGGGCACCAAAATTCCCGTCGCCGCACGCGGTGTTCTGGATGCCATTAACGAAAATTATAAAGCCTAGGGCGTCGAGATATAGCCGTCCGGGCGTCGGACGAAGGGCCCGGCGAAACGTCGGGCTTTTTTTTGGATGTGAC
>JBFJTG010000115.1:0-9973 GCA_041625575.1 Litorivivens sp.
CCAAGTTCTCGGCACCTACTTACACGGTATTTTTGATACCCAGTCCGCGCGCGATTCACTGCTAATGTGGGCGGGCTGTCGCAAGGAAGAACTGAAAGACTTTGATTTCGAAGCGCTATTGGAAAGCAACATCGAGCGACTGGCGGATTGCCTGGAAGAATACTTACACATTGAAAAAGTTCTGGAGCAGTTTGCTTATAATTCGCCTGCAGGGCAGGCTCCTACAACAAGCTAATTTTTCCGCCGTAGGAGCCTGCCCAGCAGGCGAAAACCTCCAGCAACCATCTTACCCTCTATGAAACACCAACTGCGCCCAGGGCTCACTACCTTCTTGCTCAAATATTTTAAAACGCGTTAGGCAGGCATAGGGTACTGACAAACTCGTAATCGCATCCAGCGGCATATTCAGCCAGTTAACCATAATAGAGCGAATGACTGCACCATGGACGACCACCAGGACATGTTCACCTTTGAGCCTGGTAGCCCAGTCTGATATCGCCGGAACAATACGCTCATGAAAAACAGGCATCGGCTCGCCATTGGGTGTGCTCGCCTGAGAGGGTTTACTAAAAAATGCGCGCCACTCGTCGGGATACTGTTCACGAATATCGCTGACTAGCTGGCCTTCCCAGTCGCCGAAATGAATTTCTCTAAAGCGACTATCAGCCTCTAAAACAATCTTTCTCTGATCAGCTAATTCAGCTGCAAATTCGTGACAGCGCTTCAGATCCGAACAAACGATGCGCGACCAGCCCTTTACATCGCTCACCGCTTCACGCATTTGTTGCCAGCCCTTATCACTGAGCGCAACATCCGTACTACCCCGAAAAATCTCCCCCCCCTGGCAAGCGCCGTGGCGAAGCAGATCAATCGTCGTTACCGAGAACTCAGCCACTGCGGCTTACACCCGCTTCTTCAAAACTTGCCATGTCACAGTGCAGCGCACAGGCGGCCTGCATAATTGGCAAGGCCAGGGCCGCGCCAGTACCTTCACCCAGACGCATTTCCAACGAAAGCAGGGGCTGGGCATCCAGTTTAATCAATAATTTCTCGTGACCGGGTTCCGCTGAACAATGTGAGAAAAACAGCCAGGGCCGAATACTCGGATTAACTCTCACCGCTGCCATCGCCGCGGCGGTGCAGATATAGCCATCAACCAGCACGGCAATACCTTTTTGCGCTGCGCGGATGTAGGCAGCCGCCAGCGCGTTAATTTCAAAGCCCCCAATGCGGCGCAAATAATCCGCTCCCTCCCGCATATGCGGGAGGTGTTTCGACAAAGCACGAGTGACTACCGCCGCCTTTTTTGCCAGGCCCTGATCGGAAATGCCGGTACCGCGTCCAACCATCGCCTGCGCTGCCAGTTTGGTATGCGCAACAGCGAGAGCGGCCGCAATTGTGCTATTACCAATTCCCATTTCGCCACCGATAAAAACATCGATATCGCCAGCGTTGTCGATAGCCTCAGCGCCTGCAAGCATGCATTTCTGAAATTGGCGCTCATCCATCGCGGGTGCATTACAAATATTTTGAGTTCCCCATCCCACCCGGCGATCTTCCACATTGGGCAGCTCTTCCAATGGTTCTACCGTTCCCATATTCATCACATGAAATGGAATACCCATTGTTTTGGCCAAGACGGTAATAGCAGCACCGCCGGCTGAAAAATTTCGCACCATTTCAGCAGTAACTGACTGGGGGTAGGCCGAAACCCCCTCCGAAGTCACACCGTGATCTCCGGCGAAAACTATAATGGCCGGCCTTTCAATTTTCGGCGTTAAGGTGCGTTGGTTTCCCGCCAGCTGTATTGCGACATCCTCAAGTCGCCCGAGCGCCCCCTTAGGCTTGGTCAGATTATCCTGCCGCACCTTGGCCTGTGCGATGATGTCTGTATCCGGCGCCGGTGCCTTCTGCAGGTACCACTGTTCTTCCACCTTTATTTCTCCTTAATCACTTGCGGAATACCCGCCACAACAAAATAAACCGTATCGCTCTGAGCGGCCAACGCTTGATGAAGACGGCCGCTCTCATCAACAAACTTTCGCGCCAATGCGTTCATGGGTACTACACCTTGACCAACCTCGTTACTGACGAAAATAATTTTGCCCTCGAGCATTGGCAACAAGGCCAGCAAGTCAGATTGTGCCTGCGGCCAGGCAGTCTCATCATAATCCAGCCAGTTACTGAGCCATAGGGTCAGGCAGTCGACCACGACGCACCGATTATGCCTGCTTTCGCGCTGTAAAGTCGCGACCAGCTGCAGGCTTTCCTCAATGGTGACCCAGCTTTCACCGCGCTGCTGTTGATGACGGGAAATACGATCCGACATCTCTTCGTCCCGCGCTTCGCCGGTAGCGATATACACCAGCTCCATTCCACTGTTCATTGCCGATTGCTCGGCAAGCCTGCTTTTGCCCGAACGCGCGCCGCCCAAATAAAACTCAATCACCCTGCTTATCCCACTTCAGAAGTATTATCTGTCTCACAGCAAATCTACATGCGTTAGACTATGCTAACGCATTCTACAGGACTCACGGAAACGAGGGCATTATGGGGCACCGACTGTCGAAAATTTACACGCGCACGGGCGACGATGGCACAACCGGCCTGGGCGATGGCTCCCGCATTGACAAGGATGCCCCGCGGATGGAGGCAATCGGTACCGTGGATGAGGCAAATTGCCATGTTGGCCTTTTGATTTGCGCTCTGCCCGAGGATGATGCGCTTCTACCGCTGCTATCGCGTATCCAGCACGACTTGTTCGACTTGGGCGGAGAGCTCGCTGTGCCTGGCTACAAGATGATCAGCGAGCAACGCATTACTGCTTTGGAAACCGAATTGGATGCCTTGAATGAAGACCTGCCGCCATTAAAGAACTTTATTCTACCCGGGGGCAGTGTGGCGGCGGCGCAATGCCACCTGGCCCGCGTAGTATGCAGACGGGCAGAGCGCTGCATAGTCAGCCTGCATAAAGTTGACCCCATCAATGCGCCCGCCCGACAATACCTCAATCGTCTATCCGACTTATTTTTCGTCATGGCCCGCGTCATTGCGCGACGGGACGGAGGTCAGGAAGTCTTGTGGCAGGCCGCGACACCGGAATCAGGTTGCTAGCACGATTGTTCATTGGCAAGAACTTCACTAGGCCATAGCCTAGCGGCCCCTCTCACCCCGCTCGAATCACCGAAACGAGCTGGCACGATGTCCGTTTGGAATTCGCTTCCAAACACAGAGCGCGGCATCAGGTTCGGCAATTGCGTGTATAGCGCCGCGATATTGGACAAACCGCCACCCAGCACAATGACATCGGGGTCGACGATATTAACAAGGGTCGTCAACGCTGCGGCTAACTGCTCACAATATTTCACCAGAATGTTCTGGGCGATGGAGCTCCCAGCCAAAGCCAGTTGGTTCAGCTCCGTACAATCTTTCAGCTCAGGCAAACCTCGCCTTGCGGACTGCAACAAGCCAGCACCACACAGATAGGTTTCCACACAGTCGAACTTTCCGCAGTAGCAAGGCCGATTTTCGTGTAAGTCAGGCATCGTAACATGCCCCCACTCACCAGCGATCGCATTACCCCCAACTAGAAGTTTTCGGTCAACAACCAGACCTCCACCAACGCCGGTGCCCAGAATCACGCCAAAAACAACATTTCCATGGGCCGCGGCGCCATCGATAGCTTCGGAAAGCGCAAAGCAGTTTGCGTCGTTCGCGATACGAATTTCGCGGCCTAAACGCAGCTCCAAATCCTGCTTTAGTGGCTGCCCATTAAGCTGGGTGCTATTACAGTTTTTCATCAAACCGCCAGACAACGACGCTGCCCCCGGTGTGCCAATCCCGACTGAACATTGGAGCCCCGCTTCAAGCTCGAGGTCAGCGACAAGGCCCACAATTGCGCTGAGGATAGACGCGTAGCTATTTGAGGGAGAGAGGATTCGGCGGCGCAGCACTATAGAGCCATCGGCAGCCATAATGATTGCTTCAATCTTGGTCCCGCCAAGATCTATTCCTATGCGCATGGCGTAGTGCTTAAACTAATTGGAATACTGCTAGCACAATGACCCAGCACAGCAGGCTGCGGGACAGCAATTGCTGGGAGGAGCGCAACTCATCCGCGGCCTGTTCCAGAAACTCGGCTTCGCTGCCTTGTTCCGGTATCGGCCTGGAAATCGCCAAGCGCCCACATTCATCCAAAAGTTCGACGGCGGCGCTTGGCTCAAGCGCCTGACGACGACAGGCGGCAATACAACGCTCGAAGTTGCCCGCCAGCGCAAAGGTAAAACTTAGTGTACGCGCGGGAAGCCATTCCACCAGATAAACGGCATTATCCAAAATTGCCTGTTCATCATCGCTTGTTTGAGGCTTCTGGGAAATGATCTTGAACAGACGATAGGTCAATGCCGCCGCCGGTCCGAGAATGACAAACCAGAAGACTACAGCGAACCAGCGCTCAAAGCCTTGATAGAAAATCGCCGCCCGAACTTTGTCATGGAGACCACTGGCATTTGTAGGCGACGCGGCCAAATCAAATTCGTCTAACTCAAGTGCCTGTTGGTAGGCAGCCTCAAGATCACCGCGCTCCCACGCGTCATAGTACAAGTTCAGTTGCATGCTGAAATCACCGCGGCCAAGGCTGTACAGCAACACTGCTATATAAAACAACAACAAGGGGATGCCCCAGATGACACCGCTTAGAATATTTTGCGCAATCAACACCAGCAGCACAGGGATCAAAATAAGTGCGGCGAGCCTGAATTGGGGATTACTGATACCCCTCAAACGCCGGTAGAGATCATCCAGCCAGGTATCTCTTTGCACAACCCCGCCATTACCCCAAAGCTGCATGGCAATAAGTACAGTGATAACAGCCAAAAATTCCATGGTTCAACCCAATAGTTTTTTATAATGATGCCAGTCGAAGGATTCACCGGGATCTGTTTTGCGTCCGGGCGCTATCTCACTGTGCCCAACAATACGCTCTGCCGTAATGAAAGGATAGTGGTATTGCAGTGCCCTTGTCACGCAAGTGAGCCTCTCATATTGAGAGGCTGTATAAGGAATGTGATCCGCTCCCTCCAACTCAATACCCACACTGAAATCGTTGCAGTTCGAGCGACCCTGAAAGCTGGAAACACCGGCATGCCATGCGCGGTCATCAAATGAGACGAACTGACATAACTCTCCCTCCCGGCTTATCAATAAATGCGCCGAGACCTGTAAATCCCGAAGATCAGCAAAATCCGGATGCTTGCTGCAATCAAGGGCGTTACAAAATAGCTCACGAATGTAGGAATTACCAAATTGCCCCTCTGGCAGACTGATATTGTGAATAACGAGCAAACTCACCTCGATACCCACCGGGCGCTGGCCATAATTGGGAGAGGGGCAGCGTTCCACGTTCAAAAGCCAACCCCTATCGTCAATAATTTCCATTTATCCTATTCCACTGGACCCAAACTTTAACTTCCAGAGCTTTCGCCTTGGGGGGCGACTGAGCCCATATCAGCCCTACAAACAAAAACGGGCTACTCCCTGAGCAGCCCGCCTTAGTGCCATGCCTTGAATTTAGACCGGCTTATCTTTCATATCACGCAAATTGCTAATAACTGACTCGAGCGCACGATCAAACAACATACCATCGTCCAGCAAGGCGAGTTTGTCCGTGGCCAGCAGCCGTACCAAATCATCTTTCTCGCGCTCTGCCACTTTCATGCCTGAACGATTAACAAAAATATGGCGTCCAGTACTCGCGATCACCGCCGCTAATCGACAGCGCAGGGGTTTGTTCTCCTGCACAAATTCAACCCATGTTCCCACCTGCAATCGACTCAGCCGTCGGGCGGCCTCTTCCAGCTCCTTAGCCCCAACGGCCTCAGTTTCGCCCAAAGATTCAGCTAAAGCGGCGTCTAACTGATCCAAATCTATATCATGCTCCGCATCCTCGAAAGCCGCCACGTCCTCAACCACAGCCGCTTCAACTTCATCCCCAATTTGCGTTACCCGCTTCAAGCGATCAAGGTGTATAGCCTCTAATTGCTGCAACTGGGCTTTTAAGTCGAATGGGTTGTAGCCAATTTGATTCAAGCCATTGCGTAGCTGTTCGAGAATTGGCGGCAACTCTGCCAGCAACTTTTCCCGCTGCGCGGCCGTAGAAACCGGCTCCACGCTCCAGAGTAAATTATCTACAATAGTAACCGCAGACTTCCATCCCTCGCTGTTTTCGCCCTGCTGAACATATCGCAGGTAAAGCACCTTGCTCCACCCTTCTTCCAACAGCGTTTGCAAGACTTCTGGTACCGGCTGCGTTGCCATTTTTTCTTTCAATAAATCATCTACCGCACTCCGTGCCATAACAGCCGCTTCCTTGCCACCCTGTGCATCCAGCACACGTTTTGTTACGATTTCTGCCTTGCGGCGCTCCTGTTCCAGGTAAGTTTTGAAATCGTCTAGAGCCTCCTGAAATACATCGGGGCTCCCATCAGCCGTGGACAACACATGCTTAACCAAGCTGTCAATTTCAATATAGAGAGGATCTTCTTCACAATCGCCCTGTGCCTGCCAGCCAAGACAGGCGTCCGCTATTGTATTCAGAAGCAGTCGCGCGGGGTGGCCTTCCTTGCTAAAGAAGCGCTTGTCCATCATCGCCGCTTTCAATACCGGAATCTGAAGGTGCGCTATCAGGCCCTTCATCGGACCGGCCAAGCTCTCATCTTCCAATATGTACTGGAACAAAAGAGACACAAGATTTATGACATCGAAATCACGCTGCGCTAACGTTTCGTCCGACTCGTCAAGCACATCACGGCTCACGCCACGCAGGCGCTCCGCCAGGTCGGCAGGTAATGTGGTGAGTTCCACCACATCCATAACATGGGTGCCGCGCGTGGCAAGACGCTCTAACTGACTCCCCTGCAGCTCCTGCAGCACAGACATAAGAGAGCTTCGCGACAACTGAATCTTGCCACCCGGCGGGAGCGGCTGCGACTCAAGACTTTCGCCACTGGATTGCGTTAACAGACTCTTCAGCACATCAAACAAACTGGTATTGCTTTGCTGTGCCAAATCATCCACGTCGACGGCTGACTCGGCCGACGACGCAGCACCAGAAGATTCAAGATTTTCCGAAGCGCTTTGGGAGCGAGATTCGGATGCCGACTCCTCCGGCACGTAGAATCCGGAAGACTTCAAACTTGACTCAAACTCGGCGTACAAACCCGCAAATTCTGAGACTACATGACGATCAAACAGCTTAAAAAGCACCAATTTTGGCTTGATGCTAATGTCTAAATTACGGGAGGCTTTTGCGAATGCGTCACAAATAGACAATGGGCCCAGCGGAAGCTGATTCTCGTTTAAGCTTACTGGCGTGCCATTGGACTGAGACCAGAATTCCAGACTTTGCACTAAGGGCGCCAGTTGGAGAGCAAAACGCTTACTCGCTTTGCTCGCCATACTCTCCACTGCAACCTGCTCTTCCATATCGTCATAGTCGAGCAGCTCTAGAGGCAGCAAGGCGTTCCCGGATTGTTGCCCGGCACCTATCAATGCGTAAAAAGGGCTCAACAATTGCGAGCGAAATTCCTCCTCAAGGCGCCGTCGATGCACCCGGATTTCACGCATGGCTTCGAAATAAAGATTCTGTTCGCTCGCATTGAGAGCTCTATCGGCAAGCTCAAAAAGCGCGTCATCGGCATTATCGAGTAATTTATGAACGTGATCCGAAAGGCACTGCCAGCCGCGACTGTATATATTCTCAAGCACAAGCGGTAGCGACCCTTTAGAAGAAAGGGAAGAGGGCCTGATATTGACTACATTCTTCTCACTACTCATTTACTACTTCACCACTCTTTGTATCGCAGCCATTATATGTAATTCTTATTGTCCCTAGCACTGCCAATCCGGCCCCAAGACTGCTTGCAACAGGGGGGCCCAGAGCTATCAACCAAGAGTAGCCAAGCGCTGCCTACTGGTCAACTAAGTAACACTTTGAGACATTTGCGCATTTCGGGGCCCTAAATCGTGACGCCGTTGTTTAAGGTACTGATAATCGTAACTTTTACAATAGCATCATGGCAAACATTTATACGACAGCCCGGACAATAAATGCACTCGTAGATATACCTATTACCCCAAAATCATGAATTGTGACACTCCCTGAGCCCCTATGCTCTATATCCGGATACTGGTAAAATCCCGCCCTCGAAAGGGGATGACATTTTGAACCAAGAACAATTTACGCAAGATATACGCACGGCTGTAACGGCAGCGTTGGCGGAAGATATCGGGGACGGAGACATTACCGCCCAGCTGGTGCCAGCCACCAACCGCGCCAAAGCCCGAATCATCAGCCGGGAAAACGCCATCATTTGTGGCCAGGCATGGGTGGATGAGGTTTTTCGGCAGCTGGACCCCAGTGTAGACGTCGAATGGCTCGTCAAAGACGGCGATCGCGTATCCGAAAACCAGACCCTATTTACCCTGTCCGGCCCCGCCCGCAGCCTGCTGACGGGCGAGCGCACGGCACTAAACTTTCTACAGCTGCTTTCCGGTACCGCAACAACTTGCCGCAGTTATGCCGACCTGGTTAAAGGTACAGGCGTCAAACTGCTCGATACCCGCAAAACCATCCCCGGGCTGCGCACAGCGCAAAAGTATGCCGTCACCTGTGGCGGCTGCTACAACCACCGCATTGGGCTGTTTGATGCCTTTTTGATAAAAGAAAATCATATTGCCGCGTGCGGGGGTATTGCGGAAGCTATATCTGCGGCACGTAATATTGCGCCGGGCAAGCCAGTAGAGGTAGAAGTTGAAAATTTGGAGCAATTTAATAAAGCGCTGGAGGCTAAGGCAGATATAGTTATGCTCGACAACTTCAGCATAGGCGATATGCTCCGATGCGTGGCAATTAATAGTGAGAATACTAAATTAGAGGCCTCTGGAGGCATTACAACAGAGAATTTGCAGCAAATTGCTGCTACTGGCGTTGACTATATATCGCTAGGAACGCTGACTAAGGACTGCAAGGCCGTAGATTTGTCAATGCGACTCAGCATGTAGTGCAGGGTCTAAAACTGCATAAGCATTTGGATTTCCAATGGTTCATATCCAAAAATGGCAGCCAGCTGATGGAGATACGCATGCTGTCCCTGAGATCTCCAGATAGCAGTGACCTTTGAGTTTACCGCTTCATAATGATGTAGTTGCTCGTCAATTTCATCAGATTTCACGACTCCAATTTCACGATCAACCCCCTCCACCAGCGCCAGCCAATGAACGCTCGCCCCCATAATAAAATATGCCCATGCTTGTCGAAGATGTTTATTCCAAGCCGGATCACTGTGGGCCGACAGCGCATGTTCAGGCTTGCCGCCGCGGCAATTGCGCACCATTCCAGTTGAATAGCCAGCCTCGGCTAGCCTCTTAACCAGAGGTGCAGCCTCCAATTCATTGAAGAGAGCAATTGCCGTAATTTCGGTGGCATAAAATAGTAAACTAAACTGGTGCCCAGCTTCATCAACGCCTGCTCGCCGATGAAATCTCCACAAGTTAACTCCTTCCGCGTGCCGCTCCAAAGCAGGCCTCACTACTCTCTGCGCTAACATCACATCTATGGCCCAGTTTGGCGTCTCAAAGCCACTGTAAGGCATGCGAAAACATGCCTGCCACCAAAATAGTGGCATATCCCCCTTATCTTCCGGTAGACCGCGGGGGCCTATAAATGCTTCTCTGGTATGATTCTCGGAAGGAGTCAGCGCACAACCCTGCAATACCATCAAGATACTCAAAATCAAGGCCTTATGCCTTCTCAAATACAAAGCAGCATTATTCGTTTTCATGCTAATATCCTCGCTTGCCGCCTCTACGCATAGGCCCACTAATAATATAAATAGAGTTGAATTATAGCCGCTATGAGCAGTGCCCTACTTTTAGAGAAATTCCAATCAAAAACCGCCACTATCGGTGTTATTGG
>JBFJTG010000116.1:0-9903 GCA_041625575.1 Litorivivens sp.
AGACTGTAGCTAGAGGGATAGGTGGCGCCGGGAACACCGTTCATTACTTTCATAAAATGATCTTGCATGGGTTTCTGATCGTCTTCTGCGAAGAGATTATAAAAATCCTCTCCCTTCAGTTTGTCGAGATCGCTCTCGGAAATGCCAAAATGTTGCGTCATGGTAGGGTTTACATACTCCATGCTCGATGTATCAAAGCTGTAAATGTAGGCACAGTTAAGACTGCTGTTGAGTATGTAGCTAATTTGATCTTTGTAAGCGATGCTGCTTTTTTCGTAAGACGCTATTTTTGTAATGTCCGTCATGGTGCCCATGACTTTTATTGCTTGTTTCAAATCGTTGAAAGATACGACTGCATCCAGGGATACTATAATGTCCTGTTTTTCCTTCCCGAAAGACTTGAATACGAAAGGCTGCTTAGCTTTGTTACTTAGCAGGTCCATCATATGTTGCTCAAGCGCATTCCTGTCGTCGGGGTGAGCCAAGCCAATAAAGGCTTCGAACGAGGGTTGAAACGAGGCTTTGTCCAGATCAAAAAGGCTATAGCAGCCGTTACTCCAGTCTAATTGGCGAGTGCCAATGTCCCATAGCCAGGACCCCATATTGCCGATCCTTTCGGCGTCCTGAAGCAGGGTGTTGGATTGTTCGAGATTCCTGCGAAGGAGTTGGAGTTCCTGCTGTTGCTGGTCTTTCTCTTCGTAGGCCATGCGCAGCTCTGCGTAGGCTGTTTGAAGTTCTTCATTCGTAGATTGCAGTTCTTCATTCGTAGTTTCCAGCTCTTCATTGGAACTTTGAAGTTCTTCGTTGGAGCTTTGCAGCTCCTCATTCATTGATTGCATTTCTTCGTTGGAAGTTTCCAGCTCCTCAATGACATTTTGAAGTTGCTCTCGAGTGCGGCTTAGAAGGCGCTCATGCTCAATCGAAATTTTTGAGCTGGAACTACTGCCGTAATCGTCGACATGATGGTGGGCGGTGTCGGATGCTTTTTCAATGCTACAGAAAATCAGGGTTAGTTTGCCAAGGGGAGAGGGGCGTTCGATCCGCATCAGGATAAGTTTTGCCCAGCAATCACTTCCGTCAAGCTTTAGCTTGTGAAAACCGGCGTCTTTATAGCGTTCTCCGTTATCGATCTGGTGGAGCGCAGACCTAAGTTCGATAGAGAGTTTAGGGTGGAAGTTCTTAAAGACGTTGTTGCTCGGAACACCTTCGTTTCTAACTAGTAGCGGGTTGCTGCCTTCGGTAAAAACGATATCGTGATTTTCATTAATGAGTACGGAGTTGGGTAGGAGGACCTCTTTCAGTTTCTCCGTAATTACACTGGCATACTCATTCTCAAACTTCTGATGTGAGCCGACGTATTTCTCTGTCGGTATGTCCTTGGGTTCTACGTAATCTTCTACCCGATGTTTCGTTGTAACTCGCTCCGGTGGAAGCTTTTTACCACTGTATATTGCCTCGTATATTTTGGCGCTTTTGGAGAGGTTTCGGTATTGTTCCTGAAACAAGCCAATGGACTCAGACAGACCAAGGAAGAGGAGACCTTTAGGGTTCAGCGCATAGTGAAAGACTGGTAAGGCTATCCGCTGCAACTCAGCTGTGAAATAGATCATTAGATTGCGGCAGCTGATTAGATCAAGTCGCAAAAAGGGTGGGTCATTGTTCAGGTCGTGTATTGAGAAGATAACCATTGATTTAATCGATTTTGCAACTTCAAATACTTCATTTTCGCCCGTGAAGTACTTCTCGCGAATCTCATTGGGTAGGTTGTGGAGGGCAACCTCTGGATATACTGCTTTGCGTGCATAAGCAATCGAACGTTCGTCAATATCGGTAGCGAAGATCTGAATTTTGTATTCACTTGCCTTGTCGCCTAATATTTCGCTAACGATCATTGCGATGGAATAGGGTTCCTCGCCGGTCGAGCATCCTGCAGACCATATTCGTATGGTTTTGTCCTCCTTTTTCAGGAGGTAGTGGGTAAGTTCTTTTTGCAGTGTTTCGAATGCCCGGGCATCCCGGAAGAATGAAGTAACGCCGATAAGCATGTCGTTGAATAAGAACGATATCTCTTCCGATTGTTTGTTCAAACGCCGAACATAGTCTTGTGGATCCTTGATTCTAAGTGAGGTCATTCGTCGTGCAATACGGCGCAGTATTGTACTGTCTTTGTATAGGCTGAAATCGACTTTGGTTTGTTTTTTTAACAGGCGAATAATAGTGTTGTAGGTGTCTCGCGGGATAATATTGTCCGATGCATCATTACCGGTTCGCGGAAAACTGAGGATACTTTGGAGCTCATTGCCGATCTCGGAGGCGCTGACAATCAAGTCCACGTTCCCGGAATTAATTGCTGCATTTGGCATGCCGTCATACTTAGCCGACTTCGGGTCTTGTACTATCCCGAAGCCATTGTCTGCCTTAATCGCTCTTATACCCCGGCTGCCATCACTACCGGTGCCTGACAAAATAATACCGATGGAATGATCACCTTTCACCCTTGCAATCGACTCGAGCAGCATGTCGACAGATGGTCGAGGCGTTACACGGGTGTGCGGATATGTTGTCAGCTTGATTCGGTCGCCGGCAGCCAGTTCAATATTGTAGTTGGGTGGACAAATATAAATACAATTGGGGCGAAGCTGTTCATCATGCACCGCGGCGGAAATGGGTAGGGTTGAATCTTTTACCAATAGATCCACCATCATGCTTTTGTGGGTAGGCGATAGATGTTGGGCGACAATAAAGCTCATGTTGAGGTCGGCAGGAAGGTTGGACACCATGACTTGGAGGGCCTCCAGACCTCCGGCGCTAGCGCCGACACCAACCACAATCAGCTCGGGTGAAGTGTTACCTTCCGTTGAAGGGCTTTCATCTTTGTGCACAGTGCTTTGGTCAATACTCATTTTCGACTCAATCTTCCGTAGGTGAGTGCAGAAACCCTTGGTTCCGCTTGTACTACGTCGCAGAGATAAATTGAGACGCTGTTGTCCTTAACTAGCCTTGCTAGGGTGTGCTTTTGACTTAAGGTAAACACTATCGCATGCAGCAGTGGCGGGGTATGTGGGGTTTTACCTATGTAAAGCGACAAGGTACCTAGGTCATAAGCCAATTAATGGAGATCTGCAGGCCAGGGTGGGGTGGCCAGGCAGTACTATGGCGCGCGACGGGACAATATGCGT
The DNA here is from genome assembly GCA_041625575.1 of Litorivivens sp. Lineage (GTDB taxonomy): Bacteria > Pseudomonadota > Gammaproteobacteria > Pseudomonadales > Spongiibacteraceae > Litorivivens. The sequence goes on from JBFJTG010000116.1 coordinate 3,180, forward strand.
AATAGCGCAGCACAAAGCACTACAAAAAGAAGGCAATACAGTGCAACGCTTGGTGTCAACAGTCTAGCTGAGAGCCCGTTTCGAAGGACTTGTACACGCTGCTCATAGTTTTCAGGAATCGGAATCACGCCGTTTTCCTGAGTATAGCGCTCGTACTCATACAGAAGACCAGCAAAAATAGCGGGCTGAGATTCTTCCAATTCAAGGGTTTCGCCCGGATCTAAGGCGATATTGTACAGATGCCATTGACCATCATTACCGCTACCTCGATTTAACAGTATCTTGTAGTCGCCCTTAATTAGAGCAGCGTTGCCACCAATCTCGTAAGCTATGATGTCGTCCTGACCATAAACACCAAGAGCCTCTCCCTTAAGGATAGGGTTGAGATTTTTACCGGTGGGCACTTCTACGGTTTTACCCTTGTAGTTCGTCCCCGGATGTTTGGTGCCAGCAAGTTCGAGAATGGTTAAGGGCAAATCTTTAACAAAGGCCATCGCCGCGCTGGTCTTGCCCTGAGTCTCCGCAGCAAGCCCTGGACCGCTGATAATTAAGGGCACCCTCATACCGCCTTCGCCGGAATGAAACTTGTAGTGGCCCAGAGGGGACGCAGCAGCGCTGGCAAAGCTCGCACCAATCGTGTTGTAGCTACCGGCTTCACCCAGAGTATCGTATTCGTTGTTGTAGCCCTGCAGCATCATAAATAGTGGGAAAAACTTGGACATAGTCGCGGGATCCGAAGGTTCCGGGCCATTATCCGAGGTAAAGACGATGATCGTGTTGTCGTATTCGCCGATTTCTTTGAGGTGAGCGATCAGTCGGCCAATATGAAAATCCATTGCATCGACCATGCCAGCGTAAACAGCCATACGCTTGGCGTTGTAGCGTTTTTCCTCTGGCGACAGGGCATCCCAGCTTGCCGTGCTATCCATTCGCTTCATCGGTGCATCGGCCGGCACCAATCCCAGTGCCTTGGCAGCGTTCATTCGTTGTTGGCGGAGAGCATCCCAGCCCTGCGTATAGGTTTCGATATATTTCTCGGTATATTCTCGAGGTGCCTGAACGGGTATGTGGACCGCCTGAAAAGCCACGTAGCTGAAAAAGGGCTTTCCGTCACCACGGGTGGCATCGATTTGCGCTATCGCCTTGTCGACTAAAAACTTGGATGAGTAGAAGTCTTCGGGAAGTTCAATGGCCTTACCATTCTCAAACCAGAGCGCTTTTTCATAGTTGGGTAAGTAGGACTTATTGGACCAGTTGTCTGCGCCGGAGAATGGCATCATGACCGTCTGATCGAAACCGCGATTAATAGGTTTCAAGCTGTCCTCTTTGTAGCCAAGATGCCACTTGCCGGACATTGAGGTGTGGTAGCCGGCATCTTTGAGCAAATTGGCAATGGTCACGACATTGCTATTCAAGCTACCGCGATAAAAAGGTGAGTGCGCTTGCTCTGGGGTCAGTGCCTCCGCGATGTTGGCCACTCCGGCGCGGTGACTGTCTACGCCTGTGAGCAGCATCGCTCGTGTCGGCGCGCAGCTCGGGGCCGTGTGATAATTACTGAATTTTAGGCCTCGCTCTGCCAGAGCCGTTAATGTGGGTGTGCTAATTTCGCTGCCGTAGGGCGCAATATCACTAAAACCGAGATCGTCGGCGAGAATGAGCAAAATATTGGGGCGCCGTTTGTCAGTTGCCTCAGCCATGCTTTCTGTCGCGATAGACCACGCACTCAGGCATGGAAGCAGTAGGGCGAGTAGCACGCTTTTCGAGTGCAAAGTTAGCGGACTAAGCTTGCTGAGAGCAGTCTTCATTCGATCGACTCGTGTAGGTATGGAACACCAAGACCTGTGATAAGCAAATTGTTATTATATTGGCACACAGAAAGCATTGAGCTTTTTGCTACCATCAATTGACATTAACTGTGCCATATATTTAAAGTGGTGTACAGATTGCGCCTAAGGCGAGGCTTTATTCTAGGTGCGCGGCGTTTTGCCAAAGCTCTTCACGATGGCGATTTAAAATCCAAGAAAGGACCAATCTATGATCGATTTGTACACTGCGCCTACCCCCAATGGCCATAAGGCTTCCTGCACTTTAGAGGCGCTGGAAATCCCCTATGAAACGCATTTCGTCAACATTTCGGAAGGGGATCAGAAGAAACCTGAGTTTTTGGCAATTAACCCCAATGGCCGTATACCTGCCATTGTTGACCGCGACGCGGATAATTTCGCTATATTTGAATCGGGCGCCATCATGATTTACCTGGCGGAAAAAGCGGGCAAGCTGCTGCCGACGGACGCCAAGGGCCGCTCTCGCGTACTGCAATGGCTGATGTTCCAAATGGGCGGCGTGGGCCCAATGATGGGGCAGGCCAACGTCTTTTTCCGCTACTTCCCGGAAAAAATCCAGCCGGCAATCGATCGCTATCAAAATGAATCCCGCCGCTTGTTTGAAGTGCTTGACGGCCATCTGGCCAAGCAAGAGTGGCTGGCTGATGACTATTCCATTGCCGACATCGCTAACTGGTGCTGGGTGAGAACCTATAAATGGTCCGGCGCGAAAATCGATGGCTTATCGCACTTACAGCGCTGGTTGGATGCGATGCAGCAACAGCCAGGTATGGCGAAGGGCATAGAAGTGCCCTTTAGTTTAGGCAATCTTCTCGAAGACGAGAAAGAGGCTGAAAATTTCGCTAACAACGCCCGAAATATCCTGCAGAAATAGCCCTCGAACAAAGAAAATGAGATCAAAGAACCTAAGATCACAGAACCTGAGATCAAAGAACCGAGAGACTCTTAATGACGCAATGCGAGCACGTTATAATCGAACGTAGTGAACATGTGGTATCCATTAGCTGGAACCGCCCAGACAAGAAAAATGCTCTAACCCAGGTGATGTATGCAGCTGCGGCGCAGGCACTCAATGAGGCCTCTGCAGACGATACTGTGCGGGCTGTGCTTATCAGTGGCACCGACGATTGTTTTACAGCTGGCAATGACCTGGCGGATTTTCTCAATAGCCCGCCAGATGGCGACGAAGCGCCCGTTTTTCAATTTTTGCGCGGCATCGCAACGTTTGAAAAGCCGCTAATCGCCGCTGTAAACGGCGTAGCCGTTGGGGTAGGTACCACCATGCTTTTGCACTGTGACTTGGTGGTGGCCGCTGATAGCAGCATTTTCAGCTTGCCCTTTGTAAAGCTGGGACTGTGCCCGGAAGCCTCCTCAAGTTATTTACTGCCGCTGCTAGGCGGACATCAAAGGGCGGCAGAACTGTTAATGCTGGGTGAGCAATTTAATGCCGATACCGCAAAAGAGTGCGGGATAGTGAACCGGGTGAGCACTGCGAGTGAATATAAAAGCGTGGCAGCTTCGCTCGCTAAGCAAATTGCTAGCTTGCCACCTGCATCGATACGCGCCACGAAAGCGCTACTGAAGCAAAGCCATCAAGAAAATATAAACGCTCGTATGAAGCAAGAGGCAGACATTTTTGGCCAAATGCTCGTTCAGCCCGAAGCCATTGAAGCCATATCGGCCTTTATGGAGCGTCGGCCGGCGGATTTTTCAAAGTTTGCCTAGCGCTACGACAGTCGCTCTTGGGCTGACCACAAAACAACGATAAGAGGCAGACATGGCAGAGCAGTTTTCGGAACAAGGCGGCGCCGCAACAATGGACCCCAATCCGGTTCTGCGGTGGCTTACCTCAAAGATGGGCGAACGCCTAGCTAGCGAGAAGCTTCTGGAGAAACGCCGGGGACAGTTTGAACAGCAGCGAATCGCTAGCGGTAAACCGCATCTGATTGAATATTTCCACCAAGTCGATGATGGCTATAGTCATCTTGCGGTGCAAGCCTTGGCAAAATTGGTCCAGCAATACGATATTGCGATTCAGTGTCATCTGGTTACCGGCCCGAGCGGGAAAAATTCCGTAGAACCCGAGCTGCTGCTAAAGCTGGCAAAATATGATTCAGAGTGCATTGCCGCCCATTATGGACTCGACATGCCTGTTGTGCCCTCGTTGCCGCCTGCTTCATTAGTGGCAAGAGCTTCAGCCATTTTGGCAAGACAGTCATCGAGCTCCTTTCTCACTTTGGCTCCCGAGATAGGCACTGCCTTGTGGCGTCAGGATAGTGCCGGACTTGATGCGATTGCCGACAGGCATGGTTCGGCCCAAGCTATCCAGCTGAGCAAAAAACTGGCCGAAGGCAATGCCCGCAGGGAGGAATTAAAGCACTACTCCGGAGGCATGTTTTACTATGCCGGCGAGTGGTATTGGGGGGTTGATCGGCTTTACCATCTGGAGAAGCGGCTTGTCGCCTTAGGCGCTACAAAAGAAGCGGAGGCCTCCATACTCTTTCCCCGCCCGGACCTTGTCACTGGCCCGTGCAAAGACAATGGCAGCATCACCTTGGAGATATTTCCGTCGCTGCGCAGCCCCTATACCTCTATCAGTTTTGACAGAACGCTCGAACTGGCGCAGCAAACCGGCGTAATACTAAAGGTTCGACCTGTTTTACCGATGGTCATGCGCGGCGTGCCGGCCACGCGACATAAAGGTATGTATATTTTCTTTGATACTGCCCGGGAAGCGCGTGAAGCGGGTGTCGACTACGGCAAGTTTTACGACCCTATTGGTGAGCCGGTGCGACGTTGCTACTCACTGTACCCCTGGGCCTGTGAGCAGAACAAGGGTAGTGATCTCATTTCCAGTTTTTTAAAAAGCGCCTTTGCCCAAGGAGTTAATACCAACAACGATAAGGGCATGAAGCATGTCGTTGAGCAGGCTGGACTCAGCTGGGAGCAAGCCAGAACGCGGATAGGGCAGCCGGGTTGGGAAGAAGAATTGGAGCAAAATCGACTTGCGATGTACGACGCCGGATTGTGGGGGGTTCCTAGTTTTCGCCTTCTGGATCAAGACGGTAAGCAAGTTCTGGCCCTCTGGGGGCAAGACAGGTTGTGGCTAGTCGCTAAAGAAATTCAGCGACTGCTCGCTTAATCCAGCAGCCAAAACAGAAGCAGCTCCGGTTTTACGCCAAAGCTGCCACTTTCTGCTACTTGAGCCCCAACATCTTGGCTTCGGCGTCCAGCAGGGGTGAAATGGCCTCATGGCTTTTCACTCGGGCAATAAAGGCCGAGACCTTAGGCCATTTTGCGGCATCGACTTCGTATCCGGCGTATCCCGCATTTATAAAGGAGCTTATCAGCGCCAGATCGGCCAGCATGAGTGTCGGTCCGAATAAGAACTCCTTGGCTGGAACTTGGGATTCAAGGTAATCAAGGATCGGCGGGAGCTTCACGGAGATGATTTTCTCAACCAGTTCCTCGTCCGGGTCTTGCTTAAAAGCCATTGGCCGCATAAAACGCTGAAAGAATATGCCAGAAGCCAATTCCGCAATGATACTGTCGCCCAGCTCCTCGTACCAACGAGCCTTTGCTTTCATGGCCGCTGCGCTCGGGTAAACGGCGGTATCCGGATAAGCCTCCTCCAGATACTCACAAATAACATGGGAATCAGAGATCGTGAGATCGCCATCCTGAAGGGCGGGGATTTTTCCCAGTGGGCTGATTTTTTTAAATTCCGCGTCGTTGGTAAACGGCATCTGCGGAATTTGCTTGAATTCGAGACCTTTTATGGCGAGAACGGCCAAGACTTTGCGGACAAAGGGGGAGGCGGAGACGCCGTGGAGTACGATCATGCGAAGTTCCTTACACTGAATACGGTGTCGCCGAGTGTAAAGCTTTAAATGCCAGCTTGCCAAAAATGCATTTGGGTAAAAAGAGGTGTTTGTCGTTTGTTGGGAACGAGGTGAACAGAAGGGAAAGTTTCCCGCCGCTGCTGCGGCGGGAAGGGGAACCTAGCTTTGGACTGCGGGTGCTGGCTCAGCGGCCGGAGCGGCAGCTGGTGCAGGGCTAGCTTTGGCTTTAGCAGGTTTTTTGGCGGCCTTGCGGCGTTTCTTTTGCTGTGCAGCTTTCAGTGCAGCAGCTTCACGACGGGCCAGCTCTTTAGCGGCCTTTTTCTGCAGGGCAGCAATTTGCTTGTCTGCCTTCGCCTGAATTTTGGCGGCTGCTTTAACAGTAGCGGCATCCAGCTTGGCAGCAGCATTAGCAACAACGCGAGCAGCGGTATTTGCTTTCGCCGCGCTTGTTTGGGCTGCTTTCAGGTTCAGACGCGCTTCTTTAACCAGTTTTTTCTCGGCAGATACAGCTTTGCGAGCCTGGGCTACAGCAGCATTAGCTGTCTTGGCAGCAGCTTTTTTGGCGGCCGTGGGCTTCGATTTTGCCATGGCAGCTTTGGCTTTTGCAGCAGAAGCTGCTTTTACCAGTTTGGCATTGGCTTTGTCGGCGCGGGCAACAGCTTTGTTAAGCTGGGCTTCGGCAGCGCTGATAGCTTTCTCATTTGCCGCAACCAGAGAAGCGATTTGAGAATTGCCTTTTACTGGAGTTTTTACTGCTGACTTTTTAGCGGCTGGCTTTTTAGTAGCAGGGGCTTTTTTTGCTTTAATCGGTTTGCGTGAAACTTTCTTGGCGGAGACTTTCTTTGCTGCGGTTTTTTTTGCTTTTACGGGTGATTTCTTTGGACGGGCCATGTAAAACTTCCTTAGGTGGTAGAAACGCGTGCATTAAACCGCGTTTGACAAGAAAATTAAAGAGGCGCGTAGGTTTCAGTCCAACAAGTTGGAATTTTCACTGAATGTTTTGACAGATAATTCAGATCAAAAGACATTTTCCCCAAC
>JBFJTG010000117.1:0-9886 GCA_041625575.1 Litorivivens sp.
AACATGCCCGTAAAAATGTGCAGGTTAGCCCAAATAGGATTCCAGGTATTCAGTGGAGTTGTTATTCCGTAGATAATGGCTTCGTCTTCGTTCTCTTCACGAAAAGTACCGAACAGCCGGTCCCAGATGCACAACAGTCCGCCATAGTTCCTGTCGACATAGTAAGTGTTCTGGGCGTGGTGTACGCGGTGGTTGGAGGGCGTTATTAAAAACCATTCAAGCGGGCCCAGCTTGGGTACAAATTGCGTGTGAATCCAGAACTGGTAGATCAAATGGATTGACGCAATACTGACGTACATTTCTATCGGCATGCCGAGGAAGAACAGCGGCAGGTAAAACACCCAGGTAGTAAATACCCCGGTAGATGTTTGTCTGAGTGCGGTACTCAGATTGAAATCTTCACTTTGGTGGTGAACGACATGCGAGCCCCAAAACAGAGTTCGTTCGTGACTGATACGATGAAACCAGTAATAGCAAAAATCATAGGCAAGGAAACCAATGACCCAATGCGCGGGTGATGTCATATCCACCGTCATCAAAGCATAGTTACTTTCGATGTTAGTGAAAATAAGCATGCCGACGTTAAGGAAAATCAATTTCGTTAGCGTGCTAAGCATGCCCAAACTCAGACTGTTCAAGCTGTCGTTTACGCGGTAGGTGTTGTTTTTTCGCAGAAGCCCCCAGGCAATTTCAATCACAATCAGTAAAAGAAAAAAGGGCACTGCGTAAGCGACGTAATCCATGGTGTTTGCCTCGGTTCTCTATATGCCCTAAAAATCGTAGCTAATATCAAGACCAATCGTTCGCGGCGGCGCCTTGATGGTAATCACGTTAGCAAAAGTTTCTGTTGTGCCCAAGCCGTTAGCAACAAACTCCCTGTTAGTCAGGTTCTTGCCCCACAGGGCAAAGCGCCAGCTTGCGTCGGGAATCCATGTGAGGCGGCCGCTCAGTTGCGTATGTGCAGGCGAGGTCGTGAGTTCGCGAGCCTGCTTCTTCTGCCAGGTGCTGGCGTCCAGTCCCCAGTAGAGGTCACTCTTATAACTCACATCCAATCGGGCAATCCACAAACCGATATCGGTATCCAGTGTGCGCTGGGCGCCTACATTGGCTGAGGTGCTCCGTGTGTTGAAGGATCGCTCGTTGGAGCGGTCTATCGATACGATCGCGCCATTTTGAACGCGATTGTCCTTGAACTCGTGGATGTCATCATCGACATAAGAGAAACCGGCGTTAATTTCCCATTGCGCGTCCGGCTTCCAAAAGACTTCCCACTCGGTACCGCTCAAGCTAACTTTATCGACATTGGTTAGCACCTGATCAACTTGAACTGCACCGGCCTTGGGTATGGCAACAAGCTGCTGCTTGTCTTTGTAGTCCATGTAAAAAATATTGCCGTTCAGGCGCAAGGTGTTGTCTAGCAAGTCGAGTTTGAAACCCAGTTCGTAATTGATCAACTCTTCCGGATCGAAAGCGATGATGGAGTCAGTCGTCGGGCGCAAGCCACCACCTTTCCAGCCGGCACTAATCGTAAAATAGGTCATTGAAGAGTTAAGGAAATCAAAAACCTCGCCGTCGCCGGTCAGATAGGCAGCCGATATCATTGGCGTGACCTGGCTGTATTGCACAGATTCTTGTTTGTCGTCGTTGGAGTAGCGCATGGGTACCGGATTACCAAGAGCGCCCGGCAATTGTTGAAAGGTAGGTTTCGCTCCCGCAACCAGGGGGTTGGTTGTCGAGAAGTAGAATTCCCCGCTGCCGGGATTGGCAGGAACATACAGCACGGCGTTAAGTCCGTTGTCGATTTCGCCGGGAGTAAGTTGGCGCTGGCGATCAAGCGAGCCTGCTTCTTTTGACTCATGGCTATAGCGTAAACCGGCGGTGAGCTCGAGCCGCTCGGTGGCGTCCCAGCTCAGCTGGCCGTAGGCCGCGTACGTTTCGGAGCTCACTTCGGGGACGTTTGCGGTGCGTACGTTAACCACAACGATGGTTTCATCAGGGTTCAGGCCTGCGGCCTGGGCAAGTGCCAGCGCGGCAGGGTCTACTGCGGCTTCAGATAGGCGTACGCCGAGAATGCCGCCAACGCCGCCCAGTGTTTCCACATTGCCTTCACCGGCAAACTGATGCATGGCAAATAAACCTGTAGTCCACTGCACGCGGTCGTTAGCCAGATCGCCGGACCATTTGAATTCCTGACTGAACTGGTCTTGCTTGACGGTGCTGCGATTAAAAATATAGGCAACATTCATCGGTGTGCCGTCCAAATCCGAGTCAAAGGCGTTGCGGTCGTATTGCTCATTCAGGCCGTAGGCGGTAACGCTCTGGAAATTGTAGGAGTCAGCTTCATGTTGAAGGTTTATCGATAAGTAGGTGGATCTGAAGTCAAAGCTGCCTTGTGCATTCCCTTTGTCATTGTGACGGTATGGCGAGTTGGCGACCTTGTCGTAGGGTAGTTTGCTCGCTTCGGCGCATTCCTCAGTATAATTTTTCTCGAAATGCTCCGGTGTCACCAGTAGGCCGATGATCGGTACGGTTTCGTTCGGGCCATAGTCAACAACCTCGCAGCTCGAAGCGCGCGGTACGTCAATGTCACGGCTGCGCGTAGCGAGTACATCAAGGGTTGTGGCCTCGGATGCAATCCAGCGCAGCTGAAGACCGAAAGAGTTGCGGTGTTCGCCATAGAATTCCTTGCCGTCAACGATGTTCTCGTAATAGCCATCTTGCCGAAGCCGGTTGTAGACAAACTTTCCGTAGAGCGTGTCCTCTATCAGCGGCATGTTGAAAGTAAGTTTGGCTTCATTGCGACCATACATACCGGCGCTGAGTTTTACGCCGCCATACACTTCTTCGGAAGGTTTTTGCGTTGTGATAACGAGTGCACCGGCGCTGGTGTTCTTCCCAAATAGCGTTCCCTGTGGGCCGCGCAGCACCTGAATGCTTTCAATGTCGACGAGGTCTAACAACCTGGATGTGCCGTGGGCCTGAAATACGTCATCAACATAAATGCCTGCGGGCTGTTCCGCCCAGGGTCCGCCGCCCCCGGTGGGCGCTACCGAGCGAATGGTTATCAGGCCGCCCTTGAAGGCTGAGCTGATGTCCAGCGAGGGCACGTGATTTTGCAGGTCGGTGAAGTTGGAGATACCGGCATTTTCCAGGGCCTGACCGGAAAAGGCGGAGACCGATAAGGGAGTTTCCTGTATGGATTCTTCGCGCTTGCGAGCGGTAACCACGACCTCTTCCAGAGTAGCGCTTTGGGTGTAGGCTTTTTGACGTCCACCCTCACTGTAGCCTTGGGCGACCGCGCCGGAAGCGCAAAGTAGGCCAGCGGCCAAGGCGTAAAAAGAGGATTGTCGCGATGTTAACGTTTTCATTTTCTGAGACTCCATACAACTGCGTGCATTCGTTAAATTTATTAGAAACGGATCTGCTGATTTCCCTGCCGGATGCCGTGCACGGTTTCCAGTATAACCGGATTTTCCGCTGTCCATTGACCGTGACCGGAAGTGTCGACCTGAATGCGCTCACTTTTAAAGCTGCCCTTGCCAACAGTAATCGTACCGCGGCTGGTGGGTGCTATGCCGGCGAGTCGCAGGTAGGCGAGCAAGGGTTGGGAATGGCTGTGCATATTGCCTACGGGGTAGTCCTGCATTGACAGCCATGGGTAGGCCCAGGTTTCACCGGGGCGCTGGGTTTCGGGGCTGTTCCACGCATCCGGCCCGCTCAAGGTGCCGGCCCAACCGTCGGGTTTGTAGCGCGAATGGCTGGCCAGAGACATGCGTTGCCATTCATCCCGGGCTAGCTCCTGATTCACAGAAGCGGCGGCCCACACCAGAGTCATATTGATGGAGTACCAAATTCCCCCTCGCACTCCCATACCGGCGTGAGGCGAGTCGGGTAGCGGCCATATAATGCGCGCGCCCAAAGGGCTATTGGCCCGGTGATGAGTGTTGATGTGATTGAGCAGGTTTTTGGCTTGGTCATCGGTTGTCGCGCCGCAAAGAATTGCCCAGGGCTGAACTTCCAGCCAGCATTCGTCGCGCCCAACAATCTGGCCATCGGGCGAGTAGGCGCGGTCGAACCAGCGCCCGTTCCAGGCGGATTTTACACGCTCTTTCAATTCGCCGGCGAAGCTGCGGGCATGCTCGGCGGTTGAAGGTTCACCGAGCTTGTCCAGCAGGGCAGCAAATACTGGCAGTACCCATGCAGCCATGGCGGAGTTCAATACCGAACCGCCGGCCTCTTTCATCTGCTCTTTGCTTACGCCGGGTGCTTCCAGCGCCAAATCGTTCCAGTCGGCGTTGAGAATGCGCAGGTGGCCACCGGCGCCAGTGCCAATATCGTTCATCAGAAATTGATACTGGCGCAGCAGGTGTTCTTTCAAGGTTTCGGGCCGGGCTTTATAGGCCGGGTGGTAAGGTACTTTCTGTTCAAAGGCGGCAAAGTCTCCGGTTGCCAGACCATACTCCGCCGCCAGCCACAAAGCCCACAGATTCTGGTCTGATGGGCGCAGAAGCTGCGTGAACGGGAGCTTGTTACCGGTCAGTGCGTAGGGCAAATCGCCGTTGGGCGAACACCAGGCGCAGGTATTGCGCAAAATGGAGAGTGCGAGATCGGGTTCGGTATACACCAGTGGCAGCGCGTGCTGTAGCTGATCGCGCGCCGCTGCATTGCCGCCTGCCAGCAGGGCATAGGCAGAACCTTGATTCAGAGTATGCCCGCCTAGTATGTGATCAATATTGGCGCCGCCTGTTAAGGCCGCGCTGTGCCATGTGAGCTCATGCGCCAGTTCGGGGTAGGCTGCCGGGGTGGCCCGTGGCAGGCGTTTAATTAATTGCGTGCGGTTTCGCTCAAGAAAACGGGAAGCATCTGTAGCAGAGATCATGTCGCCATCGGCGATGAGTCCGAAGCGAAAATACAGCGTAGTGGATTCGCCCGCCTCGAGATAAATAGGGGTGTCTGCATACAGCGAGGAGGATTCAGAATCGAATGCCATTGTGGTGGAAGTATCATTGAGTGATTGCAGCACGAGCGTTCGCGGCGGCCCAATGGCGCCCTCAGCTTTCTCAAAATCTTCGCTTGCGTAGGCTTTTCCGGCGGCTTTTCTAAAGTGGTAACTAACACCCCGGGCGATGGCATCGCGCTTTTCTTTCTTCTCAAACAAATGCAAAAAGCGAGCTTGTAGGTGCCAGTGTTCGCGATGAGTAAGCTGTCTCGGCGGATTATCTGTTGCCAGTGTTAGACGAACGGCGATAAAGAGCCAGGGCGTGTCGCCTTCCGGGCAAGTCACACTGCGCTCAATACTTAAGCCTTTATGTGTCGCTGATACGCTTAAGCCTGTGGCTTCGGCCGTAATCTGTCCTTGTGATTGCCCGGGCCATTGCGAGGCTCGACTACCCCATTGGTCTTCAGGTCCGCTTAGCAAGGACTCGCCCGAACCGCCATTTTCGTCGGCATAACATAACCAGCGTTGGCCATAGGCTTCCTCATAAAGCCCCACGGTGCCGTCGGTGCCCGCCTGCATTTGCAGGGCGCGGTTGCCCACCATATGAAAGTATCGCTGGCCGCCACTTAGCTCTGGCTTAATGTCGAATGTGGGTAATGAGCCGACAAGTCGCCATTGACCGAGCGCGCTGTAGTTTGGGGCGGGAGCTGCGGGTAGCGGGCGGGAGACACAGCCCATGCCTGCACTTGCTGCAAGAAGGGTGGTGCCTGCCTGTATAAAGCGCCGTCGCTTCATGGTCATTGGGGTGGAGGCTCGGGAACGAATTGCCAAGAATGATACATTTCACAATTATGTCTCGTCAAGGAAACACTTTTTCGATATGATTCTTGTCAAGTACCTTAAGCCTGACAAGTAAATACATGAGCTACTTATCTGAAACCCAAACCCCTCTGGAACGAGAGCTTCACGGTGTGGCCAACCACAAGCCCACCCCGAGAAGTGCCTTCGCCATGGCCAGTGAGTTATTTGCCAAGGGCCGCCGTGTGGATATGGTGCAGTTGGCTGAGAGTCTCTCGGTAAGCCGGGCAACGCTCTATCGCTGGGTGGGTTCGCGCGAGGCCCTGCTAACAGAAGTTATTTGGGCGGGTGCCAAAGTGATAATGGATAAGGCCGAGGCTCAATCTCGCGCTGAGGGTGGCGAGTACGTGGCCGAGGTCGTATCCGACTTTGTTTGCGAGGTAGTTCGCCAACCTGCAATGAATGCCTTTCTGGAGCGCGAAGGCGAAGCGGCGATGCGCTTGCTGACCTTTGCTGAGGGAGGTTTTCAGCTACGTGTAGTGGCCTGGGTAAAAGACCTGATAGATGCGCAGGTAGACTCGGGTAAGTTTGTGCTAACCCTGCCATCGGAAGAATTGGCATTTGCTGTTGTGCGGCTCGGTGAGTCCTATATTTACCGGCGCTTCATCACGGGTAAGCGACCCGATACAGGCTCCGTACTTTCGTTGATGAAACTATTACTGCGCTGAGGAGATCACGGTGAGTTCATTTTTAAAAAGCGGGTCTTTGCTGCTAGCGTCAATATTGTTAACGGCATGTACAAATCAGCCGGAGCAACGGGCAAGCGCTTGCGAGCGGGCAGTGTATAACTATTCCGCTGCCATCGATTTGGGTAAGCCCGGGGATGCTGCCAACAGTTTTACTGAACAAGGCACGTGGCAGCTTGGCGAGTTAAAGCTCGAGGGGCGTGCTGCGATTGCGAGTCACCTGTCAAAATTGGGCTTGTTGCCAAATCGCATTAGTCGCCATATTCAAACTAACATAATAAGCGACTGGCAGGAGGCGAATCGCGGAAGCGGCACCGTTTACGTCACCTTGTATAGCACGCGGGAAGCCGACGGGCCGGTAGCGACGATGAAAGGCCAGCCCTACTTTGTGGGCCATTATCAGGACCGCTATGAGTGGGATGGTGTGAATTGCCTTATCGCGGAGCGAATTATCGTGCCGGCGTTTTTGACCGACTAGTCAGGAGAATGTATTTAGGCGGCTTGTGTACGATTTATTGGAGTGACCGGTTAGTCAGTCCAGAATGTAGCGACAAAAAAGGTCTGTAAGCTCCTCTACGTAATTCGGATCGCTCAGGGCTTCAGGGTGGGTTTCCGCAAGCCGTTGAACGGTGCCCGAAGTAATGTCAACCATCAGCCGCGCGACAAATTCCGGGTCCTTGCCGGCGCGTAGCTCTTCTTTCTTCAATAGTGCAATAAACCAATTTACTGCCCATTCATTCCACGATTTATTGCTGCTGGGTCCGCGCGCAGCCGTGATATTAAAGTCGCGCAAAAAGGCGAGGTAGAAACTCGGGTCGATCGCTAGCAGTTCCCTGTGTAAGGCGAACGTTACGACAAAGCCATCCTGTATGTTTTCTCTAAGACCCCGATCCATCCCGGAATTTTTGCTTGTGGTCTGTTCGGTCAACTCGCGGCTTAGCGAATCCAATATGTTCTCGTAAATATCTGTAAGTACCGATTCTACATTGGGGTAATACTGGTAAAAGGAGCCGATGCTAATGCCTGCCCGGTCCGCTATGCGCGTTGTGGTGAGCGCTTCTGCGCCGACCTCCTGTATTAGGGTAATGCAGGCCTCACGAACGGACTGCATCAGCAGCCGGGAGCGGGACTGTTTGGGTTCGCGGCGCGGGCGCGAAGGTTGTCTGTTTGTCGATTCCATAAAAGTTGAGTCCAGTGCCAGTTCAGCGTGCGTTATTGAGATTATTTCTTTATCTGGCAGATAGTTAGCTAGCTTACACCCTGTTGCGATAATGCGAATATTTTTCTGATGGTCAGACCATTATGCTCTATCCATGATCCTTTGTTGCGTTAGCGATTGTTAAGACTAGCGCGGCACGGTGCCTTCTCAATATAAAAAAACAGGGGCCGATTATGAATTGTAAAAGTCTCGCCTGCATTACTGCCTTGTTCTCTGTAGGTCTGGTTGTGGCTCAGGAGCCACAAAGCAGCATCAAGAAAATACAGAGCGACAAAGCGCTGGAAGAAGTCATTGTTACCGCGCGGCGCCGCGCTGAAAGCCTGCAGGATACGCCGATTGCGGTATCGTATATTGGCGCCGATGAACTAAAAAACCGCAGTATTCAAAACATTGCGGAACTGACCAAAAGCATTCCCAGTTTCGAAATAAAAAGCGGCGGCGACAACAATATATTTATGCGCGGTATTGGCCAACAGGTCAGCCCCCTTCGCGTCGATTCCAGTGTTGGTTTCTATCTAGACGATTTGTATTTGCCGCGCTCTGATGGTCAGCTACTGGATGCCGTCGATATTCGAGGGGTTCAGGTTCTGCGTGGGCCGCAAGGCACGTTATTCGGAAAAAATAATACTGGCGGTGCAGTAATTTTGAATATAGAAAAACCGAGTTTTGAAGAGGGCGGCTATATATCCGCCGGTTATGGCAGTTACAACCGCCGAACGTTGAAGGCGGCATACAATCAGCCGCTAAGCGATAGCCTGGCAGTGCGCGGTAGCGTCAACTATGTAAAAGACGACGGCTATATGGAGTTGGTGGGCGATGCTGCACATGAGTCAAATGCATCCTCTGATGATCGTCACAGCGTGTTGCTGCAGGCCGCCTGGTCGGGAGAGGAAAGCAGTGTTGATGCGATGCTGTTCTACAGCAAAATGCGTGAGCGCGCTGATGCATTCAATTGTGAGGTTACGAATGAGGGTTCCCTGTTCAGCGGTGATGACCTTGCATTGATGTGGCCTGGCGACACAGACCCGGCCAACCGCCATGCCTATCTCGACAACTGCCGGGTTAACAGCCGGGACAACGTCGGTGATCTAAAATCAATGCCGGGCGCAAATCCGGGATTTGACCTTGACCGTGACGCATTGATGCTGGGTTTAACCTTTCAGCGGCGTCTAGGAGAGTCGCTGGATTTCAAGGCAGTGCTCGGCGCGATTGATGGAAGAGAAGGGCCGCTGGGACGCCCGAATGATGGCGGCCCAGAAGACTTCAGTGAAGTGCCCCTGCCGCGTGTAAGCGATCGTGAATCGCAATCGCTTGAATTTCAAATATCCGGAGAATCATTTGCCGGACGTATGCAGTATACCGCTGGTGCTTTCTATTCGGCGGAGAAAAACAATGAGCCATTTGTGCTGATGAATACAGTCCTGGGAATTGAGCCGGCGACCCTCGCCAAGGTGGGAGCTGGGAGCGTTGGGGTAAATATTTCCGAGCCCTTTGATGTCTCTTTAATTCCGGCCGATGTTCCATTGGTTGGGCCTTTTGTAGGCTATATCCTGCTCGATCAGGAATTTGAATTGGATAATAAAACTGCAGCCTTGTATGCGCAGGTATCCTACGACCTTACGGAAAACCTTCAGCTGACCATCGGTGGGCGCTACACGAGCGAAAAGCGCAGTTCGAAACTCACAACACTCCCGACCGATCTCGATGCTGTAGCAACTATTCTCACGCTGCACCCCTTGTTCGGTCCTGAAGTAGAAGGAACCGGGTTGCACCCCTATCTGGGGCCGGGAGGATGGCGTGATGACCCCGTGCGAATTGCGCATGATCTGTTCAAAGACAAAAATGGTGATGGCATTGCCGACCCACCCATGGACTATGATGGGCAAACCGTCGATACCGCCAGCGACTATTTTTCTAAAGCAACCGCGATGGTGTCGTTATCATACCAGCTGCCCGATTCATGGTTGAGCCCGGGTAGCATCGATTCAGCGATGTTGTACGGTACCTTGAGTCAGGGATTTAAATCGGGCTTTTTTGAACCTAAAGGTATTGATGGTTTACAGCGCATTGAGCCGGAGAAAGTTCTAAATACCGAGCTGGGCGGCAAGTTTGAATTTCTTGATCGCTCCTTACGGTTAAATATTGCAGCATATTCAATGACCTTCAAGGATCGTCAGCTTCTAC
>JBFJTG010000118.1:0-9875 GCA_041625575.1 Litorivivens sp.
AATTCAAAGCCCTGGTTGGAGCCGGAGCCGACGCCGCGCATGTAGACATTGGGAATCAGCCCGCCATCCACCAGTTTGAAGTTGGGGGTGTACTCGGACAAATCCGATAAGTTGGCAATGCCGGCTTTCTGGATTCTGTCGCCGCTCATGGCGGTCACAGAAACCGGCACGTCGCTTAGCGATTCAACACGCTTTTGCGCTGTAACCAGAACTTCTTCCAGGGTGGCTTTTGATTGAGTCTCCTGTGCATTAGCACACAAGGGGAGGGCGCTAACGAGCAGCACCGCAGCGCGGGGCAGACATGAATTCACAGGCGTTTCCTCATACTTTTTATTGTTGTTTTTGATAAATCGCGGTTGTGCGCTCTATTTGTAGCGGGTTTTTCGTGAATTGTCTATTTTATAACCGGTATTGCACGGGGCGATAGTCAAGGTATCTGTATCAATATGCAAAATTATCGGGAATGCTTGAATGGCGATTGGGTTTTGAATCGTTTCCGGTTAGTGTCGATGGTAATAACCATAAAGTGCTAAATTAGTAGGTGGAAATACGATGACAAGTTCACTGCGGCTGAACATGACCGGCTCGGAAAGCGATCCTGCGCTGAGAGCGCTAAGGTATCAAGCGGCCATCGACATGGCGGACTACGCCGACAAGCAGGGTTTCACGTATATCAATGTCGAAGAGCACCATTGTGCCCAGAATGGCTGGTTGCCCTCTCCCTTAACTATGGCGTCAGCGATTGCTGCACGCACCGAGAAGGCCGGTATCGGCATCATGGCCCTGCTGGTGTCACTCTATGACCCCGTGCGCCTGGCAGAAGATATTGCGGTGGTGGACTTGTTGAGCAATGGGCGTCTGACTTTTATTGCCGGACTGGGCTATCGCGAAATCGAATTTCACGCCCTCGACAAACCCTTTGAGGCGCGCGGTGAGTGGATGGATCACGTGCTGGATACTTTGCTGAAGGCCTGGGGCGATGAGCCCTTCGAGTATCGCGGCGAAATGATTAATGTCACACCCAAACCCTTCACCCGGCCGCATCCAATGTTTATGGTCGGCGGCATGAGTAAGGTGGCGGCGCGCCGCGCCGCGCGCTTCGGCCTGCCTTTTTCACCGCCCACCTACGATGCTGCACTGGAAGCCTATTATTACGAGCAGCTCAAGGTTCACGACAAAAAAGGCTTTATGGCGGCGCCACCGGAAGACTTTTCCCTCTTGTTTGTCGATGAAGACCCGGAGCGCGCCTGGGCAGAAATCGGCCATCACTTTCTCAATGAAGTGCAGGAATACAATAGTTGGAAGCGTGCGGGGCTGGCGCGACCGATGGAGATGCCCAGTGCTAGCGTAGAAGAAATTCGCGCCAGTGGGCGCTATGAAATACTGACGCCTGCGCAAGTTCGACAACAAGCTATTGATGAGCCTGAGCGTAATAGGGTTTTGCACCCGCTGATCGGCGGTATGCCACTTGAGCGAGCCTGGAATTGTTTAAAACTGTATTGCGAGCAGCTCTAACAAAGCCCCTCTCGCCTGCGCGCAGGTATCGCATGCGGGTGCGGGGGTGTATGGTGACGGTTCCCGCGTAGCGATTGGGCACAAGGCGTGCTGCGCACCGCTCTTGCCGAGAAGGTGCTTATGTCATGACTGTACGAGTCCGTTACCAGACGGTTGAAGTTGGCGAGCTCGATATCCACCTGCGAACCCTGCGCGACCGGCAACAGTATGCCGACGCCAGCGGGGTGGCCGAAAGCTTGGGCATTACCGATGCCCTGTGGCCGATCTTCGGTGTGGTGTGGGAATCAAGCGAGTTGCTAGCTCAGCTCATGCTGAGCGAAGAAATTCAGGGCAAGCGCATTCTTGAAGTGGGCTGTGGCATGGCGCTAGCCAGTCACGTTTTGAATTCTCGCCAAGCCGATATCACCGCCACTGACTATCATCCCGAAGTTGAATCCTTCCTGTTTGAAAATGTGCGCCTGAATACCGGCAAGGCCATTCCCTATGTCCGCACGGGGTGGACCGATACGTTGAGCGAGCTGGGAGCCTTTGACTTGATCATTGGCAGCGACCTGCTCTATGAAACAGAGCACTCAACGCAGTTGGCCGAGTTTATTCACCAGCACGCAAAGCCGGTGTGCGAAGTGATTATGATCGATCCGGGCCGGGGCCATCACGCGCGTTTCAGCAAAAAAATGGTGGAGTTGGGCTATAGCCACAAACAGGCGAAGGCAATTCCTCTCGCCGACACACTGCCCGGTTATAGCGGGCAGGTACTACGATACTTGCGTACTTAAGCTATAAGCGAGAAGCGCATACACATTGTCGCACCTAACAGACAGCCTCAGCCGAGGCTGTCTTCGGCGACAAAGTAGTGCGGATCCTCGATAACATTGACTTCAACAAGATTGCCAGCCTTGCGCAAGAGTTTTTTGCAGTCCGCACTGAGATGAACAAGGTGCAGGGTTTTACCGGCGTTTAAATAGCGCTCGGCGAGGGTGTCGATGGCTTCCAGGCCCGAGTGGTCGGCAACGCGAGAGTTGGCAAAATCGATAACCACATCATCCTTGTCCTGCTTCGGGTCAAAGTGCTCAAGAAAGGAAGTGACCGAACCAAAAAACAGGGGGCCAATAACGGCGTACACAGTAGAACCTTTATGGTCTTCACGCGCTTCGATGCGGATATGCTTGGCATTTTCCCAGGCAAAGACCAGCGCCGAAACAATAACACCAACGACGACGGCAACGGCCAGATCGGTCGCAACCGTCACGCCTGATACCAAGACCAGCACCATGGCGTCCTGCTTGGGTACCTTGCGAATAATCCGAAAGCTACTCCATTCAAAGGTGCCAATGACGACAATAAACATAACGCCAATTAGTGCAGCTAAGGGAATCTGTTCGATCAGGGATGAAGCTACCAGAATAAAGGCCAGTAGAAACAATGCTGCACTGATGCCCGACAAGCGGCCGCGGCCACCGGAGTTCACATTGATCATGCTTTGGCCAATCATGGCGCAGCCGCCCATGCCACCGAACATGCCGGTTACCGTATTGGCAACGCCCTGACCAACACATTCTTTGTTGCCGTGTCCGCGCGTCTCGGTGATTTCATCAACCAGACGCAAAGTCAGCAGTGATTCGATCAAGCCAATCGCAGCGAGAATGACGGCGTAGGGGAAGATGATCGACAGGGTTTCCGCGTTGAAGGGCACAGTGGGGATGTGGAAGCTTGGCAGGCCGCCGGCAATCGAGGCGATATCGCCTACGACGCGAGTATCGAGCTGCAATCCGATGACTAGCAGGGTAACAACGACAATGGCGGCCAGTGAAGAAGGCACCGCTTTCGTTAGCTTGGGTAAGTAATGAATAATCGCCATCGTCAGCGCAACCAGGCCGAGCAGCAGGTACATATCTCGTCCTTGCAGCCAGGCGATGTCAATGATGGTGCCTTCCATGAAGGTGCCGCTGAGCCAGCCGGGTTCGCCGGCTACGCCAAACTGGCTGAGCTGGGCCAGAAAAATCACGATCGCCAGGCCGTTTACGAAACCCAGCATGACGGGGTGGGGGACCATGCGAATAAATTTACCGAGCTTAAAGACGCCCGCCAGAATCTGCAGAATGCCCATCAAAACAACCGTGGCAAAGAGATACTCAACGCCATGAGCGGCAACCAGGCTCACCATAACAACGGCGAGCGCACCCGTTGCGCCGGAAATCATGCCGGGACGACCGCCAATACAGGCGGTTATCAGGCCGACCATGAAGGCGGCGTACAGACCCACTAAGGGTTCAACGCCAGCAACAAACGAAAAAGCAACAGCTTCAGGAACCAGTGCTAGCGCAACGGTAAGACCCGACAAAATGTCGTTCTTGGCACTGGTCACCCGGCTTGGATGAATCTCAAACATGAAAAGCCCATTTTTTTACGGTATAACGGCCCGCAATTGGTGCGGAGGGAGTAACCTGTCGGCGGGAATCGTTGTTATAACGGCGAAAGGAGAGCCGCGCATTGTACGGAAAACGTGCGCTCAATACAATCTGGAACAAAGAGTGGGAGACAGGGGTAATGGCAGAAATTAGCTTCAGTGACGAGGAAAAGGCGGTTATTGCACGCAAGATCCAGATGTATTTTTCAGAAGAGCTGGATCAGGACCTCGGTCGTTTTGACGCGGAATTTCTATTGGACTTTTTTGCCGAAGAAATTGGCCCGTTTTTCTATAATCGCGGTGTTTACGATGCTCAGGCGGTGCTTGAAAGTCGTTTTGAAGATATGAAAGACAGTCTTTATGAGATTGAAAAGCCCACAAATTATGTGCGATAAAGCCTGAAGTTCAGAAGGGCAGCGTTAGCGGATGACGAATAGTTACCATATCACTGAAGCCATGTTTGTGAAGGCCAGTCGACATTCCCAGCGTCGTTTGCGTCGGCGTTTGGTCTTGGCCATGTATGGGGTGCTGGCCCTGTTTCCTTTTATTCATGATTTTAGCGTCGCCAGCATTACGGCAAGCGTCACTGTGGCGCTGCTGCTCGCGCTCTTTCTGTGGTTATTGTTGCCGGCGATTCATCGCTGGTCATTGCGCCGGGTATACCGCAACAATCCGCTCCTGCAGCGTGAACAGCAAGTTGAGATCTTGCCGACAGGCTTTGTGCTGCGCTCCAGCAATGGCGAGTCTCGCTACCAGTTCAGTGAGCTCAAGAGAGTTGAGCTGATAGACGAGCTGGTGTTGGTTTATCCCACGACAACCATCTTTCATATGATTCCCGTCGGGCTACTCAATGATTTTGAGCTGGCGCAATTTAGGGCGCTGAGCTAGGCGGTGGTTTTAACAGCGGCGTCAGACTAATGGCTGCGCCAACGAATATAAGAATAGTCGCCAGGGCCAGATTGTAGTTGCCGTTACGTTCGTACACCAGACTGACCAGGGGTGCGCAGATCACAATCAAGGGCACCAAGAGCGGATTCATCATTCCCATCACCTGCGAAAACATGCGGCGGCCAAAGAACTGACCGATGAGCGAACCCCACACCGGAATCGCCCCTCCTGAGGACAAGCCAATCAATGCCGCGGCCACTATCAAGCGCGCGAAATTCGGGGTGCCCCAGAGAACACCGCAGGCAATGGCCAGAGCCAGTAAGGGCAGCAGTAAAGCTACACGGGCGCCAAGCCGGTCGGCCGAGAAGCCTACTGCGAGTTTGCCGACCACGCCGAAGGTGGCCGCAACCGACATCAGTAAAGAGGCCGTTTTGGGGTCCACGCCCTGATCGATGGCCATGGGGATCAAATTAACAGTCAGCCCGTTAAAGCCCGCAAAACAAATGCTAATGCACGCAGCAATAAGCCAGAAATAGCGACTCCCTAACACCTGGCGCCAATTGCTGGCGCCCGAGTTCGATACGGGTTCCGCATAGCTTTGCGCTGCGCCGTCCACATTTAGCCCGAGATCTTCAGGCCGATCTTGGTAAAACTTCCAGAGCAGGGGTAGGCTCAGGGCTATCAATGCTGAGAGTGCGCCACAGGCTGTGCGCCATCCGAAATCAACAATTAGCCAACTAACCAGTGGCGGCAAGCTAAAGGTGCCGAGAGACATGCCAATGGCTGCAAGTCCCAAGGCTTTGCCCCGCTGGGCGGCAAACCAGTTGGACACCGAGGTGTTGGCGGCCAATGTGCCGTAAAGGCAGTTGCCGGAGCTCCAGCAAGTGGCGTAAACGAGCGCTACCTGCCACAGGGTTTGAACTTGCGTCATTGCCGCGAAGCCCAGTGACAGCATGGCACCACCAATCAGCATCATGATTTTGGGGCTATAGCGGCTGAGCCAGTATCCGGCTAGCGGCGATAGCAGCCCCGAGGCAATCATGGCAACGCTGGCTGTTGCCATAAAGACCTGTGCCCGGGAGACGCCAAAGCTCTCGCTGAAGGGCACGGCAAAAACTCCGTACAATGCATTGGTGCTGCCGCTAGCGATGGCCTGCGTAATAAAGACCAGTGCAACGATGACCCAGCCGTAATAAAGGTCATTGGATTTTATGGCTTGTATCGACATGCTGTCTTTCCGGGAGGCTTAAGCACTAACGGTAACAGAGCGTTAACCCGAAAAGATGTGACGATCCGGTAAGATGTATTGCAAGACATTAACAGGCTCGCTTAAATGGGCTGAATCAGAACAGGGAAACAAGTCATGGTCGAGTACGATTACGTCAAAACCAAGCGCGCGGATGTGAAACCCATTCCGCAGGACAACTTCAAAACCATCAAGAAGTTTATGAAGTGGATTACCGCGGCGAATGTCTGGGTATTCAAGAAGTCCAAGGGCAGACTCTGGAAAACCTTTCCGGGTGGTGCCGAAATTTGCGTAGTCGGCATGACAGGCGCGAAAAGCGGTGCCTGGCGCGAGGTCGCTCTGATCCATCTGCCTGAAGGCGACAATGCCTATCTGGTTGCTTCGCAGGGTGGTATGGAGAGGAACCCCGTGTGGTATTACAACATTGCCGCTCACCCGGATATCACCATCATGCACGGCGGCACCACGCGGAAAATGCGTGCGCGCCAAATTAGCGATGAAGAAAAGGCTGCCGCTTGGCCGCACCTATTGTCGATGTACCCGGATTTTGATGAGTATCAGGCGCGGACCGATCGGAATATACCCGTGTTTTTGTGTGAACCCTTTGAGTGGTAGAGCTTGATCAGTAAAAATTTCGTTTTTGTAGGAGCGAGTCCTGCTCGCGAATTGCCCGGAATTTGAAGGCTCGCCTGCGGGGCAGGCTCCTACATAGTTTGGTTTGAGACTTTCCCTAGGCTCAACTTTTGCGGGTAGGTATTTGTAGGAGCGAGCCCTGCTCGCGAAATTTTCTACTTCGCTTGTGTCCTGTAGGCTCCGATCAAGAAAGCCGGTGTAGCCGCTAAGGGGCGCAACTGCACTGCCGATGGCGTTGCCGTGACCACAAATTAACAAGCCCCAGAATACGTACTTTATGCTGCGCCCGCTCAAGTGGGAGGCAAGGCGTTTTGCTGTGTCGCTGTTTGTGGGTGTGAATTCCGATGTTTATTGTTTGGCGGCTTCAAGCATGGCGGCCATTTTATCTTTCACTAGCATGATGGCTTTGAGGGGTCGAATCATCACTTTGAATTCGGTGATCTGGTGATTGTCGTTCCAGCTAATGATGTCAACGCCGTTGATTTTTATACCGTCAATTTCGGTTTCAAATTCCAGCATAGCGTCGTACTCGCCGATAATTTCTCGGGCATAGCGGAAGTTGCCATTAAACAGCACTAAAAAAGCAGCGCCTAGATACAGTTGAGTGATTGCTTTGCCTACTTGGGGGCTGTGCACAACGGGCGAATAGAATACCGCGTCGTCGGCAATGAGGGCTTCCAATCCATCGGGATTTCCTGAGCGCACTAAGTCGTGCCATCGTTCAATAAGCTGAGACATGACTCAGGCTCCTTAAGGTTCTAGTTGTTTGATAAAGCTGTTGGACTCGGCAATGGATTTTTCCATGGACGAAAGCAGTTGTGCGACATTTTTGTTTACACTGCGATACTCACCACGCAGTGCGCCAATCGCGGATGCGTTGAGGTTGTGTTTAAGGTAGAGGGTGTTATCGCGCAGGGCATCCAGAACCGGGGCGAGTGATTTTTCGGATGCGCGCATGGCATTCATGACCTGCCGGTAGCTGCGCTGGGTTTTCAGCATTTTGCGTTCGCTATCGGCGCGCAGGCGCTGGTTGCTGTACTGGCTTAGTTCGGCCTGCCACTCATCGAATAGCGCATCGGCTACGGATTCGACCTTATCGATCCGCTTACTAATGTTGTTAGCGGCTGACTCGCTATTTTCATAGGCGGCCTGCAATTTGTCGTACTGTTGCTCCAGTTCACCGCCATCAATGTCGATTACTGCGCGAAACTGTTCCAGTGCACTGCGAAATTGTGCTTGGCCATCTTGTTGGGCTTCTTGCACATCAACTATGCGATCGGCGAGTATCTCGCGCTTGTGAACGCCAAACTTTTCCATGGTATTGATGTAGGCCGTTTCACAACCGCTGAGCAATCCCAGTACAAGCAGTGCCGCGAGCATGCGCATTGTTGAGCATCCTTAATTTTGTATACGAAAACACAGGGTAGTCTAAGCAGCCGGTGGACTCAATTACCTCGGTGGAAAGGACTTTCCGTACATACCGGCGGTAGCCTGACTCATTAGAGTTGATGTCTGATCCCGGTTTGCATCGCGAAATAGTACTGATGCTGCGCGGTTGTTTTCACCCGCGACAAGCACGGGGCCGCTGCCTAGTGCCGCAAGTCCTTCGCGGGCAACATCGTCGGCGGCCATCGCTTGCCCGATGTCGATGCCCGAACGCGCCATCGCGGGTGTGTCTGTCGCGCCGGCGATGAGTGCCATGACGTGTACACCAAAAGGTTGTAGTTCCTGATACAGGCCTTCGGCAAGAATAATGTCGAACGATTTGGTGGCGCAGTAGCTCGCGATGTAGGCACCGCCAGTAAGACCGGACATCGAACTCATGAGCAGAATGCCGCCGCGTCTGCGCAGGCGCATAGCTTGGCCGAGCAGGTGGCAGAGCGTTGTGGGAGAGTGGCAGTTGAGCTGAATCAGGCCTAGTGCATCGTCGAGTGGGCGCTCATGAAATAATTCAGCACCATGGGTGGCACCAGCATTGTATATCAGTAAGCCAATCTCTTTGTCGGCGGTGATGGCCTGCAGTTGCTCGCCATCGATCGCGTTACTTAAATCAATGCTATGAGTTTCTATGGCGACGTCATAGTTCGCGAGTGCTTGGCGGGCAGTCTGTAAGGCGGATGTGCGTCGCCCGAGCAGAATCAGATTGATGCCGACTTGCGCGAGTTGCTTGGCAAAGGCCAGCCCAATGCCTTCAGAGCCGCCGGCAATTAAGGCCCAGGGCCCATATTGTCTGGCAAAATTATTTGCCGGATTCGTCAAGAGTCTCTCCCGATATTTTGGTATATAAAGTGTGAGTGTCGCCGGGTAGCAGGGCGATGCGATTGTGATCTGCGTTGGCGCTTTCTACGCAAAGCATCTTTCGATAGCCGCCTTCGGGAATATCGCCGAGGCGCGCGGACTTTTCTACCCAGGGGTTCCAGACAACGGTGGAGTTGCTACCCTCCTTGCTTACCCGAATAGCTTTTTTTATGGCGGAATCGCAAATGAGAATGTCGGCGTCGGTATCGTGATACACCCTGTCCAGTTCGCCGTGAAAGCGAATGGGACCACATTGTTTGCAAATGCGATCTTCATTCACTGCATCCCGAAAGAGAGCGCCATCCAAACCCTCAATCCGAATGTTGTCGATGTCGGAAACCGAGAAATAGCTGTGCAGCGCCGCGCTGATTTCCATTGGCTTATCGCCACTGTTTTTAGTTGTTAACTCTATGTGTAACGCCGCACCTATGCCAATGTGTAGATGAAGCTCGAAAGGGTGAGGCCATAGCTTTTGGGTGTCGGGACTGGCGCTTAGCGAAAATTCGAGTTGGGTGTGTTGTTCGTCGCCAGAGACTGTCTCTAACCGCCAGAGTTGATGGCGGGCAAAGCCATGCGAGGGTTTAGTTGGCTCGTCCGGGTGGGGCCCGAACCAGGGCCAGCACAGGGGAATGCCGCCTCGAATAGAGCTGCCGGCGCGATAGTGCGCTGTGGGGCTAAGCCAGAGTAATTCCCTGTCGCCACGGGGCTGAAAACTTAAGACTTGAGCGCCGTAGAGGGAGATGCGCGCACTGCCCTGAATGTTGCTGATCTTAAGTTGTGGTAGGTCGGGAGCCAGATGATCGAGACTTAGCTGATCGCAATGTGCGATCTTCCTGTGCAACTCTGACATGCTTTGAACTGACACGAGCTAGCCTCTGAACTTTCAAA
>JBFJTG010000119.1:0-9635 GCA_041625575.1 Litorivivens sp.
ACGTGTTGAAGTGCCAGCTGAAAGCTATCGCAGCGGCGGACTACAACGGCAAGCTGAACGCTGCCCAGCTAGCCCGGTTGGGGACGATTTTTCCGAAGGGTGTTTGCGATTACAGCAAGCCGGGGGTGGGCGACCTTGCCATGAGTGCAAACAGTCTGAGCTGGCCGGCGATTGGGGGCAGCAGTTTGCTGGTAGATGGCTCCGGAAAGCTGGCACCGACCTCCCTGCAGTGGCGGGCGGCGCGATCCAGACCTGCCGCACCTTGATGCCAGGTGCAAGGGCCTCGTCCGTTTGGCGTAGGGATACGATAGCGGCGAGGCTGCTTGCCTTTTTTCTTATCTCTTTGAAATTGAATAAGAACTCCAATTTTTTGCGTGTATTGCAGCGCTAGAACGTTCGGCTCGTGCTTGCTGCAGAAAACTGAAATAAGTGGCAGACTGGTTACATCGTTGTAGCTTTAAACGTACTCGATAATAATAATTGTGAGGTTGCTATGAAGAAGACCTTTTCTGCTGCCCTTTTCGTGGGCGGTACTCTGGGGTTGTGCGCACACGCTGCATTGGCTCAATCTACCCAAGCTGAAAACCCGCCTGCACCGACAAAGGTGAAGACGCAGTCAACTGCGCTGGAAGAAGTGATTGTTACCGCGCGGCGCCGGGCAGAAAACATTCAGGAAACGCCCATTGCGGTAACCGCCATTAGCGGTGAATCTTTGCGTGAGCAGGGCATCGTCAACACCAGCGAGCTAACGAAAAGTGTACCCAGCTTGCAGATCAACGAAGGCCAGTCCAACCAGATTTATATCCGCGGCATTGGTGAGCGCTCTGGCTTCGCCCGTGTGGATCCGACTGTCGGCGTCTATTTGGACGACCTTTTTCTGCCGCGCACCGATGGCCAGTTGCTGGATACGGTGGACGTACGCAGCATTCAGGTTTTACGCGGACCTCAGGGCACCTTGTTTGGCAAAAACACCACCGGCGGCGCGCTGGTGCTGACCTTGGAAAAACCCAATGAAGAGCGGGAAGCATATATCGAAGGTGCCTTGGGCAATTACGAATCGCGCTCCTTGCGTGCGGCCATCAATATTCCGATTAGCGACAACTTTTATACACGCACGGCCATTACCATCGACAAGGATGATGGTTTTTTTGAAGACAAGCGCCAGGGTACAACCTATTCATCCACCGATCGCAAGGCGCTGGTTTTCCAAACGCGCTATGAAAGCGAAAGCAGCTTTACCTTGGATACGCTCGCCTACATCGGAAAGATCAATGAGGGCTTTCCGGCGATCAACTGTGATTTCTCCAGCGAGAATGGCCTGTTTGGCGAAAGTCTTTACCTGATGTGGGCCGGCGATACCGACCCGAGTAATCCCAAGGCTTACCGGGAGAACTGTGAGGCGAACTCCGCGACTAAAGGCAATGTCGGCGACCTCGAAACCAATATGGGCGCCAACCCCAATCTCAAGAAAAAGCTGGATACCTACCTTATTGGCGCTACCGCGCAATGGGAGATGAATGACGATATCTCCATGAAGGTCGTCTTTGGCGCGCGCAAGGAAACCGAGGGACCTATTCAATCCAGTGATAATGATGGCGGCCCCGAAAACTGGTCGGAAGCGATAAATCCGGACGATGGCGACCGTGACTCTTTCAGCCTTGAGTATCAGGTTAATGGTTCCGCACTCGACAGCCGCCTGAATTATACCGGCGGACTCTTTTACATGCGTGAAACCAACTTTGAACCTTTTATGCTGCTGACAAACTTTGCAGGTCTGGATGCCTTAACGCTCGGGGAGCTGGCCGCGGGTCAGATACCCACCCGGCCAACGCCGGGCGGCACGCAGCCTTTTGTGGGTATTTTGAGCGGCCCGCTGGTCCTGTCGGAGTTTGAACTTGAGAACAACACTTTTGCAGCCTTCTTCCAGGGTTCTTACGATGTGACTGACAACCTGCAATTCACCGGTGGCATTCGCTACACCGCGGAAAAACGGGCGTCCGAACTCTCGATTTTTCAGGCTGATACTGCTGCGATTCAGTCCAAGGTAACCGGTCAGGTATTTCTTTCAGAAGCTACCGGAAAGCCCATTTCGTTTGGGCCGAATGCCGGCGGATTCTTCCCCTGCCTTCTGGGTTGTACCTGGGCAGACGATCCGGTTCGCGTTTTCCAAAACCAGTTTCTCGACAAAAACGGCGACGGTATTCCGGATATCCCGATGAATGGAACGCCGACGCTGGTAAACAAGAAAGAACGCACTTTCTCAAAAGTCACGCCGATGGCATCGTTGTCTTACAACCTGCCGTACGAATGGTTGGAGGACACCGTCGTTAACAGCATGATGGTCTACGGTACGTGGAGCACGGGCTTCAAGTCGGGATTTTTTGAGCCGCGCCTGCTCGATGGTTTGCAGCAGGTGGACGCGGAAGAAGTTGTAAACCGCGAAATCGGTTTTAAGATCGACGCCTTTGAGCGCACGGTTCGATTTAACGTAGCACTGTATTCGATGGACTTCGAAAACATGCAGCTCATTCAGGTGTCGACGGACTCCCAGGGCAACCTCGCAGTGATTTTCCGCAATGCGGGTGAGTCTACGATAGAGGGTGGCGAGATGGAGTTCACCTGGATGCCCTCCCCTATTGTGATGATCAACGCGTCGTATAGTGATAACAATTATGAATTCCAACAGTTTGTCGACAACGACTTGCTCAACGCGGTCGCCGGTAAACTGGTGTCGGAAGATCGTACTGACGAAACCTTTCCGGCCTCGCCGGAAACCACCGCTTCTGCCGGTATTCAATTCATGATTCCTACCGGCATCGGCTTGATTATTCCGCGCGTGGATTTTAGCTACAAAAGCGAAATATTCTTCGGTCTGGATGACGGCTCGTACAGTGTGTACAAGCGTGAAGGCATTGGTGGCTCAGAGGCATTTACGCAGATAGATGCTCGCGTGTCATGGCAGAATGACAGCGGTGATTTAACGGTGGCGGCCTTTGTGAAGAACCTGACGGACGAGCGCTACATTATTGGAACCGCGTCCGTGTCGGATTCTGTGAGTACCTTCAACCAGACTTATGGCGATCCGCGCCGTTACGGTGTGCAGATTCGACAAACGTTCTAACGAATAGGGCGCCTTTGCGGCGCCCTTATTGTTGGCGCTATTGCATGCGAAAGCAGTCACGGCCCGCCTGCTTGCTTTCATATAGCAGCATATCGGCTTCGTGAATAACGTCGATTGGATCGCTGTTCTCATCGGGAGTCAACCAGCGCACGCCGGCGCTAATGGTAAGCTCTCGCCGACTTGTGCCGGTATGTTCGTGCGTAATATTCAGTGCGCGAACGCTGCTTAACAATTGGTCTAGCATCAAATTCACCGTGATTCGGTCATTGCCGTACCAGGCGATTGCGAATTCCTCACCTCCCACCCGACCGGCAAGATCGCCGCCACGACGGCTGCGGGCGCGCATAACCTCGGCTATTTTGATCAAGCTACGGTCGCCGCTCTGGTGGCCATAGTGATCGTTATAGGCTTTGAAATGATCGACATCGAGCATGGCGACAGTGAGCGGACGTTTCTCCCGTGCCGCGAGCTTGAACAGTCGCGTCAGCTCGCGATTAAATTCGCGTTTATTGAGTAGGCCGGTGAGGGCGTCGCGACTGGATATGTCACGCAACCATTCCCGCCGCAACCAGGTAATGCGGTTGTAAATTTCCACCACCCAATCGCCAATTAATATGGTGGTCATTAGCAGCGTAAACGAATATATCTGAGCCAGTTGATAGTCTCTGGGCTGCACCTGATTTAATTCGGCAGCAATGGTGAGGCTATAAATGAATAAAAATAAAGGCAGCAGTGGCAGCCAGCGCAGGCGGCAAAGCATCAGTCCGATAAAGATTGGCAGTGCGATAAACGTGGCCGGTATATCGATTCCCCACTGAAAGCCAATGGAGCGCTGATAAATCATGCACAAAGAGCAGACGGCGACGGCCAGAGTTGTAGCGGCCTCTGAAAAAGGCTTGGCTGCATTGAGCGTGTTGGCGGTAAATGCAATCAGCAGCACGGGTACCATGATGCCGATACCGACAAGGCTGCGCATTGTGAAAAATTCCGCTGGTACTGATAGCACGAAATAGTCGACCAACAGGGTAATCGTGATAAGCGTTATGCCGGCGAGCATATACAATGCACGATGGTGTAGGCGCGATCGGTCATTGATCTTGCGGTAGCGAGCTTCATCGGCTGAAACGAATCGAAGCCGAAGCAATTCGGGCAGTCGTTTTTGCGTTAACTGTCGTATTCTGGCGCGATCGAGTCGGCTGAGTTGAGCGCCCTGCGCGTCCAATGATTGAGCACTATCCATGGGGGGCGACCTTGCTTTCTACCATGACGAGCTGATTGCGCCCCTGGGATTTGGCAGCGTATAGAGATTTGTCCGCCTTGCGGAGTGCAACAAAACGATTCACCCGGCCATCCGGGATTAAGCTGTAGCCGCCAATGCTCACCGTGACATTGGGATGTTTGTCAGGGCGCCCTGCGTGGGCTATTGCAAGCGCGTCAACGTCCTGACAAATCCGGCTGAACAGTGATTGGGCTTCACGAAAATTCATACCGAAAAAAAGCAGGGCAAATTCTTCGCCACCCAGACGCGCGCAATAGCCGCCGTTTTTGTCGGCGGCGGTGTTGAGGCAGTTGCCAATTAAAGTCAGACATTTGTCGCCGGGCGCATGCCCGTAGTGATCGTTGTAGGCTTTAAAGAAATCAATATCCACGATGGCTATGCTTATGTCGCGTTGCTCGCGCTGCGCCATGGAAAAAAGGCGTCGGTAAACCATCCGAAATTTACCGCGATTGAGTGCGCCGGTTAAATCGTCGTAATCCAGTTGTTGCTGCATTTCTTTGGTTTCGAGCCAATTGAGGCGCGTATTGGTTTCAATCAGGTAGCAGCCGGCAACACCCAATATGAAAATGACGATCATGCCTTCGAGCTCGTACACGGTGTTGATAAGCGCACTGCTACCGCTGCTGTAGTTACCCACGTAAAGTTCTGCCGCGAAGTTTAGGCTGAATAAGGCGACGCCCAGAGGTACGACCTGGGTAGTGCGGATGCCAGCGAAGAAAAAGGCGCCGATGATGGCCACATTCGCCCAGCCGACGGCAGTGTAATACCCCAGCTCGTAGCCCAGTACGCGCTGGTAGATGACGCACAGCGCAACCGCCGCAAGCGCGGAAGCCGCTATCGGGGTTGAATAAGCTTGAAGACGCTCATTGAGAGAAGCCAAAATGGTTGCCGCAATTAACGGCATCAATAACCCGAATTGCATCAGGCGCACCGGAGCGACAAAGGCTTCCGGGGGATGAAAAATAAAGTGGTCGAGCAAGGGGATGGTGAGAACCAGAACGGCGAGTAGCGTGCCGAACACCAGTCTGGCGCGCAAGGCCAGCCGATGTAGATCAATTCGATAGGCCGCTTCGAGTTCGGGTGAAAACGCCAGACGCAAATAGCTGCCGTTATCAATGTGGAGTTGATACGGTGAGCGCTCATCGTTTTCAGAGGACTGCGTGCTCAGATTCCTAATACCCCGAGACCTTTTTATTATTGTCACGCTGTGCGCACAAATCGGTGGGACCAGCCTTACCGGCCTGATCTAGCGGTACAGATGGTTACAGAGCATAACTGAAATTCTAGGGTCAGGGTATTCGCTTGGCTGGATGCCACCAGCGCCGCTGCCGCGTAAGTTGGATAAAAATCAGACCCAGGCTGGCACCGCGTGCGAGATTAAATAGTAGAAAGGACAGCCACAGGCCGTGATTGCCCAATTCCTGGCTGAGCATCCAGCACGGTAAATAAACACAGGCGACGCAAAATATCATGCTGAACTGCATCCACCGGGTTTGCAGTGCACCGATGAAAATTCCGTCGAGTAAATAGCAGCTGGCCGAGACTAGCGGCATGAACAGCAGCCAGATGTAAAAATGATGTGCCGTTGTGGCTACTTCATTGATATTGGTCATCAGCGAGAGAATATTCGCCTCGGCTAAGAAGAGGATTGCCGACAGCAGAAGGCCTGTGAGCGCCGTGCAGTGGGCGCAGGCTATGCAAACGGCCCGGAACCGGCGCCAGTCGCGCTGACCAACGGCCTCACCGATCAAGGCTTCCGCGGCATGAGCAAAGGCGTCGAGGCCGTGAGAGGTAAAAAGCATCAGATTGAGCAGAATCGTATTGGCGGCCAACACCGTGGCGCCGAATTTGGCGCTTTGGGCGGTGAAAAAGGCAAAGGCGAAGAGCAGCAGTGCGGTGCGAACAAAAAGCGCGCCGTTGGTGCTGATGATGCGGGCATAGCGGTGAATTTTGGATAGCATGGACCAAAGCTCATGGCGGCTTCGGGCTGCAAAGGCCGGTGCTACCGCGATCAAGGCCAGAATCGCGCCAAGGCATTCGCTAATGAGGCTGGCAATCGCCGCGCCACGGCTGTTCATGCCCAGGCCGAGAATGAGGGCGTAATCGAGAACAATATTGAGCACATTCGTGCTGACAACAATGATCAAGACCCAGCGCGTGCGCTGCTGGCCAATCAGCCAACCCACGGCAACATAGGTGAACAATACCGCAGGGGCGCTAAACAGGCGTATTTCAAGGTATGTGAGCGCCAACTCTAGCGAGGCCGCCGGGGTGTTCATGAGTGCCAGCGCCGTCGGCAGTATTAAGGGCGCGAGCAGGAGTACGCACAGCCCTAGGGCCATGGCCAGCGCAGCTGACTGCACCAATACCTCGCTTTGGGCGCTGCTGCTGGCACTGCCACGGGCTTGGGCCGAAGCGCCGGTGGTGCCCATGCGCAGGAAGCCCAGGCTCCAATAGAGTATGGCCAGCAAGCTGGTGCCAACGGCGACCGCTGCCAGATAATCTGCGCTCTCCAGATGCCCGAGAATAGCTGTGTCCACAAGCCCAAGCAGGGGCACCGAGATGTTGGCGACAATCATCGGTGCGGCAATCCGGCCTATTTGCTGGTAGGTACTCATGGAAACGGCGCTCGATGGTTGTGGATTTTCTTATAGATGGCGGCATTTTACGGGCCTTGGAGTGGCGCTGCCCAGTGAGAACGGTTTATAATTGCGCCGTTTTGCCGCACCCAAGGCAGTCTTTGGGCGGCGCGCATAGGTATCTGTGGCGGGGAAAGGCACTCTCGCAGGCCGCGATTTTAGTGGTTTGCAGGCTAATTTGTTCTTTCTGCTTTAACAATCCTTAAGAGATTGGCGGCTGGCTTTTGGGTCGGTTGTGTCACGGGTTTGCGCACCGCTTTTTGCTTGCAAGGGGAAAATATTCATTTATCTGTACATGGAGACACGGGAGAATGCATTCACAAGCGAAACGGCTGCTCCAGCTGGCGCTTAGTCCTGTGCTGTTGGCGCTGACTATGCTCAGCACCAGTGCCTGGGCCGAAGAGGGCCAGCGCTGGCAGACCAATATGACGACCAGCGTGACCGAAGTTGGCCAGAAGATCTATGACCTGCATATGCTCGTTTTTTGGATATGCGTTGTTGTGGGTGTTGTGGTTTTTGGCTTCCTTTTTTATTCCGTATTTGCGTTTCGCAAATCCAAGGGTGCAAAAGCCTCCACTTTCCATGAGAACACGACAGTGGAAGTGGCTTGGACCGTTGTCCCCTTCATTATCCTGATTTTTTTGGCCTGGCCGTCTACGACCACGCTGATAGAAATCTACGATACTGACGACGCCGAAGTCGATATTCTGGTTACCGGTTACCAGTGGAAATGGAAGTATGAGTACATTCTTGCCGACGGTGACAATGTCAGCTTCTTCTCAAACCTGCGTACCGATAAAAGCGAAATTTATAATGAAGCGGAAAAGGGCTCCAACTATCTACTTGAAGTAGACGAAGCCTTGGTTATTCCGGTTCAGAAGAAGGTTCGCTTCCTGATTACAGCGAATGACGTACTGCATGCCTGGTGGGTTCCCGCCCTGGCAGTGAAGCGCGACGCAATTCCCGGCTTTATTAACGAAGCCTGGACTAAAGCGGAAGAGACCGGCGTATACCGCGGTCAGTGCGCCGAGCTTTGCGGTCGCGATCACGGCTTTATGCCCATTGTTGTAAACGTGGTTGAAGAGCCCGAATACAACGAGTGGCTCAACGGCAAGCGCGCCGAAGCGGCCGAGATCAAAAAGTTGATGGCCCAGACGTTCACTATGGATGACCTGATGGCACGCGGTAAGACGGTCTATAACCGTTCTTGCGCAGCTTGTCATGGCGCCAACGGTGAAGGCGGCGTGGGTAAGGCAATTGCTGGTAGCGCATACGCAACTGGCGAGCTGAAAGGTCACCTTGACGTTATCGTCAATGGTGCCCCCGGCACCGCGATGCAGGCCTTTGGTGGTCAGCTTAATGACGTTGAATTGGCAGCAGTTACCACTTACCAGCGCAATGCGTTCGGTAACAATATGGGTGACAAAGTGCAGCCGATCGACATCTATAACTTCAAGAAAGGTCAGTAGGAGGATTCACCGATGGGTGCTCACGGACCTGCTAAGGGTTTAAGCCGGTGGTTATTTACCACCAACCACAAGGACATCGGCACGATGTACCTGTGGTTCAGCTTTGCGATGTTCATTTTGGGCGGTTCCTTCGCCATGATCATCCGCGCCGAGCTGTTTCAGCCAGGACTGCAAATTGTAGAGCCTGAATTTTTTAACCAGATGACCACGATGCACGGTCTGGTGATGGTCTTTGGTGCCATCATGCCGGCCTTCGTCGGTTTGGCCAACTGGATGATTCCGTTGATGATCGGTGCGCCTGATATGGCACTGCCGCGGATGAACAACTGGTCGTTCTGGATTCTGCCGCCGGCGTTTCTGCTGCTGACCGCAACCCTGTTTATGGAAGGCGGCGGTCCCAACTTCGGTTGGACCTTCTACGCGCCCCTGTCGACAACCTATGCGCCGCCAAGCGTGACTTACTTCATCTTTGGCGTTCACATCATGGGTCTGTCATCCATCATGGGTTCAATCAACATCATCGCGACCGTTGTGAATATGCGTGCGCCGGGCATGACCTACATGAAAATGCCCCTGTTCGTATGGACCTGGTTGATTACCGCCTTCCTGCTGGTGGCAGTCATGCCGGTACTGGCCGGTGCGGTCACCATGATGCTGATGGATATCCACTTTGGCACCAGCTTCTTCTCGGCGGCCGGTGGCGGTGACCCCGTATTGTTCCAGCACGTGTTCTGGTTCTTCGGGCACCCAGAGGTCTACATCATCATCCTGCCAGGCTTTGGTGTGGTGTCTCAGGTTATCCCAACCTTCTCGCGCAAACCCTTGTTCGGTTACGACTCAATGGTTTACGCAACAGCGTCTATCGCCTTCCTGTCGTTCATCGTGTGGGCTCACCACATGTACACGGTAGGTATGCCGATTGCTGGCGAACTGTTCTTTATGTACGCCACGATGCTGATTGCGGTGCCGACGGCGGCCAAGGTGTTTAACTGGATCACCACCATGTTCAAAGGCTCTCTGACCTTTGAAACACCGATGCTGTTTTCGATCGCGTTCGTGTTCCTGTTTACCGTTGGTGGTCTTTCTGGCCTGATGCTGGCGATTGCGCCGGCTGACTTCCAGTACCA
>JBFJTG010000120.1:0-9289 GCA_041625575.1 Litorivivens sp.
GACGCCATGCCCGCAACATAGGCAAGCATATCCTTGTGCAATTGCAGGCAGTCGCCCTCACTCAGATGTCCTGACATTCGGGTTTTAACTCGCCCTAGTACTGGAGCCTTGGCAAACAAACAAACCTTGGTGCGGCTGTCGGTCCGGGCCATATTATTGATATCGCTTTGCATCTATTTTCCGTAATATTTTTGATACAGTCGTTGTGGCGAAACCCCAAGCACGTACTGCAAACGCAAGCCCCACATCAATAACACGGTGCGCAGCACCCCGTTTTTCCGCCACCGCCGACTGGAGGTCTGCACCGGAATAGGCCAGATTAGAGGGCTCCCGCGCCGCCGCAATCGCTTACACAACTCAACATCCTCCATCAAGGGGATGGGCGCGAAGCCATTCATGCCGATAAAGCTCCCTCTCTTCACAAACAAAGTCTGGTCGCCGGTAGCGACCGATGTCAGCCGGCTACGCCAATTCATAAAACGCGCCACTAACGACAAGCTCATACTGCCAGGCTCCAGCTTTACGGCAAAAAAGCCCCACTCTGGACGCGAGCGCTCCAACTCGGCAAGAAAATCATTAAAGTTAGCCGGCAGCCGGGTATCCGCGTGCAGGAAAACAAGGTAATCCCCTGTCGCCGCAGTCGCCCCGGTGTTCATTTGTCGTGCGCGACCGGCCGCGGTTTGCAGCACAATCGGCGTGATAGTTTCCGCAATCTTCACGCTGCCATCACTACTGCCACCGTCGACGATAAGCAGCTCGGAATCGCATCGCAGTTTCGTGAGCGCTGGCGCGCAATCACTGAGTAGCTGCGCTTCGTTTAGCACTGGAATAATGATCGACGCTATCTTTGTCACAATATCCGCATCTTTTCGGCTTTCATAGAATGTCGTTAAGCGCCCCTGAGGCCGTTCTTTCGCCAAGGAAGCAGCACTCACGGTTGGTTTGCAGCATCGCACAAGCTAGAATAGCCGACTTTGTACGCCCCGGTGGCACAGCTGGATAGCGCGGTCCCCTCCTAAGGGACAGGTCTCAGGTTCAAATCCTGACCGGGGCACCAACTTATATTATCGTGGCAAAGACACGCGTCACGCTATAATGCGGCAAGAAAAGCCGCCGCACCCACGTCGGGATAAACTATTTTGGCTAACACTAACACCAATAATCCGGACAGCGGTTGGCACATCTACATGCGGCTGCTGAAATACCTGAAGCCGCTGCTCCCGGCCTTCGCCTTGAGCATTATCGGCTATATGGTGTTTGCCGCAACGACCCCCGCACAAGCAAAACTGCTGGAGCTGCTGGTTGATGCCATAGAAAACAAAGACCATGACGCCCGTTATTATATCCCGCCTGCAATTGCTGGCGTTTATATGGTTCGAGGTGTCGGCACCTTTCTCGGCAGCTACTTTATGGCCCTGGTCGGAACCCGCATAGTCACCGTGCTGCGCACGGAGATATTTGGTCATTTGATGCGCCTCCCCGTGAATTACTACGACAGCAATAACAGCGGTCAGATTATCGCCCGCACCGTATTCAATACCGGCATGGTTACCGGCGCGGCTACAGATGCGCTAAAAACCCTGGTCAGTGAGGGCTTTACCGTTATCGGCCTGCTCGCCTACGCCTTCTACCTCAACTGGAAGTTAACACTTATTTTCGTTGCGATTGCGCCGCTGATCGGCTTTATCGTCACGAGCGTTGGGCGCAAACTGCGAAAGCTGAGCGGCAAAGTTCAGGATTCTATCGCCGATATCACGCAGGTCTGCTCCGAGGCAATCACCGGCAATCGCATGGTAAAAACCTTTCTGGGTGAGCAGCGCGAAATTGATCGCTTTGTTGACGTGAATGAAAAAAATTACACACAGCAAATGAAGATGGTCAAAATTCAGGCGCTCAACACACCGGTCATGCAGTTGATTATTGTCATCGCCATGGGCGCCATTGTATTCCTGATTCTCGCGCCCGAATTTTTATCACAAATGACCACCGGTCAATACGTAGCCTACATCACCACCATCGGCCTGATTCCCAAACCGGTTCGGCAACTGGCCGGCGTTAACGCCACCATCCAGAAAGGGATTGCAGCGGCGCTTAATATCTTCGCCATTATTGACCTCGAGCCCGAAGTGAACACCGGCACCAAGCGCATCAAAAAACTGCGCGGTGAAATCGAAGTACGCGACCTTAAATTTGGTTACAACGAAAGCGACAATCCCGCGCTAAATGGCATTAGTTTTACAGCCAAGCCCGGTCAGGTCGTGGCTCTGGTGGGCCGCTCCGGAAGTGGCAAGTCTACTCTCGCCTCACTAATTTCGCGCTTTTACGATTATAGCCACGGCAGCATTATGGTGGACGGTGTCGACATTCGCGACTACGACCTTTACGACTATCGCGCACAGCTCGGCATCGTCACGCAAAATGTTGTGCTGTTTAACGACAGCATTTTGAATAATATTGCCTACGGCTGTAATGCCGCTGGCGATATGGCCGCCATTCGCAAAGCGGCGGATGACGCCCACGCCACTGAATTCATCGAACAATTGCCCCTGGGATTCGATACTCAGGTGGGTGAGAGTGGCGTCATGCTCTCGGGCGGTCAAAAGCAACGTATTGCGATTGCCCGTACCCTGCTAAAAGACACACCGCTACTCATTCTGGACGAGGCTACCTCGGCGCTGGACAATGAGTCCGAGCGGGCAATTCAGCAAGCGCTTGCCGAATTTATGAAGTCGCGCACTACTCTGGTTATCGCCCATAGACTGTCCACCATTGTCGCCGCAGATTTGATACTGGTCATGGACAATGGCGAAATCGTTGAACGCGGAACACACAGTGAATTGCTAGCCCTCAATCAGTATTACGCTCGCCTGTACGAGCGCGGTTTTGAGGACAATGGCTAGGCCCAAGGGAAAGATGCAGGTATTCGTTAATGGACCTCGAATACTGTTGAGAGGCTTACTGGCTATAGGGCGCTGTAATAATCCCGCATAAGGCGTCGATCAGGTTTTCGGCAAAGCCGTCCAGCTCATCAGCTATATATTGGCCATCGCGCTGACCTCGTTCAAACTCTGCAACGCTGTGAATCAGACAGGCTCCCATCATGCGCTGACGCTGAAACACTTGCTGCTGCGATGCAGGGGCAGCCAATACCAGCAAGCGCCGACTGATTTCCATAACATTGGCCTGCCAGGGTTTAAGCGCATTTTCCTGGGCAATAAAGTCCGGATGGCTCACCTGCAAGCGCGCCAGAAACTCGATGTAATGGCTGCGCTCGCCTTCTCTGCGAACATGCTCAACAAAGGGAATTACCAGGCAGGCAATCAAGGGCCGCACGCTTTGGCCCTCGCCACGGGCCTCCAGAGCAGCCAGCAGTTCGCCGCGCTTGGTTTCAATGCCCGTCATTCGATACTCGAGAATGGCAGAGAATAAGCCTAGGCGATCACCAAAGTGGTATTGCATCGCCGCGACATTTTTCTGACCCGCAACGCGCGCGATTTCCCGCAGCGACACCGATTCAATGCCGTTTGTGGCGAATAATTTTTCAGCAACCAGAATAAGTCGTTCGCGGGTATCCGCAATATTCAGCAGCTCTTTAGCAGGCATTTATTCGCTACCAAGCTCAGTGGCCAGAAAATCAATAGTGCGCTCAAACTGGCCGTCTTCGAAGGCCATAACTGCCGCATTGAGGTCGGTGACGCCGGCATCCCGAAGGGTTTGAAGCTGCGAGCGCAGTTCAGCCTCATTTCCAACCAAGGCGATATCGGCCGGAGTCGCAGCGCCTTCTTTTTCCAGCATGGCCTTGTAGGATGGCAGCTGCCCGTAAAGTGCCAGTTGTTCGGCGATTTTGCCTCGCACATCATCGGGTTTATCCGTCAACACCACAGGCAAGCCGGCAACTACCCGCGGCGCCGGCCGCCCGGCTTCGTTCGCGGCGGCGGTGATGGCCGGCACAATATGCGAGGCCAGCGTTTGTGCGCCCGTCATCCAGGTAATCGTCCCCTCTGCCAATCGACCGGCGATACTGAGCATACGCGGGCCCAAGGCCGCCACGATAACGGGAGGCTTACTCGCACCGGGTATTTTAAAGGCCGCGTTGACGCGAAATTCCTCGCCTTGATGGCTTACCTGCTCGCCGGCAAGCAACGCCTGCAAGACCTGCAGGTATTCTTCCATATGCCTGGCCGGCTTGTCGTAGCTAAGCCCAAACATATCTTCAACCACCAGCTTGTGAGACAAACCAATGCCTAGCAAAAAGCGCCCCTTTGAAGCGGCTTGTGTGGTCAGCGCCTGCTGGGCCATCGCGACGGGATGACGCGGATAGGTCGGCGTAACCGCCGTTCCAAGTTCGAGTCGCTTGGTGACGTTGCCAATAATGCCGAGCGTGGAAATCGCATCCAAACCGAAAATATTAGGCATCCACACACTATCAAAGCCCTTGGCTTCAGCCAGCTGCGCGATGTTGACGAGATTATCAACGGTGGTTTCGGGCCCGGAGTTCAAGCCAATCTTAATCCCGATTTTCATTTAACTCTCCTCTACTGTGCGTATGGGTTGGGCGCAGCTAGCGTGTGTCACGCCGGCCATGATACAGGCTAACCCTTGAAAACTCTTCGGATTCAGCCAAATCCGGTACCGTAAACGCGCGCTCGAAGCCGATGCGGCGGTAGCCCGGCTGGGAAAATTCGCGAATACGCGAATCGGCCACCAAGACATCGCTGGCGCGCTCCAAAAATCCTGATAGCAGGGGCAAATTGGCCTTGTCGTATAAGACGTCAGCAACAATCAACAGGTCGCACTGCCCCTGAAAATCGTCGGCATTCGCCAGCAATTCAAGCTGAACATTATTGAGGCTGGCGTTTTCTGCCGTTGCCCTGAGGGCATCGGCATCCAGATCGCAGGCAGTGACCTCCGCCGCGCCTGCGAGGGCGGCAGCAATGGCCACAACACCCGAACCACAGCCAAAATCCAGTACCCGTTTGCCGCGCACCCATTCGGAGTTGTCGAGTAAAAATCGCGCCAGCACCTGACCGCTGGCCCAGCAAAAACACCAGTAGGCCGGATTGTCCATCAGCCAGCGCACTTCGTCTTGTGTCAGGGACGCTTGCGGATAGTCCGCGTTTAGCAGAAACAGGGGGAATTCCGGCACCAGAGGCAGGGCCGTTTGCTCAATTCGCGCCTCTCTAATCGAGCTCGCTACCAGCGCTGTCAGCGCTGTATTAACTAATTGGCAGGTCAAGTAAAGCCGTCCTATACTGAGCGTGAGTGATGACTTGGGAGCATTTTAACAATGCCTGATCAAGACACGATACTTCCCTCCTGGCTGGATGAGTGTCTGGAGGAAGAAGAACGTCACCCTGAAGACTACATTCTGTGTAGCCTCTGTTTGTCACCGATTACCAACAAACAGGCCCAGCGACAAGTGCAGGGCTCGCACCAGCACCGTGTAATCAATCCGCACAACATCACCTTCCAGTTGCTGTGTTTTGACAC
Source organism: Litorivivens sp. (assembly GCA_041625575.1). Classification (GTDB taxonomy): domain Bacteria; phylum Pseudomonadota; class Gammaproteobacteria; order Pseudomonadales; family Spongiibacteraceae; genus Litorivivens. The sequence goes on from JBFJTG010000120.1 coordinate 5,491, forward strand.
CGCGCCCGGCTGCACCATCAGCGGCGAGCCAACTCCCGCTTTTAGCTGGTTTCGCAGCTTCTACTGGCAATATGCAACCTGCAATGAATGCCATGAGCACATTGGCTGGTACTACGAAAATGCCGACCGGGAGAGCTTTTTTGGTTTGATCATTAGCCGGCTCGCCATCAGTGGCTAAGATGCCTTACAACACTCGCGCCCGAAGGCCAGGTCCGTGATTACGCGACAAGACAGCAACGGCCGCCAGTGCCTGATTCTGGCTCCCAATCGCTCGGCTGACTGGCAGACCACCAAACGCCTGATAATCGCCATTGCTTTAGTCAGCACTTTGATCGCCGGAGGTTTTACCTACATCGGAGCATGGGTAATTTTACCCTTTGCCGGTATGGAAGTTCTCGCATTGAGCGCCGCGCTTTACTGGGCAAACTGGAATCAATATTACCGGCAGGTACTCTGGTTTGAAGGCAATGAAGTGCGTATTGAGAAGGGTTTTTACCGCCCGCGCGACTGCTGGCGCTGGCAGCGCCAATCTACCGCAATTCATGTCAGTGAAGCCCCTGGCATCAATAATTCTCTCGCCATTCACCTGGCCCAGGGAGCAACCCGCGTAGCCATCGGCGAATTTCTCAATGCCCACGATAGCCAAATGCTGCTTAAAACGCTGAAAGAACTGGGCCTAAATACCCGCAGTTACAGCAGGGACGGCGATTTGACCGCCTGAGGCTACTTCCCCACCCGCAAACTAATCTCACCAAGCTCGGTAAAGGCTGCCTGATACAGCCCCTCTTCCAGCACAAGCATTTCGCCCATCGCCCCGCTCAGGAGGATCTGTCCGGGCTGAATCACCCAACCTTCATCAACCATTTTATTGATCAGCCAATACAGGGCACGCCACTGACTACCCATGACTTGCGTCGCTTCAGCGCGCTGCCGGTGGGCGCCATTAAAATTGAGCGTCGCACGGATAGCGTTAACATCCACCTCATCGATAGGCCGGGGAGCCCCAACAAGAAAATAACGCGCACCCGCGTTGGCCGCGACCACCGCCTCGCCGGTTAAGCCGACCGCACTTTCAAAACCGAGATCAGGCAATTCGATGGCAGGCATGACCTCCGAGATCACATTTCGAACTTCGGCAACATCTGCCAGAGGCTCCGGAATTAATGCGCTGACCCGAAATGCCAACTCAAGCTCCAGCATGGGCCGGCGAAACTGGGCCAGACTGACAATGCCGGGCTGTCCTTCGGAGACAATCGCACTGTCCGGCCACAGTACGCCGGCAATGGGCGCGCTAAGCTTAAAGCGCTGCTGGCTCTCTTTGGTTGTCAAACCGGCTTTGAAGCCCAGAGGCGAATGCTTGCCCATGCCTTCCAGGACCGCATTGCGCTGTTGACGGTAGGCCGCATCCAAAGAAGCAGCCTGTTCGGCGCTGACACTCAGCTGGGGCTGGCGAAAAGCGTGAGCCCGGGCTCCGTGTCTCCTATCGCTGCGATCTTGCGACGTATGGCCGTCGGCGAAGGGATTATCCGAGCCCTCAGGCAAATTTAAAATCGAGCAGGCACTCAGGCCAAAGGCCACGATGAGGGCGCCAGCGAATTTCAGCAACTGTCCGAACACCATATTTCTCTCTGTCCCCTTTCAAGCTTATCGGTAGGCAGTCCACTGCCATGGCGGCAGGGGCGCCACTCAGGTAAAATAGCCGCCCTGCTACAGCGCAGCCTGTTTTTCCGGCCCATACACCAGCGCGCTGTAACTCTGAGCCACAACCCCGAGGTACTCATGTCAAATTCAAAAGTCGGCTTCGTTAGCTTGGGCTGCCCAAAAGCCCTGGTCGACTCAGAGCGCATTCTTACGCAATTGCGAATGGATGGCTATGACATAGTACCCAGCTATGAAGACGCGGATGTCGTCGTGGTGAATACCTGCGGCTTTATCGACAGCGCAAAACAGGAATCGCTGGACGCCATTAACGAGGCGATTCAGGCAAACGGCAAGGTTATCGTCACGGGCTGCATGGGCAAGGGCAAAGACGCCGAAACCATCCAGCAGCAGCACCCCGGCGTATTGAGCGTCAGCGGGCCCGCCGCCTACGATGAAGTGGTAGGCGCAGTTCATCAATATGTCCCTCAGGAAGAGCCCGAATACAACCCGCATATTGATTTGATGCCCAGTATTAAGCTGACACCCCGCCACTACTCCTATTTGAAAATTTCCGAAGGCTGCAATCACCGCTGCAGCTTTTGCATCATTCCCTCTATGCGCGGCGATTTGGTCAGCCGACCTATCGGCGATGTGGTGGCAGAAGCCAGACAGCTCGTCGAGCGCGGCACGCGGGAATTACTCGTTATTTCCCAGGACACCAGCGCCTACGGCGTCGATCTGAAATACAAGCTCGACTTTGTCGACGGCCAGGCACTGGAAACACGCATGCTCGACCTCGCCGTTGCCCTGGGCGAGCTCGGAGTATGGGTACGCCTGCACTATGTCTATCCCTATCCCCATGTGGACAAGGTTATCCCCTTAATGGCCGAGGGCAAATTACTACCCTACCTCGACATTCCCTTTCAACACGCCAGCCCGCGTGTGCTGAAACTCATGAAGCGCCCGGGTAATCAGGAAAAAGTGTTGGAGCGCATCAAGTCCTGGCGCGAAATCTGCCCCGATCTCGTCATTCGCTCAACCTTTATCGTTGGCTTTCCCGGCGAAACCGAAGAAGATTTTCAGATGCTGCTGGATTGGCTCGAAGTTGCCCAGCTCGATCGCGTCGGCTGCTTCCAATACTCACCCGTGGACGGCGCCACGGCAAACGAACTGCCTGACCCGGTGCCCGACGACATTAAACAGGATCGCTGGAACCGCTTTATGGAAACCCAGCAACGTATCTCCGCAGCAAAACTGCAGGAACGCATTGGCCAACAGCTGGAAGTCCTTATCGACGACGTTGACGAGCAAGGCGCCATTGGCCGCAGCTATGCCGACGCGCCGGAAATAGACGGCAAGGTTTACCTCGACGGCGTTACCGATCTTCAGCCGGGCGATGCCCTTCTGGTGGACATTGTCGGCGCTGATGAATACGATCTCTGGGCCGTGCCCAGCGCGGCATAACGCTGCCCATGAATTTAATTTTACTGGAATCTAGCGAACTGGATGCAAGCTCTATAGCGCGCATCAGTGGCCCGCGTTTCAATCATATTCGCGATGTACTGCGCGCCAAAACGGGCGACACGATTAAAGTCGGCATCTTGGGCGGCCAACGTGGGCACGCGCACATTAGCGCGCTAGGTGACGAATCTCTTGAGCTGAAAGTTTGCTGCGACAAACCACCACCCGCAAAACTGCCTCTGACGCTCATACTTGCGCTGCCGCGCCCCAAAGCCGCACGTCGACTCTGCCGCACCGTCGCCGAACTTGGCGTGCAGAGATTGATTCTACTAAACAGCTATCGCGTAGAAAAATCCTACTGGCAGAGTCCCTTGCTAGCCTCAGAGAAAGTGCGCGACTATTTTATCGAAGGTCTGCAGCAAGCTGGCGATACACTCTTGCCGGAGTTACAAATTGAACAGCGTTTTAAACCTTTCGCGGAAGATCGCTTGCCCGCCATTACAAAAAACACCCGCGCGCTAGTTGCCCATCCTTATGAGGCCGAGTCGGTGCCAAGCTCAGTACAAACGCCAACGGTATTGGCGGTTGGCCCCGAAGGCGGTTTTATTCCTTATGAAATTGAAAAGCTAAATGCGGCAGGCATGCAGACGATAAGCATCGGCGAGCGGATTTTAAAAGTCGAAACTGCCGTACCAAC
>JBFJTG010000121.1:0-9189 GCA_041625575.1 Litorivivens sp.
AGTTGATCTTGGCAACCCCAGTACAGTTTTGGCTGGGCGCTCGTTTTTATAAGGCGGCCTGGAAAGCCCTTAAAGCGAAAGCCGGCAATATGGATTTGCTGGTAGCCATCGGCACCAGCGCCGGCTACGGCCTGAGCGTCTTTGAGCTAGTTCGCAGCAGTTCTGGGCATGGGCACTCCATGGCGCACTACTACTTCGAGGCCTCCGCCGTTGTTATCACTCTGGTGATGCTGGGCAAATGGCTGGAAGGTAGAGCAAAGCGTCAGACGACAGCGGCGATTAACGCTTTGCAGTCGCTGCAGCCGGCCGTCGCGAGGGTGCGCCGAAATAATGTCGATGAGGAAGTTGGCATAGCCGAGCTGAGTCTGGGCGATGTCATTGTTGTAAAGCCCGGCGAGCGTATTCCGGTGGATGGCGAAGTCATAGACGGGCAGAGCCATATTGATGAATCTATGGTGACGGGGGAGGGCCTGCCGGTCAGCAAGCAGGTGGGCGACAAGGTAACGGGTGGCACCATCAATGCAGATGGCTTGCTGCTCATTAAGACAGAAGCCCTTGGCACAGAGTCTACCTTAGTGCGCATTATCCGTCTGGTTGAGGATGCGCAGGCCGCAAAAGCGCCCATACAGCGTTTGGTGGATAAGGTCAGCGAAGTATTTGTGCCGCTTGTAATACTGATTGCCTTAATAACGCTGACGGCTTGGTGGTTCTATAGTGGCGACATCCAGCTCGCGATTATCAACGCTGTCTCTGTGCTGGTAATCGCCTGTCCCTGTGCGCTCGGTCTGGCAACGCCTACAGCGATTATGGCGGGCACCGGCGTTGCGGCACAGCACGGCATTCTTATCAAGGACGCCGAAGCGCTTGAGCTGGCGCACGGTATTCGCACGGTGGTTTTTGATAAAACAGGAACGCTGACCGTCGGCAAGCCCAGGCTCATTGACTATATTCCGGCCAAGATTAGCGATAGCGCTGCCAAGCTTGAGCTGCTGCGCTACTGTGCTTCGATACAGGCCGGTAGTGAGCATCCGCTTGCCAGTGCTGTGTTAGAAGCTGCGCAAGAGCAGGGTATCGATACCATGAAGTGTACCGAGTTTAGAGGGCTATCTGGTCGAGGTGTTGAAGCGCGGCTTGATGGCAAGTTCCTGAAACTAGGGAATACGCGCTTGATGAGTGAGCTCGGGATCGACATGTCGCCGCTGTCTATGCAGGCGAAACAACTTGAAGCTAAAGGCTACACACTTTCCTGGCTGGCGAGTGAGTCGCCACAAAAGGCGCTTATTGGCCTGTTGGCCTTCGGAGACGCCGTAAAGCCCGAAGCAATGAAAGCAGTCCAGCAATTACGCGATATGGGCATTGCCACAGTGATGCTGACTGGCGACAACCAGGGCAGCGCCGATCACGTCGGTGGGCTATTGGGAATTGATCAGATTTTTGCGAATGTTCTGCCGGAAGACAAGGCTAAAGCCGTTGCCAAGCTAGTTGCCGGTAGCGGCGGCGTAGCAATGGTTGGCGATGGAGTTAACGATGCGCCCGCATTGGCGGCGGCTGATGTGGGTATTGCGATGGCAACGGGTAGCGACGTGGCGATGCACACAGCAGGTATTACCTTAATGCGGGGTGATCCCGCATTGGTGGCCAGCGCGATTGATATTTCTCATCGCAGTTATTTGAAAATCAGACAGAATTTGTTTTGGGCTTTTATCTATAATCTCGTGGGTATTCCTCTGGCGGCGTTCGGAATGCTTAGCCCTGTTGTAGCGGGTGCAGCCATGGCGTTTAGTAGTGTGAGCGTGGTGAGCAACGCGCTATTGTTGAAGCGTTGGAAACCGCGTAAGCCATGAGATTTGACGGGTTTAAAGGAGAGTTTCAGCGTGAATATTGGAGAAGCCGCAAATAGCACTGGCGTATCGTCGAAGATGATACGTCACTATGAATCGATAGGTCTGCTCGAAAATTCGAAGCGCAGCGCCGCTGGTTATCGGATCTATAGCGATACGGATTTACACAATCTGCGATTTATCAAGAGGGCGCGTTCGCTGGGGTTTTCTCTGGATCAGATTAAACAATTGCTCTCCTTGTGGCAGGATAGAAAGCGCGCCAGTGGCGATGTAAAAACACTGGCAAAAAAGCATATCGAAGAGCTAGACGCTAAAATTCTTGAGCTAAGGGCCATGCGAGATTTATTGGAAGAACTGACGGAGAGTTGTCACGGTGACGATCGTCCTGATTGTCCGATTCTGGACGGCCTGGAAGCCCCTTGAGTGACCGCTGTTCGATTGGAAGCAAGCTCTGTGAATTGTTTCGGCAGTATCGGAGCGGAGGCGGCTGTAAAGCGTTCTAGTGTCGAGAAGAGTATCGCACTAATTCCCGATACGAGCGAAAGGGTATCAGCTCGCTACCATCTGCGAAGTTGATACTTGAAATTTCATAATTAATCTTTAAGTTCGGTTTGGCTTTACTCAATGCAGTTGCCAGATCGGGGTTGGCTACCGAAGTAATATCCTTTGTGACCTCGGTGCTTTCATTTGGCGCAAGCTGCTTGGTGCCATTGCCCCAGCTGAAATATTGAGTTGCCAGCACTTTGCCGCTTTCGGCCTGAGACACTTCAACAGCAAAGTAAACTGATTTTATGATTTTGCTGGAAGCGTTCTTGAAGCTCATGGTTAGTCGCAGTTCAGGGCCGACAAAGGGCGTAGGCGGAATGGTCTGTGAAGTGAAATCGACTGCTCCAATGCTGTTGTCTAACTGCTGAATGATTTGCTGGTTAGTGTTGTCCAGCAAGGCGGATTCTTGTTCGGTTTGCCAGTTGAGAAGATCGAGCAGGTTTTCTAATTCAACGATTCTCCAGAAATTATCTTGCTTGCGTAGTTCGAAAATAAGCGTGAATGCCTTGTCCCCAAATTCCGGAAACCTAATGATCGCTTGTGCCTTTGGTGCTTCGCCATTGCTTTGGACTGTGTGAAGAGACGTGGCGACAGCGTTCAAGCTATGTTCGGTCGAGGGTGGAAATTTGTCGCCGTGCTCGACAGAGGCTTCCACTTGGCTGCTCAGCTTGCCAATTGATTCTGTGCTTGAATCTTCGGTAGGGGTAGCGGACTTGCCCCAGCCTGAACTCGATGAGCTTGGTTGTGTGCTTGCCTGGCTGGCCGCTGCGTGTACGCCGCGCGATATGATACCTTCATAGTCGACATGTTTTTGGAATAAGTTGAGGTCGCGTTCATTTACGGCGCGCCGTATTTGCTCGATAGAATAGGCGGGAGTCGTGGTTCGGTAATAAAAGTAGCCTGCACTCGCAGCAATGGACAGTAGGCCGATAAGACCAATGAGAATGGCCGGGCTGAGCAGTAAACTCTTTTTCTTGCGCTGGCTATTGACGCTGTGGGCATCTGTGTTTCGAGGGTGTGCTTTGGTGGCGGCGGGTTTGACAACTTCTGTAAAATCTTCAAAGTTGTCTGCCAGAGGGTCAATGGTGCACTCGGCGCCGGTCTTCTCTTCTATCGTACTTTTCAGTAGTTCAGCGGTTGCCAGGTCCAGATTTTTTTTTGCGGCTATATCACCCTTGGTCAGCGCGATTTCTATCTGTTCGGCGGGTTTTTTAAACAGAGCGGCTATCCTTGCGATTGTCGCCTTGCTGTAATCTTTGGCCACAATGATCACAGAGTAGATAGCGTCGCTCATGTTATAAAAATTCTCCCAATGGCAATGATCGCCGGTACCTGATGCAGTTAGTCACTCTACCACGTTGGGCAAGCTATTTTTTCTCCTAAAGCTCGGCAGAATTACCAGCTGCGTTCCTCGGGTAGCTGAATTGCCGGAGCCCATTCCAACCAGGCGGGTTCGGCTTGCTGGTGCAGCGGGAATACGGCCCCGGCGGGTGCCATCTTATCTGTACCGTTACGAGACGGCGTCGCAAACGCTATTCCTCCTTCCAGCAGTGATTCAATGGATTTACTGCGAATTGTCGCGCCGCTGAACAGGCCGAATTTGACGGCGATACCGCTGGAATTCCAGAATTTAGTGCTCGGTTTTACCAGCGTGGCAAAACGAGGCTCGATATTAATATGAATTAAGGTATGCGTTGCATCGGTCGCCAGTTCGTAGGCGAAGACTTCGCCGACCGGAATGTCCCGATAGAACACTTTAACGCCTTCCTTTATCGACCCGCGTTGGGGAGCGGTGAGTACTACATTAAGGCCTGTGGCAGGCTCGCTCTTTGGCGGTGGTTTGTCGAGTGCCTGAAATACAGTCTGTGAGGCACCGCTGCCGGGTCGCACGCTGATGTAGCTTCCTGTAACCAGAGTTTCCAGGTTGCTGGTGGCAATGAGACCGAGTTGCGGTTTGACCAGCCAGAACAGGCTGCCATGTCGTGCGAGACCCTTGGCAGATGGCGCAAGGCGGGCGCTCACCTTGACACCCTTCATGTCACTGTCAATTTCAACGGCGGTAACTTCGCCAGCCTTAATTCCCTGATATTTGATTTCAGTGCCTTTGCTAATATTGCTGCCGCTGCTGAAAGACAACGTGATATTGCGACCTGTGTCAGCCAGGGTGCTTTCGTAATCCGGGTGCAGTGTGTAGCGTAGTCCTTCCCAGGCCAGTTGCGGTTTTTTAACCTTTGGGGTATGAAAGGCAATGCCTCCGGCCACGATCGTGGCCAGGGAATCGGCGTGAATATCCAGTCCGCCAAGGCCGCCGCTGATGCTGATGCCACTCGCATTCCAGAACAGCGATTCGCGATGGACCAGCCGCGCATAGCGCTCGTGGATAAATATTCCGATATTAACGCCGTCCGCATCGAGCTCGACAGATTCGACCTGACCAACGGCAATTTTCCGGTAATATACTTTGCCGCCAACACTGACGGAGCTCAGATCGTCGCTGCGCAAGGTCAGGCGCAAGCCCGGGTGTTGAATGCGGGCTTCGGGTGCTGTCCGCAGCGCCTGGTATTGTTCTTTGGCCTGGCCACCTTCGCCGGAAACTTTCATCGCGACGTAGGGGCCGCCAATGAGAGCGTCCAGGCCGCTCACGCCGTTGCTGGAAAGCTCGGGTTTGACCATCCAGAATTGCGTTTCATCGTTAAGGTAGAGGTGATGGGGCGATTTGATTTCAAGGCGTAAATTGGCGCCTTTATCCGGTCGATTGTCAACGAAGTCGAGCGCGACAACTTTGCCTACGTTCATGCCCAGCATCTGCACGTTGGCGCCGACAGCAAGACCCTCGGGGTTCTGAAAGTTGACCGTAATATACTGGCTGCCTTGCGCTCTTTCCTGACTTTCGAACAGCCTAAAGCTCGTGTTGTTTTTGAGTTTGGGTAAGTCCTTTTCGGGTGTGTCGAAGGAAATGCCGCCGAGCAAGATGCTTGCGAAGGAGCCGGTGTCGATATTGATACCTTGCAAACCGGCATTTACCTTGAGCCCACTTTGTAGCCAGAAGCGTGAACTCTTGTTGACCAGATGTTTATAAGATGGGTCGATGCGAATGATGATCTCCACGCCGTCGTCGACGAGCTTGTAGCTTTCAATATCACCGACGTCGATTTGTTGGTAAAGAATAGGCGCACCCATGGTGAGTGAGCCGAGACTGTCGGACTTGAGATTGATACGAAGCCCGGGCAGGTTGTTCGCAAGGGGGGGCGGTTCCAGCAAGGCTTTAAAACGATCCGCAGGCTCGCCATCGCCCGGCATGAAGCTGATGTAATTACCTGCGACTAGCGTATCCAGCCCTGAGATGCCAGATAGGGAAATTTGCGGCTTCACCAGCCAAAAGCGGGTATTGGTTTTTATCAGGGGTGCTATTTGCTGGCTCAATTCCAGAGTGGCGGTTACGCCTTCCAGGTCATCATCAAGCTGCAGGCTTTTTACCGTGCCCACATTGATGCCCTGATAGATTACCGGGGTTTTGCCAACGCTAATGCCGCTGCCATTGTCAAAGGCTACCGTCACAGTCGGGCCGAGTTCACTCAGATTTTTGTACATCAACCAGCCGGCAATCGCGACCGCGACAACCGGTAGCAACCAGATTGCGGAGACGCCGCGTTTGGGTCGTATGGTGGCAGATTTTATGTTTGCTTCAGTCATTGTCCAAATCCCAGAGTAAGCGCGGGTCAAAACTGTTGGCTGCCAGCAGTGTCAGTACAACAACTGCGGCAAAGGCCAAAGCTGCGGGCCCACTTTCGACATTCGCAATGTTGCCCATGTGTACCAGTGTGACGAGTATTGAAATCATAAAGAGGTCAAGCATCGACCAGCGTCCGATAAAATGGATAAAGCGGTAAAGTAGTGTGCATTGTTGTTTGCTCAAAGGCAGGTGCAGTTGTACCACTAGCATCAAGATAATGATAATGACTAGTTTTACAACAGGCACGGCAATGCTCGCGATGAAAACAACGGCTGCTACAAACTGCAAATCGGCAATCCAGAGTTTAACGACGCCTGACATGATGGTGTCGGGGTCGCCCTGGCCAAAACTGACGACGGTCAATATCGGCAGAAAATTGGCGGGGAGGAGGAGTAGCGTGGCTGCCAGCGTATAGGCCCAACTTTGCTGGAGGCTGTGGGGTTTTCGAAAATACAGGGGGGCGTCGCAGCGCGGACAATGGTTGCGCTCTTGCCTGTCGTGGGGCTCGAGTCGGCTGAGCTTGGCGCAACTGTGACAGCGGGCAAAGCCCTTCTCCTGAGCGGTAATGGTCATGATGGTGTGCGGTGCTCCCAATACTGCCAGGCCTGTTCGGGCCGAAAATACTGATTGCACAAAATTACGCAGAGCAGCAGGGCTGACAGGCAATAGGTGCCTTGCCCAACGATGACTTCGCCATCGTGCATCATTTTCACATAGGCCACGATGATGCCAAGTGCATACACTTCCAGCATGCTCCAGTTTCGCATCCAGTTATGCCATTTCAGCCACTGGGGGTAGTGTTTGGGGTGGAGCGCCAAGCGCTGGCTAAAACCGATGGCCGCCGCGAGAATCAGGTGAACGAGCGGCGCAACAATCGAACACAGTGCGATCAGCGCGGCCAGGAGCTGCTCGCTTTCCTGCCACAGGCGCCAGATACCGCTAACGAGTGAATTTGTGCCGTGCTGTCCGGCCATGCTGAACTTGAGTACCGGCAATGTCATCGCAGGGAAAAAGAGCAGAAGTCCGCTAACGGCCGCAGCAAAGTCGATATCGGCGGAGTGGTTGTTGGTATCCCAAAGTAAGGCATCGCAGCGGGGACAATGCCCCTGACGGTCGTGTGCGGCGTCTGCGGTGTGTAATAACATATCGCAGTCCGGGCAGGCGGTGAGGTCTTTGGGTATGGGGCTGTCTGTTCTCATCGGGCTATTGTAGGCGAGAATGTCCTTGCGTGCAGTGCCCTGACAGCCCTTTTGCCCCTGTAATACGCACACTCTTCCTCAAACCAAGTGCTATGGAGATTATGCGCAAGCTGCCTATACTGATACGCAAATATTGCTGCTTCGTACCGTGTTCTGGAGAGCCCATTGCCAAGCCCAACTAGACCCGCTGAACCCTTTGGCGCACTGCTCGGATATGCGCCCGGCAAGGTGCCCGCCTATTCGTCTGACTATGCCACAGCGTCAGACGCGGACTATCCGAGTCGAAGCGCTTATCGCAGTTATCTCGAAGGCATCTATATGGGTTACAAGTGGCAGTGCGTTGAGTTTGCGCGACGCTGGATGTACCTCAATCACGGTTACATCTTCGACGATGTGGCCATGGCCTACGATATTTTCGAGTTGCGAACGGTGAGGCATCTGGCAAGTAACTCGCTATTGCCGCTGCAGGCCTTTCGCAACGGCAGTAAAGCCCAGCCGGTCTTGGGCAGTCTGCTCATCTGGGAGGAAGGCGGGGAGTTTGAAGACACGGGTCATGTGGCCGTGGTTACGGAAGTAGGAGAAAGCTATATCCGCATTGCCGAGCAAAATGTAGGACATGCGAAATGGGAGGCGGGAAAAAACTATGCGCGGGAGCTGGACGCAACCCTGACGCAAGAGGGCGAATACTGGGTTAAATGCTCCTACGGAGATGCGGAAATACTCGGCTGGATGACGCAGACAAGCGATACCCGCTATAGCGAGCCGGGCCCGGAAATAAACGCTGCACTGTGGGAAGTTAAAAGTTGCTGCGCTGACGGCAGCGCGATTAGCCGCAAGTCCTGGCTCAATATGGCCAACGCCGACGAAGCCGCCTTTGTTGAGATGATGGGCGGACATTTTTTGACGGCGGTTCCGGAAGACCAGTCGCGCTACTTTATCGTCTCGGAGTCAGCCATTGATGATCTCGAGCACGCCAGCAATGAGTTGCACGGCATGTTTATGCACGCAACCGAGTACGTCCTGGCCAACGATGAACTTCTGGATAAGTTCAACTTACCCCGGGCCGTGCTGCCGAAAATTCGTCAGTCCTGGAATAATCGCCTGAATCAGCTGATTACCAGCCGCTTTGATTTTGCCCAGACCGAAGCGGGATTGAAGGTTTACGAATACAACTGCGATTCCGCATCTTGCTATATGGAGGCGGGCAAGGTGCAGGGTAAGTGGGGGCAACACTACCAATTGAAAGATGGCGAAGATGCCGGTAAGGAACTGTTTCGTGATTTAACCCGAGCCTGGGAGCGAAGTCAGGCCAAAGGCTTGGTGCATATTCTTCGCGATGACGATCCCGAGGAAAAATACCACGCCCTGTTTATGCAGGAAGCATTGAGTGCGGCCGGGATCGACAGCAAGATTATCGTTCGTTTGGAGGGACTCTCCTGGGATGCGGACGGCGACATTCGGGATGAGGCGGGTGAATTAGTGCGCTGGGTTTGGAAAACCTGGTCCTGGGAAACGGCACTGGATCAAATCCGGGAAGAATGCGAAGCCGATGCAAAGAATGCCGGTGGCGCGTATGAGCCGCAGTTCAAGCCCGATAAGCCCCTGCGTCTGTCGGATGTCTTGCTACGCAACAACATTATGGTGTTCGAGCCTCTGTGGACCCTGATTCCCAGTAACAAGGCAATACTGCCGGTTCTGTGGACACTGTTCCCTAATCACCCGCTGCTATTGAATTCGAGTTTCGAGTTGAATGAGGAATTGCAAGGCACCGGTTATGTCGTGAAGCCCATCGTCGGACGCTGTGGTGCGAATATCGCGCTATTTGACCGGAATGAAAAACTGGTGGAGGAGACGTCGGGAGATTTCGCTC
>JBFJTG010000122.1:0-9172 GCA_041625575.1 Litorivivens sp.
AGGCGTATTTATTGCCATCGGTCACAAACCCAATACCGACATCTTTGCGGGTCAGCTCGACATGAAAGATGGTTATTTAACGATCACCTCAGGCACCAGCGGCAACGCAACCCAGACCAGTGTTGAAGGTGTGTTCGCGGCTGGCGACGTCGCTGATCACGTTTACCGCCAAGCTGTGACTTCCGCGGGCTTTGGCTGCATGGCCGCGCTCGACGCTGAAAAATTCCTGGACAATGAATAGGCACCGGCCTTAAAGCATGAGTGCCGTCTACTGGCTGGACCCGGACAAGCCGGAATTCCCTCCGCTAGAGGCAGCACTCAGGGAGCCCAACGGCCTGCTGGCCGTTGGCGGCGACCTAAGTTCAGAGCGCCTGCTCGCTGCTTACCGCAAGGGCATTTTTCCCTGGTACGAAGACCCCCAACCCATACTGTGGTGGTCGCCCGACCCGCGGGTTGTTTTGTATCCCGACAAAATCCACATATCCCGCTCTCTGCGCAAGGTTCTAAAACGCGGAGAATTTACCGTTACTTTCGATAAGGCCTTTCGCCGAGTCATTCGTGGTTGCGCCACCCTCGATCAATCCCGCTCCGGCACCTGGATCACCTCCGACATGCTCAACGCCTATGTCAACATGCATGACCTGGGCTGGGCCCACTCTGTCGAAGTCTGGAAAGACCAGGAGCTGCTTGGCGGGCTCTACGGAATGTGTATCGGCAAAGTGTTTTTTGGCGAATCCATGTTCAGCCGCGCAAGTAATGCATCCAAAGTGGCCCTGGCACTGCTCTGTAAACGGCTGAGCGATTACGGCGTGAAGCTGATCGACTGTCAGGTAGGTAACCCGCACCTGTATTCGATGGGTGCAGAGGAGATCAGCAGGCAGGAGTTTTCGCGCCTACTGGCAACGCTCACCGCTTCAGAAGGCGTGCCGGCCGGACGCTGGAGCTCCGCAAATGAATGAGCGAAATCGCGTTCAAGCTACTATGACAACAGACGCAAATCTACGTTAAAGATTGCGGCTTAGCCAAAGCTTTCATCTATACTACTTGCTATATTCAATACATTGCACAAAGGCTAAGTAGTGGCCAGCCTCGAAGACCTGAAATTGTATCAAACCAGCCCTCACCCCTGCAGTTATCTGGATGAGGAGGCAACCACGGTCTTCATTGACCCCGAAGCTTCTGTCGATCAGACACTCTATTCCCAACTCTCGCGTCACGGCTTCCGACGCAGTGGTCAACATTTGTACCGTCCACAGTGCGAAAGCTGCCGACAGTGCATTCTTGCGCGCATACCCACGGCTGATTTCATGTTCAATAGAAGTCAACGGCGGTGCTTAAAGCGCAATAGCGATATTCATGTCGAGATATCGAACAGCTCCGAGCATGATCTGGACTACCCACTGTATGCGCGCTATATCAGCGAGCGCCACCGCGATGGCGATATGTATCCGCCCAGTGAAGAACAGTTTCGCAGTTTCCTGAGTGCCGAATGGGGAGTTACCCGCTTTGCCCGCTTTTATGTGGGTGACAGATTGATTGCAGTGTCGGTATTCGACGAGCTGGATGACGGGCTGTCAGCGGTCTATACCTTTTTCGATCCGCAGGAGCACAAGCGCGGCTTGGGCAATTACGCGATACTCTGGCAAATAGAACACACGAAGAGTCTTGGATCAGACTACCTCTACCTCGGTTACTGGATTAAGGATTGCCAGAAAATGAGCTATAAAATCCATTTTCGGCCCTTGCAGCTGTACATCGATCGACGCTGGCTGACCCTCGGCTGAGACCCGGCATGCATTTCTCTTGCGCCTTACGCTTTGCGCCCACGCTCATTTTAGGGCAAAATGCGCGCAGCAAAATTCGCGCAACCTGACGACCGGGCATTCCACGGTACTTAGCACGGTCGCACACGTCTTATAGCAGAAATATTTTGAGGTAACGCCGCATGGCGAAAGAAGACCAGTTTGAAATGGAAGGCGAAGTTATTGATACCCTTCCCAACACAACTTTTCGCGTAAAGCTGGAAAATGGTCACGTGGTGACTGCGCATATCTCCGGCAAAATGCGCAAACACTATATCCGCATTCTGACCGGCGACAAGGTTAAGGTAGAACTGACGCCTTATGACCTGACCAAAGGCCGCATCACTTACCGCGCCCGTTAAGACTATCGTAGCGCCCGTTAGTGAACGGGCGCTTCCAACTCGGCTGAATGTCGGACACTGAGTGTAATCTCACCGTCCACGACCGAAACACGAACAACACCACCCTTCTCTGCCAGATCGCCAAACAACACCATCTCTGCCAAGGGCTTCTTGATATGCTCCTGAATGATGCGTGTCATCGGGCGCGCACCCATGAGCTTGTCGTAACCATGTTCGACCAGCCATTCACGCGCATCGTCGTCCACATCAAGCGTAACCTGCTTGTCGTCCAGCTGCGATTGCAATTCGAACAGGAACTTGTCGACCACGGTCAAGACCACATCGGTTTCCAACGGGCTGAATTGAACGATGCTGTCTAGACGGTTGCGAAACTCCGGTGTAAACAAACGATTTATGGCCTCCAGCGATTCGGTGCTGTTGTCCTGCACACTAAAGCCCATGGAGCGCTTGCTCATGTTTTCCGCGCCGGCATTGGTTGTCATCACCAGAATGACATTGCGGAAATCAGCCTTGCGCCCGTTGTTGTCTGTCAGCGCACCGTGATCCATCACCTGCAGCAACAGGTTAAACAGATCCGGATGGGCCTTTTCGATTTCATCCAGCAGTATGACGCAGTGCGGTGCTTTGGTGACCGCATCTGTCAGCAAACCGCCCTGATCAAAGCCAACATAGCCGGGGGGAGCACCGATCAGGCGTGAAACCGTATGCCGCTCCATGTATTCCGACATGTCAAAACGTACCAACTCCAAGCCGAGAATCTTGGCCAACTGCCGGCATATCTCGGTTTTACCGACACCGGTTGGACCCGAAAGCAGGAAGGAACCGATGGGTTTTTGCGGTTCTTTCAGGCCTGCGCGCGCCAACTTGATTGCTGCTGATAGCGTTGATATCGCTTTATCCTGACCAAACACCACCATTTTGAGATTTTCTTCGAGCCTGGCGAGTGTCGTCTTGTCGTCAGAGGACACAGACTTTGGAGGTATACGCGCTATTTTGGCAATAACCGCCTCGATGTCGGGCACATCCAATAAGGTTTTACGGACATCGGGCTTCTGCAGACGCTGGAAGGCACCGGCTTCATCAATCACATCTATGGCTTTGTCCGGCAAAAAGCGGTCATTGATGTAGCGACTGGACAGCTCGGCGGCGGCTTTCAAGGCTGCGTCAGTGTATTCGAGCTCATGGAATTTTTCGAAGCGGGACTTCAGGCCTTTTAAAATGCCGTGGGCTTCTTCAACGCTCGGCTCCAGCACATCGATTTTTTGGAAGCGACGACTCAATGCGCGATCCTTCTCAAAAATACCCCGGTATTCCTGAAAGGTCGTCGAGCCAATACAGCGCATTTGTCCTGAGGCCAGTAAGGGCTTCAATAAATTTGAGGCATCCATCACGCCACCGGATGCAGCTCCGGCTCCGATGATAGTATGAATTTCATCGATAAAGAGAATTGCGCCTTCACGTTTCTTAAGGTCGGACAGCAACCCCTTGAAGCGTTTTTCAAAATCACCGCGATATTTGGTACCCGCAAGCAACGCGCCAAGATCCAGCGAGTAAACCACGCTGTTTTTCAGGATGTCTGGCACCTCATCTTCGACGATCAGTTTGGCAAGCCCTTCTGCTATGGCTGTTTTGCCAACGCCAGACTCACCAACGAGCAGCGGATTGTTTTTACGTCGTCGCGACAAAATCTGTGCAACACGCGTTACCTCATCAATCCGCCCCACCAGAGGATCAATACGGCCCTGCTCCGCTTCTTTATTGAGGTTGACGGCAAATTGGTCGAGCGGACGATCGGAATTTGCCTCTGCGCCATCCTCGTCAGATTTAACGCCACCTTCAGCGGACTGGTCATCCTCGCCGACGCGCGAGATCCCGTGAGTGATGTAATTAACAACATCAAGCCTGGCGATATTTTGCTGCTTGAGAAAGTAAACGGCCTGGCTTTCCTGTTCGCTGAAGATCGCGACCAGAACGTTGGCGCCGGTTACTTCTTGCTTACCGGAGGATTGAACGTGAAATACAGCGCGTTGCAAAACTCGCTGGAAACCCAAGGTCGGCTGGGTTTCGCGCTCCATATCGTTTTCCGGAATCAGTGGCGTGGTGGCTTCGACAAATTCCACCAGGTCAAAGCGCAATTGGCGCATATCTACGCCGCAAGCCACTAACACTTTATTGGCAGCGTCGTTGTCCAGCAGCGCCAATAACAGGTGCTCGACCGTCATAAACTCGTGGCTCTTGGTTCTGGCCTCTTTAAAGGCCAAACCCAGCGTGGCTTCCAGATCTCTGCTCAGCATAGCTGTGTACTACCTCTCAATCACTGCTCTCTTCAATTTCTGCAAGAAGCGGATGCTCGTGCTCTCTTGCATATTGATTCACTTGGGCGGCTTTAGTTTCCGCTATATCACGAGTATAGATGCCGCAAACGCCTTTGCCTTGTGTGTGCACTGTCAACATGATGTGCGTTGCCGTTTGCCTGTCCTTATTGAAGAAAACTTCCAGCACCTCCACAACAAATTCCATGGGCGTGTAGTCGTCATTCATTAAAACGACACGATACAGCGGAGGCGCCTTTTGCTCCGGTTCAATTTCTTGAACTGAAAGCCCTTCTCCGCGCTGCATCTCATCATCGTCATCCTCGCCGAGACGGATTATCGTCGCTAAATGCCTAGGGCTTTGGTATTCAGGTTGCATGATTTGGCTTAAATTGCATATAGGTGAATTTTACTATGCAGATACGCGTGGATATTGACCTTACACCCAGTACCTGTATAACGTAAGTCTACTAAGACCTTGATCACGAAGGAAGTTCTCTAACAATCAGTAAAATCAGGGTCGCAGTGAGCGGTAGATGTCGAGTATATCAAAAACCTGACGCGGAAAAGTCATTATGAATACTGGCGTAGTAAAGTGGTTCAATAATGCCAAGGGCTATGGTTTTGTAGTCGCAGAAAACTCCGACGAGGATATTTTTGTTCACTACAGTGCGATAGACATGGAAGGCTATAAAACACTGAAGGCAGGACAATGTGTACAGTTTGATTTGGAAGACGGCCCAAAAGGCAGGCACGCAGTCAATATAAGATGCCCGGAAGAAGTTAGTGCTGGCGATAATAAAGAAGCCACCGCCTAAACGTTCTTTCCAAGCTCAACGCGCCCACAAAAAGCCTGACAATCCACGCGCAACCGAAGTGGCTGCGCGCAGTATTGCTTAGCCGACTTTTCAGCCCATCTTCGAGATAATGGCTTTGCCGAACTCTGAACATTTCATCAGCTTGGCACCGTCCATCAGGCGCTCGAAGTCATAAGTAACAGACTTCGCCTGAATGGCCCCGTTCATGCCATCAATGATGAGGTCCGCAGCTTCGTTCCAGCCCAAGTGGCGCAGCATCATTTCAGCCGACAGAATCAAGGAACCTGGGTTCACCTTGTCCTGACCTGCATACTTTGGTGCGGTACCGTGGGTAGCTTCAAACAGTGCCACTGTGTCACTCAGGTTTGCACCTGGAGCGATACCGATACCACCGACTTGCGCGGCCAAGGCGTCTGACAGGTAGTCACCATTCAGATTCAGTGTTGCAATTACACTGTACTCGTCAGGACGCAGCAAGACCTGCTGCAGCATGGCGTCAGCAATCACATCTTTAATGACGATTTCTTTGCCGGTGTTCGGGTTTTTGATTTTCACCCAGGGGCCGCCATCGATCAGTTCGCCGCCAAATTCTTTCCGGGCAAGCTCATAACCCCAGTTTTTGAAGGCACCTTCGGTGAACTTCATGATGTTGCCTTTATGCACGATAGTCAGCGAAGGCAAATCCTGATCGATCGTATATTGAATCGCTTTGCGAACGAGACGCTGGGTACCCTCTTCCGAGACCGGCTTGATGCCAATGCCGACCTGTTGCGGGAAGCGAATTTTAGTTACGCCCATCTCGTCTTGCAGGAATTTTACGACTTTGTCGGCTTCTTCTGATCCGGCCTGCCACTCAATACCGGCATAAATGTCTTCAGAATTTTCGCGGAAGATTACCATATTGGTCTTTGCTGGCTCTTTGACTGGCGAAGGCACACCTTCAAACCAGCGAACCGGACGCAGACAAACATAAAGATCCAGCTCCTGACGCAGTGCAACGTTCAGTGAACGGAAACCGCCACCTACCGGTGTTGTCAGTGGCCCCTTGATGGCAACGACGTATTCCTTAATGGCATCCAGTGTTTCAGCCGGGAACCAGTCTCCGTCATAAAGCTCAGCGGCTTTTTCACCTGTGTATATTTCCATCCAGCTGATTTTTTTGCTGCCACCGTAGGCTTTTTCAACAGCCGAATCGACAACATCAATCATCACCGGAGTGATATCGACCCCAATGCCATCTCCTTCGATAAAAGGAATAATTGGCCGATCAGGGACGTTGAGGGAAAGATCCGTATTGACAGAAATTTTCTCACCCTCTGCAGGCACCTTGATATGTTGGTATCCCATTCTTGACTCCATGGATTATCTATTTTTCAGTGTGAGGCCTTTGCGCATGATAGCGAAAACCGGCCCTCGCTTGGCTCTACGCCAAAAGGCGAAGTATCATAGCAATTTATAATGACTATTTCCTGCCTAATTCTATGAGCAAAGTCGTGTTATTCAACAAACCCTTCCGCGTCCTCTCACAGTTCCGCAGTGATGACGGCCGGGAAACGCTGGCAAAATACCTGAATATTCCCGGTGTTTACCCCGCCGGACGACTCGATTTTGACTCCGAAGGCCTCATGGTCCTAACCGACGATGGTCAGTTACAAGCCCAGATTAGTCACCCGAAGCATAAACTGCAAAAAACCTATTGGGTACAGGTCGACGGAGACATCGACGAAGCGGCCCTGCAGAAACTGCGTGATGGCGTTGTGCTCAATGATGGTGCAACCCTGCCTGCCAGAGTAAATAAAATGAGCGAGCCTGAAGGCTTGTGGCCACGAACGCCGGCTGTGCGCGTGCGCAAGGAGATTCCGACCAGCTGGATTGAAATCGGTATCAGTGAAGGGCGCAACCGGCAGGTACGCCGAATGACCGCCCATGTTGGCTTTCCAACCCTGCGTCTTATTCGGTCGGCAATCGGGAGCTGGAGTCTTGATGCACTATCGCCCGGCGAATATACCGAGCACAGCGTCCACCTCCCCCGAAAGCCCTCTCGCCCTACATCCCGCCGCCGCAAGCGCGTATAATCCTTGCCTTTTGCGAATTGAACGGACGCGCTATGACTGACATCCGCCCCTGGCATGCCCATGTCACCGTTGCCACGGTCGTTGAGAGCGATGGACGTTTTCTGATGGTGCAGGAGCACGCCGAGGGCCGTATTGTCATAAATCAGCCTGCGGGGCACCTCGATCCGAACGAAAGCCTGATTGCTGCCGCCGAACGTGAAACCCGCGAAGAAACCGGCTGGCAGGTTGAGATAAAAGGTTTAATCGGAGCAAGTCTCTTCGAGGCGGCGAATGGCGTTACCTATTACCGGACCAGCTTTTTTGCCGAGCCGATTACCGAAATTCAAGGCGCAGAACTCGATCGCGATATTATTCAGGCACTGTGGCTCAGCCGCGAAGAATTGCTGGCCAGAAAATCAGAACTGCGCAGTGAGCTGGTATTAGCCACCATAGACCAGTACCTTGCAGGGCATCGCTACCCGCTTAATCTGCTTTATTAACGACACCATGGGGCATATGAGTACTAAAATCGGCAAAGTAATCGTCGGCATGTCCGGAGGCGTGGACTCCTCTGTAGCAGCCGTGTTGCTGCTTGAGCAGGGCTATGAAGTTGAAGGCCTGTTCATGAAGAACTGGGACGAAGATGACGGCACCGAATATTGCACCGCCAAAGAAGACTATGCGGATGCGCAGGCAGTGTGTGACAAAATCGGTATTACCCTGCATGCGGCCAATTTCGCAGCCGAATACTGGGACAATGTTTTCGAACACTTTTTAGCCGAATATAAAGCCGGACGTACACCCAATCCGGATATTCTCTGCAATCGGGAAATCAAATTTAAGGCCTTTCTCGAATACGCTGTGAGTCTGGGCGCCGATTATATCGCCACGGGCCACTACGCCCGCACCAATGGTCAAGGCGCCTTGCTGAAAGGACTGGACGGCAACAAGGATCAAAGCTACTTTCTGCATGCTGTGGGCAGCCAGCAATTTGCAAAGACCCTGTTCCCCGTTGGCGAGCTCGAAAAGTCCACCGTGCGCGAGATTGCCGCCAAACACAATCTGATTACGCACAACAAAAAAGACAGTACAGGCATCTGTTTTATCGGTGAGCGCCGATTCAAGGATTTTCTGCAAACCTACCTGCCAGCCCAGCCCGGCGATATTGAAGATCTGGATGGAAATCTCATGGGCAAACACAGTGGCTTGATGTATCACACCATCGGCCAGCGTCAGGGTTTGGGGATTGGCGGTGTAAAAGGCGCCGGTGACTCACCCTGGTACGTTGTTGATAAGGATCTTGAGCGCAATGTATTGAAAGTTACCCAGGGTAGCGATCATCCCAGCCTGTTCAAGGAAGCCCTGCTCACCGGGCCAGTACATTGGATTACAACGCCGCCACAACTGCCCTTTCGCTGTCACGCCAAAACGCGATACCGTCAGAGCGACCAAGCCTGTACGCTGGAGGCTGACGGTGAGGGCCTGAAGGTAAGCTTTGATATTTCGCAGCGAGCAATTACGCCTGGCCAGTCCGTGGTTTTTTATGACAAAGAATTGTGCTTAGGTGGTGCAATTATTGAGCGCGCATTCAATTGCGCAGAGAAAGCTGCCCATGCCTGACACAGCCAATTCCAGCGGCAATGCCGACACTAAACTACGAGAGCAGGTGCTGGCACTCGCCGGTCTGTGCCAGGCCGTGTCGCTGGTGGATAGTATTGCGCGAACCGGTGACGCAGAGCCCGAACCCTTCGAAGCCTGCCTGCAAAGTCTGTTCAGTTTTTCTGCCAAGACAACCGCAGAAGCCTACGGTGGAGCAGACAAACT
>JBFJTG010000123.1:0-9141 GCA_041625575.1 Litorivivens sp.
CAGCGCCGATTGAGGTGAAAGCCTGACAAAAATTATAGCACGCGACCTCAATTATGCCTGCAAGCTTCCTCAGGCCACTCGATTTCAACGGTGGTGTGCGCAAGCTTGAAAGGTTCCAATGCATTAGCGATAGAAGCTTTCAAGGCAACTTGTTGGTCACTAGCCATGGCGCCCTGCATCTCCACGTGCACGCTCATAACGTGTTGCTCGCCATCGAGCGACCACAATCTAAGGTCGTGAATTCTCGAAACCGCTTCCAGTCCGTTTAGCGATTTCTCTATATCATTGAACAAAGCCTGATCCGGCGAAGACAGCGCAAATATTCGCAGGGATTCCCACAATAATTTTAGGACATTGACGAGGATGAATAGAGTAAATCCAATCGACAATAAGGGATCGAGAATAGGCCAATCCACAAACATCAGGATGATGGCGACAACTAGTACAGCCACCCAACCCAGCACGTCTTCGAGTAAATGCCAGTTCAGCATTCTCTCGTTTAAGCTAGTGCCCTTGCTTAAACGAAACGCCGCATAGCCATTAACGACCACGCCAAGTACGGCCAGCGCTAACATGCCCTCGGCGATAGGCATAACGGGGGTGAACAACCTCGGGATGGCCTCGGATAACACCCAAAGCGAGCCTGCAACCATGACCACCGCATTAATCACGGCGCCAAATAGCGAAAAACGCTGGTAGCCGTAGGTAAACGTGCTGTTCGCTTCTCTACGGCTTACCCTGTTGAGTATCCACGCAGATCCTATAGACAGGCTATCGCCCAGATCATGCACGGCGTCAGCCATAATCGCGGTACTGTTTGTGAGGTAGCCGCCGATAAATTCAACAACGGTAAAACCGAGATTCAGAAAGAAGGCCCAGGCAATCCTGCCACCGCTGGCGTCTTCGGGAAGGGCATGGTGATGTGAATGGTCGTGCATACGATATTCGCAGTTGTCAGAACTAGCCAGCACACTAAAGTATGGACTCAACTACAGAGTCAAGCCAGCGCGTGGGTTTTCGATAGTGAAACTATCAGAGCATGCATAAAAGCCCTCTAGAGCAACCTCAATATGACTGGAGCTCTATAGTTCTATTGGTGGGCTGCTACCGTACTATCGCGACCGATTTTATCTGCGCCCACAAAGACTTTCCTTCTTCGAGTTTCAGATGGGCCGCTGATCGTTGGGTAATACGAGCGATCAGTATGCTGTCGCCGCACGCCAGTCTGACCAGGACCATAGCCTCGTCTTTATCCGTCGTTATATCCAGTACGCTAACCGGAAGTCGATTCAATATACTGCTATCGTCATGTGAACTCAGTGCCAAACTGACATCGCGCGCCAATACTCGTATGCGTACGTTCTGCCCCAGCTCGTCGCCACCATCGCGCACCCACAAGCTCCCCCCCGGAAACTCAACGCGCAGCAAATGCCACTGCGAGTCTCGCGCCAGCACTTGCGCTGGCAATACCACGCCGGTGTCGTCGCCAAGCTGGATGGGTAAATCGGTTCGCGACAGTACCTCACTTAATTGCCCGTCGGATATTACTCGCCCTTGATCCATAAGGACCAAGTGGTCCGCCAAACGAGCGATTTCATCCAGTGCATGACTTACGTAGAGAACGGGTAAATCAAACTCCTCGTGCAGCCTTTCCAGATAAGGCAGGATTTCCTGCTTTCTGCCGACATCGAGTGAAGCCAGGGGCTCGTCCATAAGCAACAGGCGGGGCCGGACTAAAAAAGCTCGCGCGATGGCGACACGCTGCCTTTCACCGCCAGACAGCTGCTCGGGCATGCGCTTGCACAGCCGCGCAATATCCATGAGTTCCAGAATATGATCATAAAATGCAGGCTCCACCCTACCCGCACGTTTAACGGCAAAATCCAGATTGGCTTGTACTGATAGATGGGAAAATAAACTGGACTCCTGAAAAACATAGGCCAGTGAACGCTTATGTGTTGCGAGAGTATAACTCCCGCTTTGCCACACCTCGCCGTTGATACTTAGGCTACCCTGCTCTGCCTTTTGTAGCCCTGCGATACAACGCAGCAAGCTTGTTTTACCGGAACCCGAGGGCCCAAATATTCCGGTTATACCCCGCCCTGGCAATTCAAGATCTACATCCAAGGTGAAGCCGCTGTGCAGATCCTTGTGATAGCGCTGCTTGAATTTGGCCTGAATACCGGCTTGCGTCATCGTTTATATTCCAAATCGCATGTTGCCGGCCTTTCGTTTGCGGCCTTGCGTAAGGTAGAGCGTCAGCAAAATCAGAAAAGAAAAAACTAACAACCCTGCTGCGAGCCAGTGAGCCCGGCCATATTCCAGCGCTTCCACATGATCGTAAATCTGTACCGATAGCACGCGGGTTTCGCCAGGTATATTGCCGCCAATCATTAGCACAACACCGAATTCGCCAATGGTGTGCGCAAAACCAAGAATCGCAGCCGTTATAAATCCGGGCTTAGCCAGAGGTAATACCACGTTAAAAAAACGATCTATGGGGCCTGCGCGCAGGGTTGCCGCCACCTCTAAGGGCCGCTCGCCCAGTGCTTCAATGGAATTTTGTATTGGCTGGACGACAAAAGGCATGGAATAGAACACGGAACCTACAACCAGCCCCCAAAAACTGAAGGCGAGACTGCTTAACCCCAAGGTATTCGTTATCTGGCCCAGCGGGCCACTAGGCCCCATTGCCACCAGCAGGTAGAATCCGAGCACTGTCGGCGGCAACACCAACGGCAAAGCGACCAGTGCGCTTATAGGCGCTTTTAGCCAGGACCTAGTGCGCGCCAGCCACCACGCGATTGGTGTACCTATTAGCAGTAAGACCACCGTAACGGTAGAAGCCAAACGCAGCGTTAAGCCTATGGCTTGAAGATCAGCGTCAGTCAAGCTCATAGCGCTGTCTCTTTACCCTTTTCTTTATCCGGTTGATAGCCATAGCTCTCCAAAATAGTACGCACCTCCGATCCGCGCATAAAGCCCATGAATTGCCTCGCGGCTTCGCTCGACTCTGCACCCACGAGTACAGCGTCCTGCCGAATCGGCTGGTGCAGATTTTCCGGTACCAGCCAGGCCGAGCCCTTTATAAGCTGATTTTGCTTGTAGATTTGTGAGTAGGCGACAAAACCTAGCTCTGCATTGCCGCTATCAACAAACTGGTATGTTTGTGCAATGTTCTCGCCTTGCACCCATTTCGACTGACTTGCGGCGAGCAAGCCCAGCCTGCCGAGAACTTCTTGAGCCGCGTCACCGTAGGGAGCCAGCTTGGGATTGGCCAGGGCAACTTTCCTATATTGCTGAGCTCGTAATTGAGCCAAAGGCTCTACCCCGGCCTCCTTCGACCAAAGCGCCAAGCGCCCGATCGCGTAGGTAAACTGGCTGTACTGACTCGCAAAACCCCGCTCTCGTAAAAGTGCAGGTTTACTTTGGTCTGCGGAGAAAAAGGCATCAAAAGGTGCACCCTGCAGAATTTGCGAGGCTAGTTTGCCTGAGGAGCCAAATGCAAAGCGAACGTTGTGCCCGCTTTTTTGTTCAAACGCTTGCCCTATTTCACGCATCGGGCTCGCAAAGTTTGAAGCCACGGCAATCGTCAGGTCTTCGGCAAAAAGCTGTCCAGCTTCCGTGATCAGGCACAACACAAGGAGTAATCGGCCACCCACATTCTGACGCCTTGCTGCGCCGCGGGCTGCGTTCACAAACTGGATGATGGGATGAGGCATATAGCTCAGATAAACGCCGCTGCTGGATTGGCTGTATAGTGCGTTATGACTAGGCGTAACTCAAGTTGGGCAAAGGTAAGAGAGCCGTTTTGAAGGCGGTTCAAAGAGCACTTGCCAATTGAACCGCCAAGTTTGCTTATGCTTTTGTTGCGGTGGGACCAGCTACTTCCATAGCCTTTTGGTAAGCCGGGCGCTCGGAGATACGCGCGACATATTCCACAACATTGGGCAAATCGTCAATTTTCCGGCCACCGAACAGTGAGAGTTCGGCTAAATTGAACATCACCATAATGTCGGCGCAGCTGAATTTGTCACCACCCAGGTAGTCGTGATCAGCCAAATAGCTGTCCAGATAACGGTAGTAGCGATCTTCCCGCCGCTTGGCGGTTTTCGCCATCATGTTGGTTTCGGCATCGTCAAAATTGCCACCCATGGCCATTTTCAGGAAGAAAACCGATTGCACATTATTGTTGAAGTGCATCCAGTACAGATAGTCAGCGTAATGCTCGCTGTCCGGCATAACGCTCAGTTTGCCGCCGCCATATTTGTGACTGATGTACTCAACGATGGCCGCCGACTCCGTCACCAGCTTGTCACCATCCTTGATAACCGGCGCCATACCAGCCGGGTGCAGCGCCAAGTACTCAGCCGGTGCCAGCATATCGTTGCCGCGGTCAAACCACTCTAGTTTATAAGGCAGGCCCAGTTCCTCCATTATCCAAACGATTCGGTCTGATTGAGATAGGCCCAGATGGTAGATTGTTATCATGTGTGTTCTCCGGCAAATGTCTTAATACGTCGATCCAGCGCAGGCGGATCACATACTACAGGTAAATCGATAAAAATAAGTATCCAAGCATACGAAGAATCTGAACGCTCCCCTGCTAGTTTGTTTTGTTAAACGGCCACAGCAGCTGTTTGATGTAAGTGGTAGGCATTGCCTCGGGCATACCTACCTCCCCCGCCCGCACACCCGTTTTGTGATATTTAAAGGTGCCAAACAGGTGATCCCAATACATCCAGAATTCGCCGAAATTTACCTGAGCGTTTTCATATTCACGTTTATGATGCCAGCGATGGATTTCTGCAACACCCAAAATTGATCTGAATTTGCCTACCGAGTAATCCAGGTTTGAATGCTGAAAAGCCAAATGCACAGCAATGATAGCGAACCAGCACCCAATGACTTCAGCCGGGGCGCCAAGCACGATCGTAAATACCAATCCCGGACCAGCCAGTAGAACGGCACTAATGGGGTGGCGACGCTCACCGTTTAACCAATAAAGCCGTTCCGAGCTGTGGTGCAGGGTATGCAGGCGCCACAAGAATCCGTTTTTATGGCTTAGCCAATGCATAAACCACAGTCCGAAATCGATGATGGCGCCGGCAAGCAAGACCTGCGTCCAGAGCGGAGATTCTGACGGCCACACCGAGGCAAAACCCAGAACTTGATCAGGCAATACAGCCCTCGACAGTGTCGCAACTTCCACAACGGTAAAAATCAAGGTGAGGCTAAAAGCTGCGTGCAGAATATCGACTGCAGTATCATCGTGGTCGCTATTCCACACCACTTCGTATGGCTTAACTCGCTCCAGTAGTGCGATCAACACGATACCCACTGTTGCGACCAGCGGCGTAAGCGGCCAATACGGCAGCCCCTGCGAGAGGATTTGTAATTGCAGCAATGCGCAACCCAGAAATATAAGGGGATAGCTTCCCCAGCGGATGCTCTGCTCTAGAAATTTTCCCTTAACCATGTCGGACTCCTTTTAAGGGCTCGTCCAGTGCAGCGCTGAACAAGCCCCCAGACTCGAAGAACATACTTAGTACCAAGCACGGATCCCTAAGACCCATTGCGTCTCTTCTACCTCGGCACCTCGAAGTTCGGAAAAATCAGCAGTATTTCCATATTTCTTCTGCCAGTTAACACCGATATAGGGAGCGAACTCGCGCCGTATTTCGTAGCGTAGCCGTAAGCCAAGCTCTATATCAGCCAGTCCGGAGCCATTCCCTGTATCAGCATCGTTTTGGCCATAGGCGTTGACTTCCAATTCTGGTGTGAGGACAAGCTTTTGAGTGAAAAGCAATTCGTATTCAGCTCCCAATCTCGCCGCCGTACGACCGCTCTCGCCAACAAACAGCGCCGCGTCTACTTCAAAGTAATAGGGAGCCAGACCTTGAATACCTATAACACCCCAGCTTCGATCCGGTGTCGGAATGAAATCTTTGCGCAAGCCAACTTGTACGTCCCAAAAAGCAGACAAAGCATGGCTATACAGGGCCTGCAATTCCAACTCCTCAGTTTCGTCATCTGCACGCTCGGCCTCCGCTTTAAGCCACAGCTTTTGAATGTCGTAGCCAAACCATGCCTGTCCTTCTAACACTAGCGGGTCATCACCTTCGACGCTTCGTACCTCAAACTGATCCAATTTCGTCATGCTGAGAAAGGGATCGTCTTTCGAGTGAGCAAAGACCAATGGCGATGCCAGTGTTAAGGCCGCGCTACCGAGTAATGCCGTAATTGTAGAGTTAATTCGCATCATGCTGTTCCTCCGTCTACGACTCTCACTTCACGCATCATGCCTGGCATGTGAAACATCAAATGGCAGTGATAAGCCCATCTGCCAAATGCATCGGCAGTAACCAGATAGCTGATCGACGATCCGGGTTGAACAATGACGGTATGTTTACGGGGGATGTAGTTTGGGTCGCCGGTTTCCAATTCACTCCACAGTCCATGTAGGTGGATGGGATGAGTCATCATGGTGTCATTGACCAAACGTATTCGAACACGTTCGCCGTGATAAAGAATAATCGGCTCGGCATCGTCAAATTTAATACCGTCCATCGACCACATGTAGCGACTCATATTGCCGGTTAGATGGATTTGTAGCTCTCGTTCAGGTTCGCGCCTATCCCGGGTTTTATACAGGTTACGAATGTCACTATAGGTCAGGACTTTGCGCCCATAGCGCTGCTGGTGCTCCCGCAGGCCTATTCCGGGATCCTTTAATCCACTCATGGGCGATTCAGCGCGCATATCTATATGCGGACCAAATTCTGTGGATGTGTGGTGAATATCACTATTGCTGCCAAAACCGGCGCGCCCTAGAGCCGGTTTATGCATGCCATGTTTACTATGGTCCATCGTTTTCATTTCTTGCATGCCAGAGTGTTGGCTGTGATCCATACCATTCATGCTGGAATGTTGACTGTGGTCCACCCCCTTCATGCTGCCCATGCCATGGCCGGAATGATCCATTCCTCCCATGCCCATATCGCTGTGGCTGAGCGTGGCAAGGTGATCCATAGCCGGCGGGTCGGCACGCAGGCTTGCGTCCGGTGTTAAGGTGCCCCGCGCATAGCCACTGCGGTCTATAGTCTGAGCAAAAAGGCTATAGGCGATATCGTCGGCGGGCTGCACTATTACGTCATAGGTTTCCGCCGGAGCCATTCGGAACTCATCAACCGAAACGGGTTCTATGTTCTGGCCATCAGCGGCGACGACTGTCATTTTCAAACCCGGAATACGAACATCGAAAATCGACATGGCCGAGCCATTAATAAAGCGCAGGCGTACTTTTTCGCCGCGCTTGAATAGAGCCGTCCAGCCACGATCGGGCGTAGCGCCATTCATAAGATAGGTATAGGTGTAGCCGGTGACGTCGGAGATGTCGGTTTGATTCATCCGCATCACATTCCACATTTTGCGCTCGCTCCAGGTTTGCGCGAGGCCTTTGTCTTTAATGTCCCGCCACAAATCACCCGCCGTGCGTTCCTGGAAATTGTAGTAGTGGCTCATCTTTTTGAGATTGGCGTAGATGGTCGAGGGATCTGTGTCAGACCAGTCGGACAACATCACTACGTAATCGCGATCGCATGCAACAGGGTCCGGCTCTTTCGGGTCAATAACGATTGCACCGTACAAGCCTGTTTGTTCCTGCCAGCCTGAGTGGCTGTGATACCAGTAGGTTCCGTTCTGGTTTACGTCGAACTGATACTCGAAGGTTTCGCCCGGCTTGATACCGTCAAAGCTCAGTCCCGGCACGCCGTCCATTTCTGTGGGCAGAATCATGCCGTGCCAGTGAATGGAGCTGTCCTGTGCCAGCCGGTTAGTCACCCGCAAGGTGACCCGCTCGCCTTCTTTCCAGCGCAGTATCGGCGCTGGTACAGAACCATTCACTGCCGTAGCAATCCGTTCGGCACCGGTAAAGTTGACTGGCAGATGAGCGATGTCCAGATTGAAAAGATTGCCTGAGAGAACTTGTGGTGCATTCATTGCGACGGGCATGGCAAAGGATGCGTGGGCTCCAAGACTTGCGAGTACGCCGCCAGCAGTGGCACCGGTCACGAAACGCCGGCGCGACAGTCGAATGTCATTTAAATCTATGGGGAGTGTAGTAGAACGCATTTCGCCCTTCCTGTGATGTCGATTACATGGTTTGAAGCCAGGCCGGTAAACGGCAGGCACAACTATCCTGTGTTAGGACGTAATCGGTGGGCGAAGAAGGCTTGCAGCGGGAGCTTGTGGGGTGTGGGGAATATGAAAAAACGAGAGGGTTTGCGTTCTTGGTAGCACAGCAAAACCAAGCGGCACAGTGAGTCCAGACTGGCAACCGCCAACACAACAATCACAACTAAGATCGCAGCAATCCATTGTCTGGGAAGCAGCCTCAGCACTTGTTGGCTGGATTTGCTGATGCATCGCATGTTTATTGAATTCACTCGCCTTTTCCGCACTGCCCTCTGAATCGTGGCAATTATTGGATAGGCTTGGTGAATCCGGCTGATCCACGTTCAAGGACGATTCACTTTGTGCCATACCGTGATAATGAAGCGCCGAAGCCACGACCGCACCTGCCTGCTGAATCAGGAAGAAGGCGATAAGCAATGTAGCGATGCGGTTTCGTTTCATATTTCGAGGGTAACAGCTAAATTTTCGTCAGCTCCAGCCTTCAAATTCAGCGCCGGGAGCTATCTTTAGAAACAAGCCTAAAGTCTACACCATACTCCAGAGTCAAGATATTAGAGGGGCAGATACTCGCAGCGAAAAGAGTATCAAGGCGCTTTGCCCCTACCCCGCATAAGCAAGGCGTACAAGGCTGGAAACACGAAAAGTACCGCAACTAGCGAACTGAGTGT
Source organism: Litorivivens sp. (assembly GCA_041625575.1). Lineage (GTDB taxonomy): Bacteria > Pseudomonadota > Gammaproteobacteria > Pseudomonadales > Spongiibacteraceae > Litorivivens. The sequence continues at coordinate 8,865 of JBFJTG010000123.1, forward strand.
TCCTCCAACCATAGGCGCTGCTATTCGTTTCATCACATCGGCGCCCGTTCCGTCACTGAGCATGACGGGGATCAGTGATATCAACAGGGTCAGGCTGGTCATTAACATAGGGCGAATACGCTGCGAAGCCGCCGCCGCGATATTGTCGCCAGCCGTTTCCGGAGACTCACTGCTCTCAGACTTGTCGAGGTAATGGAGCATAAGCAAACCGAGCTCGGCAGCCAGACCCGCCATTGCAATCATTCCCACCCATACCGCAACGCTGAGCTTGTAGTCG
>JBFJTG010000124.1:0-8983 GCA_041625575.1 Litorivivens sp.
GCTCGGGTCACACCCGAGGGTGGGCATGAAGGCCGCATCACCCAGTGGGTGAACGATCGCTTTGATCGCTTGCATGAGCGCTATGCGAAAGCGCTGGAAGGTATTTTTCAGTGGCAGAAGCAGATATTGGTCATGGGTCTGGTGTTTAGTTTGTTGGCCGTACCCTTTTTGATGTTTTCCCAAAAGGAACTGGCACCCATAGAAGACGAAGCTTCACTGAGTGTGGTGGTAGAGGCTCCACCCGAGGCTTCTCTGGATTATACCAACCGACAGATGTACGACGTGGTGGACACGCTGCTGGAGCTTCCCGGCACCACACTGATGTGGCAAATCGTGTTGGCTGGCGGCGGCTTTGGCGGAATGAGCTTTATTGATACCGATCAACGTGATTTCAGCGTGCAGGATATTTTGCCCCAAGCCTATGGTGCGCTTTCGCAAATTACGGGCGTTACCGCCTTTCCTATTCTGCCTGCCTCGCTACCGACAGCGGGCCAGTTCGATGTAGAAATGGTAGTGCAATCGCCAGACAGCTATGCCGACATGAAACAGTACGCGAATAAAATGGTGCAGAGCGCCTTTGCCAGCGGCAAGTTCATGTTTGCGGAAACCGATCTGAAAATAGACTTGCCGGAAGTGCGCCTCAATATTGATCGCGATCGGGTTGCCGACCTGGGGATGACCATGCAATCGGTGAACGACCAGATTGCGACGATGCTGTCGGGTAACTACGCCAATCGCTTTGATGCGAAAGGTCGCGCCTATCGCGTCATACCTATGGTGCAAAATAATGATCGTCACGACGCTGAGACGATTCTCGATTTGATGTTGCAAACGCCCGAGGGTGATTTGGTTCGGTTGTCTTCGATCGCGAGCCTGAATTATGAGGTGGCGCCGCGTGTGCTGGGCAAGTTTGATCAGAAGCGCTCTTTTCGTCTTTACGGCGGTGTTTTGCCCGGTACCACGAAAGAGCAGGGCCTGGCGGCTCTTGAAAAAGCGGCGGAAGAAGTCTTGCCGCCGCGCTACTCGATCGACTACGCCGGTGAGTCGCGCCAAATACGTAAAGAAGGCAACACCATGATGGGTGTACTCGGAATTGCACTGGTGCTGGTGTACCTGATGCTGGCGGTGCAATTTAATAGTTTGCGTGATCCTCTGGTGGTGCTCCTGGGTTCGGTGCCGCTTGCGATTGCCGGGGCCTTGCTGTTCCCATTTTTAAGCTGGACAAGTATCAATATCTATTCGCAAATCGGCTTTGTCACGCTGGTAGGGCTGGTCGCAAAAAACGGTATCTTGATTGTCGAGTTTGCCAATCAGGCGCAGAAGCTGGGTGCCCGTAAACGTGAGGCCATTCGTATCGCTGCTGAAACCCGCTTGCGGCCCGTATTGATGACCACGGCCGCCACTGTGCTCGGACACATGCCACTGGTCTTGGTCAGTGGACCGGGCGCCGAAGCGCGTAACAGTATCGGTATTATTCTGGTTGCCGGGATGATAATCGGCACCTTCTTTACGCTACTGGTCTTGCCCTGTGTTTATCTTTGGCTGGCTGAGCAGCATGAAGCCGAGGCTGTGGATGCGCCCCCGGAAATCGCACCGAGCTCAGCCTAGCGCTTTTGTACGTCCGGGTCGCCGCATGATGATTGTGCGGCGTGTTTTTTAATATCGAAGAGAGGTTGAATTGAAAATTAGCAAGCTCCGGGGCAGTGTGCCGAGCCAATACGCGTCCCTCGTGTTCGCCTTTTTTATGGCTTTCCTGATGTCGATGCTAATGTCATTGGTTATCTCGATTTTTAATGTTGGCTTAGTGAGCAACATTTTATCGATTTGGCTAAAGGCCTGGATGTTCGCTTTTGCGGTGGCCTTTCCCGTGACCCTCCTCATCTCGCCGCTTGTGCGAAAGCTGGTTCAGCTTCTCGTTGCCGAGCGGCCTTCAGGGGTTTCGTCCTCAGGCGACCTGCCGTAAACGTCTTCGTACCTGCGCCGGGCGAGAGGGAAAATTGGGAGCAGTCGGCGCGCCTTGGCGTTGAAGGTAGTCGACAATTGCCTCGCGCAGCATGACGTCGCCACCGGCAATGCCCTGATTCCCAAATAGCCGGTTGAACTCCAGCACATAGGGTCTATCGCCAACCATGGCGATATCGAAGCCTGCGTGGTTAATGTCGAGTGCCTTGGCGAGTTGCAGTGCGAGCTCGATGGCCGCCTGCGGTACCGGGCTTTGATCAACAAAGCCACCCTTGGCAACGTTGTTGTAAAAGCCGCGCGCGGCCTGCTGGCGCCAATAGGCCGCGAGCACCTTATCGCCAATAACAATAATGCGGATGTCGCGATCAATCGGCAGGTATTCCTGAGCGTAAAGTGTTTCGCTCAGGGCAACATAGTTTAGCCAGTCGTGCCGTGAATCTATCAGCCACACGCCATCGCCCTGGGAGGCCTTGGGGAGCTTGGCCACAAAGGGTGTAATCATTTCCCGCCATAGCAGTTCGGCGTTGGCGGGCGTGTTGGCCAGTATGCGAGTGTGAGGTGTATTGTGCGGCGCGACGAGCTCGAAGGCTCTGGTCATTTCCACTTTGTTATTGCCCAGCCGGTAGCAGGATTCACTGGGAAAGATTCGGGCCTTTAAGCCGTACTGCAGGGCATTCAATTGCCAGTAGGGTGGAAACAAAACCCACTGCGCCTGACTGATTTCAGCTTTGTATTGAAAGACCTGATCAGGCTTGATGTGCAGGGTGTCTGCGAAGCCCAGAGTGCGAAAAACGTCGAAGGAAATCCACGCCATGATGTCTACTGCAAATTTAGGTCGGCCTTTTTAAGGGAAGTTGTTGTTTGCGTCAATAGAGGCGAGATTTTTTGTGATTTTCGAGGGTGAGGGCGCCCGCAGGGAGCTTGGTCTCGTATGCGGGTATTTATAATGCATGAATATTCCAATAAAGGGATTTTATAGACCCGGTTCGGTGACAGATACGTCTATATAAAATAAAAATCGCACGGCCTTTTGTCTACTATTCTTATAAGTAACCGGGCATTGGTAGGGCAATTTATGGCAGGTCGAAAAATCTCTCTAGACGACAAGTACGCACTGGATACCACCCGTGCCTATCTCAACGGTATTGAGGCGCTCGTGCGTCTCCCCATCTTGCAGCATCAGCGCGATCTTGAGCGCGGACTGAATACGGCGGGTTTTATATCCGGCTATCGGGGCTCTCCATTGGGTGGCGTAGACCAGGCAATGTGGAAGGCGCAGAAATACCTGGATCAGCACAACATCAAATTTCTGCCGGGTATCAATGAAGACCTGGCGGCAACCGCTGTGCGCGGCAGTCAGGAAGTTGGCCTGTTCCCCGGTGCAAAATATGACGGTGTCTTTGGCATGTGGTACGGCAAGGGTCCGGGCGTCGATCGCAGCATGGATGTTATCAAGCATGCCAACGCTGTTGGTACCTCCAAGTACGGTGGCGTGCTGGCAGTGGCCGGTGATGATCACGCGGCAAAGTCTTCGACGCTGCCGCACCAGTCAGAGCATATGTTTATGGGCGCCTCCATTCCCGTGCTGGCGCCAGCCAATGTGCAAGAGGTTTTGGACCTTGGCATTTACGGTTGGGAGTTGTCCCGCTACTGCGGAACCTGGGTGGGCCTGAAAGCCATCACCGAAAATATGGATTCGGCGATCTCGGCAGAAATTGACCCTCATCGCATTAACATCATCATTCCTGACAGTTTCGAATTGCCTGCCGACGGTGTGCATGTGCGCTGGCCCGATAGTCCTCTTGATCAGGAGCGACGATTAAATAAGTTCAAAATTTATGCCGCCCGTGAATTCGCCCGGGTCAATAATCTCAACTACACAGTGCTGGACAGCGCGAATCCGAGACTCGGCATCATCGCCAGTGGTAAGGCCTACCTTGACGTATTGCAGGCTCTGGAAGACCTGGGCATTGATAAGCAGAAAGCAGCGGAGATCGGGCTGCGGGTGTTTAAGGTGGGAATGCCCTGGCCGCTAGAGCCGGTAAACACCCACGCCTTTGCCGACGGCCTGGAAGAAATTCTGGTAGTGGAGGAGAAGCGCTCCATTATTGAAGACCAGCTCACCGGCCAGCTATATAACTGGTCGGTAGATAAGCGTCCGCGGGTTATTGGCGAGTTTGACGAGCACGGACATGACTTGCTGCCCAATCTCAGTGAATTGACGCCAGCTATGGTGGCGCGGGCAATCGCTTCGCGTATTCGTCGCTTTTACCAAAGCGAAGAAATCGAAAAGCGCCTGAATTTCTATGCACATAAAGAACAGTCGCTGGCGAGCAATCGCAACAAAATAGAGCGCAAACCCCACTACTGCTCCGGCTGCCCTCACAACACTTCAACGCAGGTGCCCGAAGGCAGCACCGCCTTGGGCGGTATTGGCTGTCACTACATGGGCACCTTTATGGAAAGCCGCCCCGCCAAAACCTTTACCCAAATGGGTGGCGAAGGTGTGAGCTGGGTGGGGCAGGCCGCGTTTACCGAAACGCCGCATATGTTTCAGAATTTGGGCGACGGCACCTACTTCCACTCCGGCTCGTTGGCCATTCGCCAGGCCATCGCCTCCGGCGTCAATATCACCTACAAAATCTTGTACAACGATGCGGTTGCCATGACGGGCGGTCAGCCGGTTGACGGCAGCTTGAGCGTTGAACAGATCATCCAGCAGTTGCGCGGCGAAGGGGCAAAACGCATTGCGGTGGTGTCCGATCACCCCGAGAAATTCGAGTTTGCACTGGGCGATGGCCTTACTCTGGATCATCGGGATAATCTGATGGCGGTTCAAAAGGAACTGCAGGGCTTTTCCGGAACCTCTATTTTAATTTACGAACAAACCTGCGCCGCAGAAAAACGCCGACGCCGTAAAAAAGGTTTGTTGGAAGACCCAAACCGTCGCATTTTTATCAACGCCGCTGTGTGTGAGGGTTGCGGTGACTGTGGCAAAAAATCCAACTGCCTGTCCGTGTTGCCCAAGGAAACCGAGCTGGGGCGTAAGCGCGAAATAGACCAGAGCGCCTGCAACAAGGATTATTCCTGTGTGTCGGGTTTCTGTCCAAGCTTTGTGTCGGTGATTGGCGGAACCTTGAAAAAGAACAGCGCGGCTCAGAACATCGGGGAATTTGCCGCTGTAAATGATCCCGTACTGCCCAAACTCGACCGGCCCTGGAATATTGTTGTTACCGGCGTGGGTGGCACCGGCGTGTTGACCGTCACCGCCGTGCTGGCCATGGCTGCCCATATTGAAGGTAAGGGATGCGCAACCATGAACCAGACCGGACTTGCGCAAAAGTTCGGCCCCGTTGTTAGCCATTTGCGTGTGGCCCGCCGTCAGGAAGACATCAACGCCGTGCGTATTCCGGCGGGCGACGCCGACTTGCTGCTAGGCTGTGATCTGGTGGTGAGTACCGGCGACGAAGCCATTGCCAAAGTAAACGTCGAGCGCAGCTATGCGGTGGTCAACGACAGCGAAACGGCAACCGCCGAATTTGTGTATAACCCCGACGCCAAATTTCCCACCGACTCAATGAAGCGCATCATCGAAGACGAGGTTGGCAAGGAAAAAGTCGATTTTGTTGAGGCCACACACATCGCCACTCACCTGCTGGGTGACGCGGTAGCGACCAACTTCTTCATGCTCGGCTACGCCTTCCAGAAAGGCTATATCCCGGTCTCGGCGCAAGCCATCGATCAGGCCATTGAATTAAATGGGGTCGCCATTGAATTCAACAAGCAGGCCTTTTTGTGGGGTCGGCGCTGTGTGGTCGACGCCCAGGCTGTGCGTCAGATATCCGGCACACCTGTTTCCCATTGGCAACCTTTGTCGGACCTGGATGAAATTATCGATTTCCGTTACAGGCATCTGGTGGAATACCAGAACACGGCTTACGCCGATCGTTATCGCGCGCACGTTGAGCGTGTGCGTAGCGCCGAGGCGGCCTGTGAAGGGCATGGTGACTTCGCGCTGACAAGAGCGGTAGCTCGCGCCTTGCATAAACTTATGGCTTACAAAGACGAGTATGAAGTTGCCCGCCTATACAGCAATGGCGAGTTTATGAGGCAGGTGCGCGAGAACTTCGAGGGCGACTTTAAATTGCAATTCCATATGGCGCCGCCCCTGCTGTCGAAGAAAGATCCCGATACGGGTGAGCTGAAAAAAATGCAATTTTCGGCCTGGATGATGCCCCTGTTTTCTGTGCTGGCTAGATTCAAAGGCCTGCGCGGTAGCGCCTGGGATATTTTCGGCTACACCAGCGAGCGGCGTCAGGAGCGGGAGTTGCTTGAGCAGTTCCGGTCTGACCTGGATGACATGCTGGAAAATCTGAGTGAAGACAAACTCCCCGTCGCAATCGAGCTTGTTGGTCTGATCGAACAGGTTCGCGGTTTTGGTCATGTAAAGGATGCTGCTATCGCACAGTATCAAGTGCGTCGGGAGCGTCTCCTGAGAAAATTCCGTGGTGAAGTCGTTCAAGTTGTGGAAATTGAATCTGCGGCTTAACAAACAAAGTACTAATAGCTGGAGCAGTGGATGAGTGTTTTTTCGGCCCCCTCGTTTGATCAGCATGAGTTGGTGGTTTTTCATAAGGACGCCAAGTCAAAGCTGCAGGCAATAATTGCGATTCACAATACGGCCCGAGGACCAGCCTTGGGTGGCTGCCGTATGTTTGACTACGCCAGCGACGAGGCGGCGCTGGATGATGTGCTGCGTTTGTCGCGAGGCATGAGTTATAAGTCGGCACTGGCAGGCTTGCCACTGGGTGGTGGCAAGGCCGTGATTCTGGGCAACCCGGCCACAGAAAAAAGCAGACCTATGCTGCTCGCCATGGGCGACTTTATTGAAAGTCTCGGCGGGCGTTACGTTGGCGCCGAAGATTCAGGAACCTGCGTTGCCGACTTGGCCACCATGCAGGAGCGAACCAGCCATGTGGCCGGCGTAAGTAAAAGCCAGCGCTTTGGCGGTGATCCTTCGCCTTACACAGCCTATGGCGTGTTTTGCGGCATACAGGCTGCCTTGCGTTATCAGCGCGGCAGTGAGGAATTGCGCGGCGTGCGCATTGCCATTCAGGGCGTGGGCGCAGTTGGCCGCCACCTTGCCGAGCGTTTGCTTAAAGCGGGGGCCAAGGTCTTTGTTGCCGACGTCAATGCAGACAACGTGCGCAGGGTTGAGGCTTTAGGTGCGATCGTGGTTGCGCCCTCGGAGATACTGCAACTGGAGGTGGACGTGTTGGCACCTTGCGCGATGGGCGCGGTATTGAGTGAAGCGCTTGTAGAGCAGGTGCAGGCGACAATCATTGCCGGTGCGGCCAACAATCAATTGGCCTCTGCCGCGCAGGCCGAAACATTGCGCAGCCGCGGCATTGTTTATGCCCCGGATTTTGTTATTAACGCTGGTGGCATTATCGACATTTACTACCAGCACTGCGCTCGGGGTGAACCGCGCAGTGAGCATAAGGTTGAGCGCCATGTGGAAAACATTAGCGAGGTTTTAACGCAGATATTCCGGCAGGCTGAGAAAGAGCGGCGTTCCACCCACGCCGTTGCAGAGTCAATGGCGCAAGCCTTGTTTCAGCCAGCGGCTCCACCCGAAGGCGCAGTGAAGCTTCGAGCTAAGGCGTAAGCTTGCGTAAAACCTTAATGGCTATAGCTGGGTATCCAGCGGCAGTTCGGTGGTGTTTTTAATTTCGGTTACAGCGATATGCGAATGCGTTTCGCCCACCATGGGCAGGGTTAGCAAATGCTCGCGCACAAAAACCTCGTAGTGACGAATATCTCTGGCTACAACCTTGAGCATGTAGTCCCAGATGCCGGTCATGGTGTAGCACTCCACCACCTCGGGTAGCACACGCACGGCTTTTTCAAAGTCTTCCAGCGATTGACGGCCCACTATCGTCAGGTTGACGGTGGTGAACACCACCAGTTCCATGCCCAGTTTTTCCCTATCGAGTATGGCCACCCGCTTGCGAATAAAGCCGTCTTGCTCAATGCGGTTGATGCGGCGCCAGCAAGGCGACTGCGACATATTCAAAGTGTCGGCAATTTCGGTGGAGGTTTTGCTGGCGTCCTTCTGCAGGATATTGAGAATGGTGATGTCTTGCTTATTCAGGTCTGTTGCCACGGCTTGCTGCCTTTTCTCTGCATATTTTATGCAAGTATTGCCGATTTCAGGGGGTAGTGAAAGAGGTTGAGGAGGCGTCAGGCCCGCTACAGATAGGTGAGCGGCAGCGCCCGGCGGTCGACTATCTTGCGCATCACAAAGCTCGAATGCACGCCGGTTACCCCGGGGATGCGGGTAATACGCTCCAGCAACAAGGACTGATAGGCTTCCATGTCCGGAACAATCACCTGTAATTGATAGTCCGCATCCTGCCCTGTAATCAGGTAGCAGGTCTGTACTTCCGGATAGCTGCTGATTTCCTTCTCAAAGGTCTCAAAGCGGTCGGGCGTATGCCGATCCATGCCAATGTGCACCAAAGCGGTGAGGGAGAGGCCCAGCTTTTTAGCATCTAGCAGGGTGACGCGTCGCAAAATAATGCCCGCCTCTTCCAGCAGGCGCACGCGGCGCAGACAGGGCGAGGGCGAGAGGCCAACCCGGTCTGCCAAGTCGTTATTGCTCAGCTCCCCCCGTTCTTGCAGGGTTTCCAGGATTTTACGGTCGATTCTGTCCAGTTTTACCAGATTCTTTTCTTTGGAAGGCATATAAATCCACTAAAAATGTAAATATTGAAATTATAAGCCAATAAATACTCTTTAAGTGGCGAATAAGCAAGAAAATTGCGCGTTCACACGCGTAAACTGGGTTCCAGTGTGAAGAGGCAGCTGCAAGCGCGCAAACATCGTTCTTGCAGGTTCAAAGGGCCACAAGCCCTGCGAAGTGGAAAAGCCGACGCAGACTGAAAGCAAACGCTAGCACCTGGAGCGAATGCATTCGCGAGCAGGGCTCGCTCCTACAAGGTTAACGATCTGATCTGTA